>JAJPIV010000072.1 GCA_021324595.1 Actinomycetota bacterium | reverse complement strand
CCCCGAGATCGAGTTCTTCCTGCTTCGCGAGCGGCCCGAGGGCGGCGCCAAGCCGCGCCCGATCGACCAGGGAGGCTACTTCGACCACACCCCGCACAGCATCGCGCACGACTTCCGCAAGGCCGCGATCACGATGCTGGAGGCGATGGGCATCTCGGTGGAGTTCAGCCACCACGAGGGCGCCCCGGGGCAGCAGGAGATCGACCTGCGCTACGCCGACGCGCTGAGCACCGCGGACAACATCATGTCGTTCCGGCTGGCGATGAAGGAGGTCGCGCTGGAGCAGGGGGTGTACGCGACGTTCATGCCCAAGCCGTTCACCGAGCATCCCGGCTCGGGCATGCACACCCACATGTCGCTGTTCGAGGGCGACAGGAACGTCTTCCACGAGCCGGGCGCCGAGTACCAGCTGTCCAAGGTCGGCCGCTCGTTCATCGCGGGGCTGCTCACCCATGCCGCCGAGATCACCGCGGTCTGCAACCAGTGGGTGAACTCGTACAAGCGGCTGTGGGGCGGCGCGGAGCGGACGGCGGGCGCGGGCGGCGAGGCGCCCGCGCACATCTGCTGGGGGCACAACAACCGCTCCGCCCTGGTCCGGGTGCCGATGTACAAGCCGCAGAAGGGCAACGCGACCCGGATCGAGTTCCGCTCGCTCGACCCGGCCTGCAACCCGTACCTGGCGTTCGCGGTGATCCTGGCCGCCGGGCTGAAGGGGATCGAGGAGGGGTACGAGCTCCCGCCGGGGGCGGAGGACGACGTGTGGGCGCTCTCGCCCGCCGAGCGGCGTGCGCTCGGCATCGCCCCGCTGCCGCAGAGCCTGTCCGACGCTTGCAACGTGATGGAGCGCAGCGAGCTGGTGGCCGAGACCCTCGGCGAGCACGTCTTCGACTTCTTCCTGCGGAACAAGCGGCAGGAATGGGCCGAGTACCGGCGGCACGTGACCGAGTTCGAGATCGAGCGCTACGCGGGGCTGTGAGCGCATGCCGCGGTCGCCCGCCGCTGCCGCGCGGCGGCCGCCCGCTACCGTGCTGAGGTGGGCATGCCACGCGGGGCCACGCTGGCCGGGAGGCTGGCCGCGCTCGGGTTCGCCGACACCCGGGCGGCCGAGCGCCTGCTCACCCTGGACCTCGGGCTGGACCCGGCCGGGGCCGACGCCGAGCTGACCGCCGCGCTGGCGGCCGCGCCCGACCCGGACGTGGCCCTGGCCGGGCTCGCCCGGCTGTCGCCGGATGCGGAGCTGCGCAGGGCGCTGCGGGCCGACGCGGGCCTGCGGGCACGGCTGACCGCCGTCCTCGGCGCCAGCCCGGCGCTGGCCGAGCACCTGCGCCGTCATCCGGGCGACTGGAAGCTCCTCGGGGGGCCGCAGGCGCTGGCCAGGCCCCCGGAGCAGGCCCTGCGCGCCGACCTCCTCGCCGCGGTGAGCGCTCGCGGGCCGGGCGCGCCCGGCGCGGAGGACGCGCTCCGGGTGGCCTACCGCAGGCGGCTGCTGCGGCTCGCCGCCCGGGACCTGACCGGCCAGGCGCCGCTCGATGAGGTGCTCGCCGAGCTGGCCGGCCTGGCCAGCGCCGCGCTCGCCGCCGCGCTCGCCCTGGCGCAGTCCCGGTCGCCGGCGGACTCCGGCCGGTGCCGCCTCGCGGTGATCGCCATGGGCAAGTGCGGCGCCCGGGAGCTGAACTACGCCAGCGACGTGGACGTGATCTTCGTCGCCGAGCCCTCCGGCGGGACCGAGGAGGGCGCCGCGCTGCGGGCCGCGACCCGCCTGGCCAGCGCCATGATCCGGATCTGCTCGGACGCGGGCCGGGAGGCCAGCATGTTCCCGGTCGACGCGAACCTGCGGCCGGAGGGCCGGAACGGCCCGCTGGTCCGGACCCTCGCCAGCCACCTGGCCTATTACGAGCGGTGGGCGAAGACCTGGGAGTTCCAGGCCCTGCTCAAGGCCCGCCCGGTGGCCGGCGATCCCGAGCTCGGGCGCTCCTACGCCGCCTCGGTCGCACCGCTGGCCTGGCAGGCAGCGCAGCGCGACGGCTTCGTCGCCGACGTCCGCCGGATGCGCCGGAGGGTCATCGCCAGCATTCCCGCCGCGCAGGCCGAGCGGGAGATCAAGCTCGGCCCCGGCGGGCTGCGGGACATCGAGTTCGCGGTGCAGCTCCTCCAGCTCGTGCATGGCCGGGCCGACGAGAGGCTGCGCGACCCGGCCACCCTGCCCGCGCTGGCCGCCCTGTCGGCCGGGGGGTACGTGGGCCGGGCGGACGCTGCGGCCCTGGCCTCGGCGTACCGGTTCCTGCGCGCGGTCGAGCACCTGCTCCAGCTGCGGAACCTGCGCCGGACGCACGCCTTGCCCGCCGACCCGGCGGTGCTGCGCCAGGTCGGCCGGGCGCTGCGCGGCATGCGCGGCACCGGGCAGCCGGCCCCCGCGGGCCCGGACGGCGACCCGGCCGAGGAGCTGACCCGGCGCTGGCGGGAGCATGCCGCGAGCGTGCGGCAGCTGCACGAGAAGCTGTTCTACCGGCCGCTGCTCGACGCGGTCGCCCGGCTGCCCCGCGAGGTGATGCGGCTGACCTCGCAGGCGGCGGCTGACCGGCTGGAGGCCCTCGGCTACGCCGACCCGGCCGGGGCGCTGCGCCACATCGAGGCGCTCACCACGGGCGTGAGCCGGAAGGCCGCCATCCAGCGGGCGCTGCTGCCTGCGATGCTCGGCTGGTTCGCCGACGCCCCGGCGCCCGACGCCGGGCTGCTGGCGTTCCGCCGGGTCAGCGAGGCCCTGGGGGACTCGCCGTGGTACCTGAGGCTGCTGCGTGACGACACGACGGCGGCGCAGCGGATGACCCGGCTGCTCGCCTCGGGCAGCTACGCGCCCGGGCTGCTGCTCCGCGCCCCGGCCGCGGTCGCGATGCTGGCCGACGACGCCCAGCTGCGGCCCCGGGCGGAGGAGGCGCTGCGGGCCGAGGCCGACGCGATCGTGCGCCGGGGCGGGCCGGACCCGCACGGCGCCGTCGCCGGCCTGCTCGCGCTGCGCCGCCGGGAGCTGCTGCGCACCGCGACCGCGGACCTGGCCGGCCTGATCGGCGTCGAGGAGGTCGCCGCGGCCATCACCACGCTGACCCGCGTGACCCTGGCCGGGGCGCTCGCCGTCGCCGCCGGCCCGGGCCAGCCCGCCGTCGGCGCGCCGCCCGCCAGGGTCGCCGTGATCGCGATGGGCCGGCTCGGCGGCCGGGAGATGGGCTATGGCAGCGACGCGGACGTGCTGTTCGTGTACGAGCCCGCGCCGGGCGCGGACGAGGAGGCGGCCGCCCGGGCGGCGCAGCTGGTAGCCGAGCGGATGCGCGCCCTGCTCGCCGCGCCCGGCCCCGACCCCCCGCTGCGGGTCGACGCCGGCCTGCGGCCCGAGGGACGGCAGGGGCCGCTGGTCCGGACGCTCGCCGCCTACCGTGCGTACTACGACCGGTGGGCACAGCCCTGGGAGGCGCAGGCCCTGCTGCGGGCCGCCCCGGTCGCCGGGGACGAGGCGCTGGGGCGCGCGTTCACCGAGCTCGCCGACCGGGTCCGCTATCCCGGCGGCGGCCTGGCCGGGGCCGCCGTGCGGGAGATCCGGCGGATCAAGGCGCGGATGGAGGCCGAGCGCGTGCCCAGGGGCGTCGACCCGGTCCTTCACGTCAAGCTCGGCCCGGGCGGGCTGGCCGACACCGAGTGGGTGGCCCAGCTGCTGCAGCTGCGCCACGCGGGCGCGGACCCGGCGCTGCGGACCACGCACACCCTCACCGCGCTCGCGGCGGCGCGCGAGGCGGGGCTGCTCGCCGCGGAGGACGAGGCGATGCTGCGCGCGGCATGGCTGCTGGCCGCCCGGATCCGGAACGCGATCATGCTGGTCCGCGCCAGGGCGTCGGACGTGCTGCCGGTCGGCCAGCCCGAGCTCGCCTCGGTCGCGATGCTGCTCGGCTACCCGGCCGACGCCGGCCAGCAGCTCGTGCAGGACTGGCGCCGGGCGGCCCGGCGGGCCAGGGCGGTGATGGAGCGGGTGTTCTACGGCTGACGGCCCGCCGGCGGCCGCCCGGGCATCGCCTGGCCGGCCGCGGGCCGGTCACCTCAGGTGCCGGCCGAAGAAGGCCGCGATCCGCCGGCGGGCGTCGGCGGCCGAGGGCTCGTGGTATCCCGCGCCGAGCAGCGGCCCGGCGGCCGCGCTGACCACGGCGAAGACCCGGGGGAGCGCGGCGTCCGGCCCGGCAGCGCCCCGCAGGGTCGCGAGCACCCCCGGGTGATCGTTGAGGAACGAGTGGCCGGCCTGCGGGTACTCCTTGACGTCGTGCTCCACCCCGGCCTGGGCGAGGGCCCGGTCAAGGGCGGCGGCCGCGCCGCGCAGCGAGCGGTCCTTGCCGCCGTAGCTGCCGATCACCGGGCATGCCCCGCGGAAGAACGTCGCGGCGTCCTTCGGCACCATCCCGTAGTTCGCGCTCACCGCGCCGAAGCCGTGGCCAGACGCCAGCAGCAGCGCGAACCCGCCGCCCATGCAGTACCCGATCACGCCGGTCCGCCCGGTGCAGTCGCCCCGGCCGGCCAGCCACGACCGGCACGCCGCCACGTAGTCGAACACCGCGCCCCGCCCGGCCGCCAGCTCCCGGAACGTCCGCACCAGGCACCGCACCCTGGGCCCGGGCGAGTACAGGTCGGGCGCGAGCGCGAGGTAGCCCTCGCCGGCCAGCCAGGCCGCCTGCGCCCGCAGGTCCGGCGTCATGCCGAGCGCGTCGTGCAGCACCACGACGCCGGGCCAGGGACCGGTCCCGTCCGGGATGGCCAGGTGGCAGCGCAGCTCGCCGCGGGACACCGCGATCCTCACCTCGGGCATCGGCCCTCCACGCCAGCGGCGGCCGTCGCGGCCCAGCTTACCCCGCCGCGGGCCGGCCCCGCCGGGCGGGAGCCGCGCTGCGGAGCGGACGGCCCGGCGGCGCTGCCCCGCCCGGCACGGCCTCGAGGCCCCGGGCCGGCTCCGGCGGCACGGCCTGGCTCGGCAGCTGCCCGTTCCGCCTCGCGGTCGTCGACCCCGAGGTCACCTGCGGGACGAGCCTGGCGCCGATCACGCCGGCTCCGTGCCCGGCGAGCGTATCCTCGGCCTGTCCGGGCTCGCCGGGCAGCTGGCGGCGCGGCCGCAGGCGCAGGAACGGCCGACCGCGCAGATCGCGCGCTGCCGGGCCGGACAGCTGGACCCGCCCGGCGCCTGCGGCCGGATCCGGCGGCCCGGGCCGGGTTCTTCGCCCGGGCGGGCGTGCATGGCTGACGGTTGCCGCGGCCCGCGGCGGCCGGGCACTGGCGAGACGAGCAAGGAGCTGACGACTATGACCTCGCAGAACGCTTACGTGATCGTCGGGGCGAGCCTGGCCGGCGCCCAGGCGGCCCAGACGCTGCGCGCCGACGGCTACGACGGCCCGCTCATCCTGATTGGCGAGGAGGACGAGCGGCCCTACGAGCGCCCGCCCCTGTCCAAGGAGTACCTGCTCGGCACGAAGGGCAGGGAGAAGCTCTACGTCCACCCCGAGCAGTGGTACGCCGAGCACGACGTCGACCTGCGCCTCGGCGTCCGGGCGACCGCGATCGACCCGGCCGCCCACGAGGTCAGCCTCGCCAGCGGCGAGCGCCTGGGCTTCGCCCGGCTCCTGCTGGCCACCGGCTCGTCGCCGCGGCGGCTCCCGGTGCCGGGAGCGGGCCTGGATGGCGTCCACTACCTGCGGACGATCGCCGACAGCGACGCCATCAAGGCGGCCTTCGGGGGAGCGGCGCGGGTCGCCGTGATCGGCGGCGGCTGGATCGGCCTGGAGACCGCCGCCGCGGCGCGCGCGGCCGGGGCGGAGGTCACGATCCTGGAGATGGCGCAGCTGCCGCTGCTGCGGGTGCTGGGCCGTGAGGTCGCCCAGGTGTTCGCCCGGCTCCATGCCGGTCATGGCGTGGACCTGCGGTTCGGCGTGCAGGTCGCCGAGATCACCGGGAGCGGGGGCCGCGCCAGCGGGGTCAGGCTCGCCGACGGCACCCGGGTCGGCGCCGACGCGGTGATCGTGGGCGTGGGGATCAGCCCGAACACCGAGCTCGCCGAGGCGGCAGGGCTCGCCACCGCCAACGGCATCGTGACCGATGCCTCCCTGCGCACCTCGGCGCCCGACGTGTTCGCGGCCGGGGACGTCGCCAGCGCGTTCCACCCGCTGCTCGGCAGGCACGTGCGGGTCGAGCACTGGGCGAACGCCCGCTACCAGCCCCGGGTGGCGGCGAAGGCGATGCTCGGCCAGGACGTCGCCTACGACCGCGTGCCGTACTTCTACACCGACCAGTACGACCTGGGCATGGAGTACGCCGGCCACGTCGAGCCCGACGGCTACGCGCAGGTCGTCTTCCGCGGCGACCCGGGCGGCCGGGAGTTCCTCGCGTTCTGGCTGGACGGCCAGGACCGCGTGCTGGCGGGCATGAACGTGAACGTCTGGGACGTCAACGAGGCGATCGCCGGGCTGGTCCGCTCCGGCAGGCCGGTTGCCAGGGACGCTCTCGCCGACCCGTCCGTGCCGCTGGAGTCGCTGGCCGGGGAGGCCTGAGGGAGCCGGGCGGGTGCAGGGCCCGGGTCCCGCCCGCCCCGGTCCGGCCGGCCCGAGGCCCTGCCGCGGGACCTTCGTCCTGACCAAGGGCACTGTGCGCGGGGCGCCGGGTCGCCTGGCCTTGAAGCATGACCACGCGCGCACCCGCCGGCCAGGCGAGCATGGCTCGCGGCCGGCCCGTCCCGAGCCGCGGCCTCGCCCTGGCCGTGCTGTGCCTGTCGCTGCTGATCGTCACGCTCGACAACACCGTGCTCAACGTGGTGCTGCCGGTCCTCGTGCGCGACCTGGCGGCCACCACCACCCAGCTGCAGTGGATCGTCGACGCCTACGTGCTGGTGTTCGCCGGGCTCCTGCTGGTCTGCGGCAGCGCGGCCGACAGGGTGGGCAGGAAGTGGACCTACCTCGCCGGCCTGGCCGTGTTCGCGGCCGGGTCCGCGGCGGCCGCGTTCTCCGGCCACACGGCCGCGCTGATCGCCGCCCGGGCGGGGATGGGGATCGGCGGCGCGCTGATCATGCCGTCGACGCTGTCGATCATCACCGCCATGTACCCGGACGGCGCCGCCCGGCACCGGGCGATCGGGATCTGGGCCGGGACCAGCGGCGCCGGGGTGGCGCTCGGCCCGATCATCGGCGGGCTCCTCCTCGCCCGCTTCTGGTGGGGCTCGGTGTTCCTGATCAACCTGCCGATCGCGGCGATCGCCCTCGCCCTCGCGGTGCCGCTCGTGCCCAACTCCCGCAGGGCCGACGCGAAGCGGCCGGACATCGCCGGCGCGGCGCTGTCCGTCGCGGGCCTCGGCCTGCTGCTGTGGGCGATCATCGAGGCGCCGGTGCGGCACTGGACGTCGCCGCTGGTGATCGCGGCGGGCACGGCCGGGCTGGCCGTGCTCGCCCTGTTCGCGCTCGCCGAGCGGCGCGGCTCCCATCCGCTGCTCGACCTTCGCATGCTGCGCGCCAGGTCGGTCTGGGCCGCGGCTTCGGCGGTCGCGCTGGTCACCTTCGGCCTGTTCGGCGCGCTCTTCGTGCTGACGCAGTACCTGCAGTTCTCGCTGGGCTTCACGCCGCTGCAGACCGGGGTCCGCGTCCTGCCCGCCGCGGCGGCGGTCGCCGCGTTCGCGCCGCTGTCGGCGCTCGCGGTGCGCGCGGCCGGCGCCAGGCTGACGATCACGGCCGGGCTCGCGCTTATCGCGGCCGGCCTGTGGCAGGTCTCATCGGCCACGGCCGCGACGACCTACCTGGGGGTGCTGCCGGGGATGATCCTGCTCGGGGTGGGCGCCGGGCTGGCCATACCGTCGGCCACCAACTCGGTGATGGGCTCGGTCCCCGGCGGGGACACCGGGGTGGCGGCGGCGACCAACGGCTCGTTCATGCAGCTCGGCGGCGCGCTGGGCGTGGCGGTGATCGGCAGCCTGCTGACCACGAGGTACCAGGGCGAGATCACGGCCGCGCTCGCGCCGTACCACGTCCCGCACGTGGCGATGTCGGTGATCCTCGGCTCGCTCGGCGGGGCGCTGGAGGTCGCGGCGCGGGCCGGCGGGGTCGCGGGTGCGCTGCTCGCGCAGGCCGCCAGGGCGGCGTTCGTGAGCGGCATGGACCTCGGGCTGCGCGTCGGCGCGGCTGTCGCCCTGGCTGGCGCGGTCATCGCGCTGGCCACGCTGCCCGGGCGGCCGCGCGGCAGGAGGCCCCGGGCCGCCCGGGGCCGGGTCAGCAGGTGACCCGCGCGGCCGACTCCCCGCGCGCCGATCGCGCCCCGCTGACCGCCCTGGCGGTCACCGCCTGGCCGCATCCGGCCAGGCTCGCGACGAGCACGCGGAACGACGCCCTGACGGCGCCGCCCGCGGCGATGCCGGCGTTCCGGCAGGAGATCGAGCCGCCGGCCGCGGCCCCGCACGACCAGCCGGGCGCCGCCAGGGCGAGCAGCACGGTCCCGGCGGGACCGGTCACGCGCAGGCTGACCCGGGCCGTCGCCGCGGTGCCCGGGTCGCTGACGGTCACCGTCGTGACGGCGATCAGCCCGATGCCGAGCACGCCGCTGACGGTGACCTGCACGGCGAGCCGGGCGGCGGGCCCGGCGGACGGTGACGCGGAGCTCGGGACCGGCGACGGCGAGCCGGACGGCGACGGGGACGGCGATGGCCGTGACGTTGGCACCGGGCTCGGCGAGCCGGCGGGCCCGGTGCCCGGCGGCCCGGATGGCCGCGCGGGCGCGCGGTGACCGGAGCCCGGGCCGGGCCGCATTACCCCGCGGCCCGGCGCCAGGCCAACCCGCACCAGGCGGAGCGCCGGTCCGGGCCCCTGACCGTCGATCACCACCGGTACCATGACCGCGGCGAGCACCGCCGGCACGGCGACCAGCACCGCGCGCCGGGGCCACCGCGTCCGGGCCAGCCGGCCCCGCAACGTCACTCGCATGAGGCTCATCGCCGAGCTCCGCCTTCGCGCTACCCGCCAGATATCGCAAAGTGTGCCCGATTTGATGCTGTCAAGAGCTGTTTTCCGGGATGCTTCCGGCAGATGCCCTCACGAGACCGGGACCCGGCGCCGGCCGGCGTCCGTCGCCGGCGATGCCTCAGCAGTCGAAGTACATCTCGAACTCGTGGGGGTGCGGGCGCAGCCTGATCGGGTCGATCTCGTGCGAGCGCTTGAAGTCCACCCAGGTGGAGATCAGGTCCGGGGTGAACACGCCGCCTTCCAGCAGGTAGTCGTGGTCGGCCAGGAGGCTCTCCAGCACGCTGTCCAGCGACGCGGGAACCTGCGGGATGGCGCGGGCCTCGTCCGGCGGCAGCTCGTACAGGTCCTTGTCGATCGGCTCGGGCGGCTCGACCTTGTTCCTGATCCCGTCCAGGCCGGCCATCAGCATGGCCGCGAACGCCAGGTACGGGTTGGCCGACGGGTCGGGCACCCGGAACTCGATCCGCTTGGCCCTGGGACTTGGCCCGGTGATCGGGATCCGCACGCACGCGGAGCGGTTCCGCTGCGAGTAGACGAGGTTGACCGGCGCCTCGAAGCCGGGGACCAGGCGGTGGTAGGAGTTGGCGGTCGGATTGGTGAACGCCAGCAGCGACGGGGCGTGCCTGAGCAGGCCGCCGATGTAGTACCGGCCGGTGTCGGACAGGCCGCCGTAGCCGGCCTCGTCGTAGAAGAGCGGCTCGCCGTCCCGCCACAGGCTCTGGTGGCAGTGCATCCCCGAGCCGTTGTCGCCGAAGAGCGGCTTGGGCATGAAGGTGACCGCCTTGCCCGCGGCCCGGGCGGCGCTCTTGACGACGTACTTGTACAGCATGACCTTGTCGGCCATGCGCAGCAGGCTGTCGAACCTGATGTCGATCTCGGCCTGCCCGGCCGTGCCCACCTCGTGGTGCTGCATCTCGACATCGATGCCGCACTCGATGAGCCGGCGCACCATCTCCGAGCGCAGGTC
Source organism: Actinomycetota bacterium (assembly GCA_021324595.1). Classification (GTDB taxonomy): domain Bacteria; phylum Actinomycetota; class Actinomycetes; order Streptosporangiales; family Streptosporangiaceae; genus Chersky-822. The sequence continues at coordinate 28,338 of JAJPIV010000072.1, read as the reverse complement.
GGTGTAGTGGTCGGTGGGCGGGACCGGGAAGTAGCCGCCTTTGTACCTGGGCTTGTAGGCGAGGTTGCCGCCCGGCTCGTCCCGCCCGGTGTTCCAGGCGCCCTCCACCGAGTCGAGGTAGTAGTAGCCTGCGTTGGGCGCGGTCTCGAACCGGGCCGAGTCGAAGATGTAGAACTCGGCCTCGGGGCCGAAGTAGACGGTGTCCGCGATGCCGCTGCCGCGCAGGAACTCCTCGGCCTTCCGGGCGATGTTGCGCGGGTCCCGCGAGTAGGGCTCCCCGGTCAGCGGGTCGTGCACGAAGAACGTGATGCTCAGCGTCCGGTGCGCGCGGAACGGGTCGATCACCGCGGTGGCCGGATCGGGCAGCAGCAGCATGTCCGACTCGTGGATCTCCTGGAATCCGCGGATCGAGGAGCCGTCGAACATCAGGCCGTCGCTGAACACCCGCTCCCCGAACGCGGCCGCCGGGACCGTGAAGTGCTGCATGGTCCCGGGCAGGTCGCAGAATCGCACGTCGACGAACTGGACCTCGGAGTCCGCGATGTACCGCAGGACCTCGTCCCCACTGGTGAACATGACTCTCCCTCGCTGCGCGCTCGCCGCAGGCTGCCTGCCGCGCCTGGCGCGCGGCGCCTGCCCTGACCGGCTCGACGGTAACCGGCCGCCGTTTCCTGGTCGTGTCCCCGGTGTTTCGGCCGAGTTACGGCAGGCCGGCCGGCGCGCCCGCGACGGCGGCGGTACTGTGGCTGCGTGGCATCGCAGCAGCAGTCCGCCCCGGCGCGCCCGGCCCGCCGGGCGCGGGCGGCCCTGGCCGCGTGGCGGGCACCCGGCGGGGCGCGGCCGTACCCGGGGGAGGGCCTCGGGCTGCCCAGGGAGGGCAGCGGATCGGTGGCCGGGACCGGACGGCGGCTGGCGGCGCTGTTCATCGACTGGCTGCTGTGCATGGCGATCGCCGTGGCGCTCGCCCGCCCCCGCCCCGGCGACGCCGGCTACTGGACCCTGGCCGTGTTCGCCGCGCAGGACGCCGTGCTCACCGCGCTGACCGGGCTGACGGTCGGCAAGCGCCTGCTCGGCATCCGGGTGGCCAGGCTCGACGGCTCGGTGGTCGGGGCCTGGGCGCTGCTGCGCACGCTGCTGCTGCTGGCCGCGATCCCGCCGCTGCTCACCGACCGTGACCAGCGCGGCATGCACGACCGCGCGGCGAACACGGTGGTCGTGCGCATCTGAGGCCGGTCCGCTGAGGCCGGTCAGCGCACCTTCGGGCGCGGCGGGCGCGGCATCCGGCCGGGCCGGGGAACCGGCCCGCGGGGCGGCTGCAGCGCCGTGGGCAGTGCCTTGAGCCGGCCGTTCAGGTCGCTGACGGCGGCGGGCTTGAGTGCCCGCGGCAGCGTCATGAGCTTGCGCTCCAGCTGGCGGATCGGGACCTGCCCCGGCCCGTCGCCGACCTGCAGCTCGGTGATCGGCACCCCGTAGGCGATCCGGGCTATCCGCTTCTTCTCCGCCGCGAGCAGGCTGGCCAGGCCGGCCGGCGATCCCTCTCCGATCAGGATGACGCCCGGCCGGCCGACCACCCGGTGCACGACGTCCAGGTTCCGGTTGCCGGCGACGGCGGGGGTGACCGTCCACCTGCCCCGCATCGACTGCACGATCGCCACGGCCGCGCCCGGCTGGCCGGCGATCGCCGCGTACTGCGCCGACTTGGCGTAGCGGCCGAACAGGATGACCGCAGCGAGCACGCCTGCGAGCACGCCGACCGGGATCACGAACGGCGCGGTGCCGGTCAGCAGCCCCGCGAGCACGGCCAGCGCGATCACCCCGGCCCCGCTGCCGATCACGACCGGCAGCGCCGCAGGGTTGGTCCTGCGGATGATCCCGGCGACCATCGCGATCTGCCTGAACCGGCCGAGGGAGGCGGGGTCCACCGCGCCCTGGGCCGCCCTGCCCGGGGCCCGGCTCGTGCCGCCCGGCTTCTTCACCATGCAGGTGAGGATACGGGCAGCGGCCGGCTGGCGCGACAGGCGGGCCTCAGCCTGGCCCGCCGGCCTCGGCCAGGCGGCCCGCCGCCTGCCGGTAGAGCCTGCCCGCCCGGTAGGAGGACCGGACGAGGGGGCCGGACATCACCCCGGCGAACCCCAGGCGCAGCGCCTGGTCGCCGAGCGCGGCGAACTCGTCGGGGGGCACCCACCGCTCCACCGGGTGATGGCGCGGCGACGGCCGCAGGTACTGGGTGATGGTGAGCAGGTCACAGCCGGCCGACCGCAGGTCCGCCATCGCCTGGGCGACCTCCTCCGGCCGCTCGCCCAGGCCGAGGATCAGGTTGGACTTGGTGACCAGGCCCGCGTCCTTGGCGGCGGCCAGCACGGCGAGGGAGCGCTCGTAGCCGAACGCCGGCCGGATCCTCCGGAACACCCTGGGCACGGTCTCGATGTTGTGCGCGAGCACCTCCGGCCGCGCCACGAACACCTCGCCGAGCAGCCGCGGCTCCCCGCGGAAGTCGGGGATCAGCAGCTCGACCCCGCAGCCCGGGACCCGGCGGTGAATCTCCTCGCAGGTGCGGGCGTACAGCCAGGCGCCGCCGTCGGGCAGGTCGTCCCTGGCCACTCCGGTGACGGTGGCGTACCGCAGCCCCATGGCCGCCACCGACTCGGCGACCCGGCGCGGCTCGTCGGCATCCGGCGGCCCCGGCCTGCCGGTGGCGATCTGGCAGAAGTCGCACCGCCTGGTGCACTGGTCACCGCCGATCAGGAACGTCGCCTCGCGGTCCTCCCAGCACTCGTAGATGTTCGGGCAGCCCGCCTCCTGGCAGACCGTGTGCAGTCCCTCCTCGCGCACCAGGCGCGCCAGTTCCGCGTACCGCGGCCCGGTCCGCAGCGTCGTCCGGATCCACGGCGGCTTGCGCTCGACGGGGACCTCGCTGTTGCGCGCCTCGATCCGCAGCAGGCGGCGCTCTCCGGGTGCGATGACCACGCGCCCTAGCCTACGTGCCCGGCGGGAACTCGCGCCGGCGTCCCGGCCGCCCGCCGCGTCGGGGATCATGGAGGGCATGCCAACCCAGTTCGATCCGCCGTCCGGGACGCGCGACTTCCTGGCCGCCGAGTGCGACAAGCGCGAGTGGGCCTTCGGCGTGCTGCGCGAGGTCTTCGCGGAGTACGGGTTCGAGCCGCTGCAGACCCCGGCCTTCGAGCGCATCGACGTGCTGCTCGGCAAGTACGGCGAGGAGGCCGACAAGCTCGTCTTCAAGATCTTGCGCCGGGGTGAGCACGAGGCGTCGGGCGAGGCGGACCTTGCCCTGCGGTACGACCTGACGGTCCCGCTTGCCCGGGTCGCCGCGGGCCGCGGAAGCCAGCTCCCGGTGCCGTACAAGCGGTACGCCATGGGGCCGGTCTGGCGGGCCGACCGGCCCGGCAAGGGCAGGTTCCGCGAGTGCGTCCAGTGCGACCTCGACACCCTTGGCAGCAGCTCGCCGCTGGCCGACGCGGAGGTGCTGTGCGCGCACCACGACGCGATGGCACGGCTGGGCCTGGCCGACTTCACGATCTTGCTGAACTCCCGCCACGTCCTCGCCGGCCTGCTCGAGGCCTTCGGCGTGCCCGAAGAGCTCGGCCCCGGCGTGCTGATCTCCCTGGACAAGCTGGACAAGCTCGCCGCCTCCCAGGTGGTCGCCGAGCTGACCGGGCGGGGCCTGGCCGAGCGGGCGGCCGGCGACCTGGTCGAGGCCATGACCGCGCCCGACGCCGGTGAGCGGATCAGGCTCGCGCTGCGCCGCAGCGACGCGGGAGCGGCGGGGCTGGACGAGGTCGACCGGCTGCTCGGCCTGCTGGACGGCCAGGTCCCGCACGGGCGGATCGCGTTCACCCCGCGCATGGTCCGCGGCCTGAGCTACTACACCGGCCCGATCTGGGAGCTGGTCGCCGCCGGGGTTCCCGGGTCGATCGGCTCCGGGGGCCGCTACGACCACCTGATCGCCCAGCTCGGCGGGCCCGACGTGCCGGCGACGGGTACCTCCCTCGGGGTGGAGCGGGTGCTGATGCTGCTCGGGCCGCCGCCGGCGGCGCGGCCGGGGCGCCTGGACGTCGCCGTCCCGGTGCTCGCTGACGACCTGGCGGCGCAGGCGTTCGCGCTGGCCGCCGCGGCCAGGTCGGCGGGGCTGCGCGCCAGCGTCTACCTCGGGGCGTCCGCCAAGCTCGGCAGGCAGCTGCGGTGGGCGGCCGAGCAGGGCGCCCGCTGGTGCCTGATCTACGGTCACGCCGAGCGACAGGACGGCGTGGTGACCGTGCGCGACATGGCCTCGGCAGGTCAGTCGCGGGTGGCGCACGATGCCGTCGCCGGGTACCTGGCCGAGCGGGCGGGGCGCGATCCGGCCCGCCCGGCGGCCCGCGCGGCGGCCGGGGGCGGCGATGAGTGACGGCGGCCCGGGCGCGGCCGGGCGGGGATTCGGGGACCGGGACGGCTGGTACGCGGGGCTGGCGGGGGTGGTCGTTGCCGCCGGGGCGGTGATCACCGATCCCGAAGGCCGGGTGCTCCTGGTCAAGCCGAACTACCGCGATCACTGGTCGCTGCCCGGCGGGATCTGCGAGTTCGGCGAGGAGCCCCAGGCAGGCTGCCGACGCGAGGTCGCCGAGGAGCTCGGCCTGGACCTGCCGGTCGGCCGGCTGCTGATCACCGACTGGTCCCAGCCGTTCGGCGACCAGGCCCGGCCGATCATGCACTTCGTCTTCGACGGCGGCCAGATGCCGGACGGGTCAGGGATCGTCCTGCAGCAGGATGAGCTCGACGGGTACCGGTTCACCGCGCCGGGCGAGCTGCCCGGGTACCTTCCCCCGCACGTCCTGCGCCGGGTCGCCGGGGCGCTGCGGGCACGGGCCGCGGGCTCGGTGATCTACCTGCCTGCGCAGGAGGCCTGAGCGGCCAGGTCACGCGTGGCCGCGGCGCCGAGCGCCGCGGCCAGCCGGCGGCGCACGGGCGGCAGCGCGTCGGCGACCGTCACCGTCTCGCCGAGCTCGGCAGACAGGGTGGTCACCGAGGCGTCGGTGATCCCGCACGGCACGATCCGGTCGTACCACGACAGGTCGTTGTCGCAGTTGAGGGCAAACCCGTGCATGGTCACCCCGCGGGCGACCCGGATGCCGATCGCGGCCACCTTGCGGTCCTGCTCTCCCGGCCGGCCCCGGACCCACACCCCGCTGCGCCCCGGCACCCGGGTTGCCGCCAGGCCGAGGTCGGCGCACGCGCCGATGAGCGCCTCCTCGAGGGAGCGGACGTAGGCGACGACGTCGACCGGCTGGGCGAGGGCCACGATAGGGTAGCCGACGAGCTGGCCCGGGCCGTGCCAGGTGATCTTGCCGCCCCGGTCGACGTCGATCACCGGAGCGCCGGGATCGCCGGCGGGCCGTTCGAGGGCGGTGGTGCGCCGCCCGGCGGTGTAGACGGGCGGGTGCTCCAGGAGCAGGCAGACGTCGCCGATCTGGCCTGCCACGCGCCGGGCGTGCAGGTCCCGCTGCAGATCCCAGGCCCGCTGGTAGGGAAGCGCGTCGGCGCCGAGGCCGGCCACGAGGAAGGCAAGCTCACGGTCCATGCCGCCAGCCTATGCCGGGCGCCCGGCAGGCTACCCTTGCCCTTGCATGGACGAGATGCCCGACACCCAGCAGCTGCGGAGGCTGAGCGGGGAGCAGCGGCAGCGTCTGCTGCGTGAGCTGGCCGAGATCGAGCGGGAGGCCGCGCTCGGGTCCGGCTCCCGCTGGAAGTGGGACGCGCTGCTGGTCGCAATCGCCGGAGCCTGCCTGGGCCTGGCCGCGTGGACCGGGTACCTGGCGGTGAGCCTGCCGCACTGGTACCGGACCGGGGGCTGGCGAGGCGCCTGGGTGGGCTTCGACGTAGCGCTGCTCGCCGCGTTCGCCGTCACCGGCTGGGCCGCGTGGCGCCGGCGGCAGATCCTGATCGCCTCCCTCCTGGTGCTGTCCACCCTGCTCGGGTGCGACGCGTGGTTCGACGTCGTCCTCGACGTCAGGACCGCAGGGTTCTGGGGGAGCCTGGCCATGGCGCTCGGGATCGAGCTGCCGCTGGCCGTGCTCGCGATCGCGACCGCGCGGCGGCTGCTGCGGCTGACGATCGGGCGGGTGATGCGCTACGAGGGGCTGGACGGCCCGGTGCCGCCGCTGTGGCGGATCCCGCTGCTCGGCCCGGCGCCAGGCACGCCGCTGCGGCGGCTGATCCGCGCCCGCGGTGCCGGCGAGGTCAGCGCAGCAGCGCCGTCAGGGCGTCGCCGATCCGCGGGTGGGTGAAGCCGAACCCGGCCGCGGCCAGCCGCCCGGGCAGCACCCGGGCGCTGGCGAGAAGCTCGCCGGCCACCTCGCCGAGCGCCGCCCGCAGAGCGGCGGCGGGGAGCCGCAGCAGTGCCGGCCGGCGCAGTGCGCCGGCGAGAGCGCGGGTGAACTCGGCGTTGGTGACCGGGTTCGGCGCCGTGAGGTTCACCGGCCCAGAGATCTCGCCGGCGAGCAGGAACCGGATCGCGCGCACCTCGTCGGTGATGCTGATCCAGCTCAGGTACTGGCGCCCGGAGCCGACCGTCGCCCCGAGGCCGAGCCGGAACGGCGGCAGGAGGCGGGCCAGCATCCCCCCGCGCGGGCTCAGCACCACTCCCGAGCGCAGGCTCACCACCCGGATGCCGGCGGCGCGGGCGGGCTCGGCGGCCGCCTCCCAGTCGCGCACCAGCGTGGCGAGGAAGCCCTCTCCGGCGGGTGCGGACTCATCCACGGCGCGCTCACCCGTCTGCCCGTAGAAGCCGGTCGCCGATCCGCACAGCAGCGTGCCCGGGCCGGCAGTCGCGGCGGCCATCGCGGCGGCCAGGGTCTGCGTCGAAGTGATCCGGCTGGCGCGGAGCATGGCCTTGCGCGCCGCCGTCCACCGCCCGGCGATCGGCGCGCCGGACAGGTGCACCACGGCGTCCACCCCGCGCAGGGCCGCCGGGTCCAGCCCGCCGGGGCCGGCCAGCGGTTCCCAGCCGACCTCGCCGGGAACGGCGGAGGGGCGGCGGACCAGGCGCACGACATCGATGCCGTCCGCGGCGAAGTCGGCCGCGAGCGCCGATCCGATCAGCCCGGACGCGCCCGAGATCGCCACTCGCATGGCCCGTCGTCCTCTCCCCGCGGGGGCCCGTCCCTGCCTACAGGCCGAGCTCGGCCTCGAACGCCCCTTCTTCCAGCCGGCTCTTGACCGTGCCGAGGAACCGCGCCGCGTCGGCGCCGTCGACGAGCCTGTGGTCGTAGGTGAGCGCCAGGTACACGATCGACCGGACCGTGATGACCTCGCCGAGGTCGGGATCCTCGACCACCACCGCGCGCTTGCCGACCGTGCCGGTGCCCAGGATCCCCACCTGCGGCTGGTTGATGATCGGCGTGTCGAACAGCGCGCCGCGGCTGCCGGTGTTGGTCAGCGTGAACGTGCCGCCGGTCAGCTCGTCCGGGCTGACCTGCCCGGATCGTGCCCGGCGGGCCAGATCGGCGATCTTGCGGGCCAGCCCGCCGATGTTGAGGTCGCCGGCGTTCCTGATGACCGGCACCATGAGGCCCCGCTCGGTGTCCACCGCGATGCCCAGGTGCTCGGCGTCGTGATACGTCACGGTGCCGGCGGCGGTGTCGATGACCGCGTTGAGCTTCGGGTGCACCTTGAGCGCCTCGACGGCCGCCACCGCGAAGAAGGGCAAGAAGGTGAGCTTGACGCCCTCCCGGGCCTCGAACGCCGCCCTGGCCCGGTCCCTGAGCTTGGCGATGGCCGTCACGTCGGCCTCCACCACGGTGGTCAGCTGCGCGGAGGTCTGCAGTGACTCCACCATGCGCTGGGCGATCACCTGGCGCGCGCGCGAGAGCCGCTCGGTCGTGCCCCGCAGTGCCGACGGGCCGGGCGCGGCCGGCCCGTCGGGCGGGGCCGCGGGTGCCGGCGGCGCAGGGATGGCCGCGGGTGCCGGCGGCGCGGCCGGCGGCGCAGGGATGGCCGCGGGTGCCGGCGGCGCGGCCGGCGGCGCAGGGATGGCCGCGGGCGCGGCGGCGGGCGCGGCTGCCGCCGCGGGCGCCGGGAAAGCGGGCGGCGCCGGGGGGGCGGGCACTGGCGCGGGTCCCCCGGCGGCCTGCTCCCGCCGCTGCCGGGCGGCGTCGAGCACGTCCTGCTTGCGGATCCGCCCGCCGACGCCGGTGCCGGAGATCGTCGCCAGGTCGATCCCGTGCTCGGCGGCGAGCTTCCTGACCAGTGGCGTGACATAGGGGCCCTCTCCGGCCGGGGGCGCGGGCTGCTCGTAGGCCGGCTGCTCGCGCGCCGGGGGCGCGGGCTGCGCGTACACCGGCTCCTCGTAGGCCGGGGGCGCGGGCTGCTCGTAGGCCGGCTGCTCGCGCGCCGGGGGCGCGGGCTGCGCGTACACCGGCTCCTCGTAGGCCGGGGGCGCGGGCTCGGTGCGGATGACCGGCTCGGCGGCCGGGGGACTGTACGGGGCGGGCGCGGGCGGCTGGTAGCCGGCGGGCGGCTGGTAGCCGGCGGGCGGCTGGTAGACCGGCGCCTGGAACCCCGCTGCCGGCCCGGCCGCGTCCGCTGCCGGCGGAGCGGGCGAAGCGGCAGGCGCGGTCGCGGGCGCGGCCGGGGACGCCGTCGGCTCCGGCTGCTGAGCCTGGGCGGACGGCTGCCCGGGGCCGGCGCCAGGGGCCCCGGGCTCGGCCCCGTCCTCGTCGATGATCGCCAGCTGGGCGCCCACCGCCACGGTCTCGTCCTCGGCCACGGTGATGCCACGCAGGATGCCGGAGACGGGGGACGGGATCTCTGTGTCCACCTTGTCGGTGGAGACCTCCAGCAGGGGCTCGTCCGCCATCACGTGTTCGCCCTCGCGCTTCAGCCACCTGGTGACGGTCCCTTCGGTGACGCTCTCGCCGAGTTGCGGCATGGATACGGTGACCGACATGGCTTGCGGTGACTCCTTCGATCAGGGCTGGTCAGGAATGAAAGTGCAGCGGCTTGCCGGCCAGCGCCAGGTGCGCCTCGCCGATCGCCTCTGACTGGGTCGGGTGCGGGTGGATGAGCTGGGCGACATCGGCGGGCAGGGCCTCCCAGTTGTAGATCAGCTGCCCCTCGGCGATCAGCTCGCCGACCCGCGCGCCGACGAGGTGCACGCCGAGGACCGGGCCGCCTCCGGCCGCCGCGATCACCTTGGCGGCGCCCTGCGTCTGCAATATCACGCTCTTGCCGTTGCCGCCCAGGTTGTAGGTGACCTCGGTGACCTCAAGCCCGCGCTGCGCCGCGGCCGCCGACGTGATGCCGACCGAGGCGACCTCCGGGTCGCTGTAGGCCACCCTCGGCACGCCCTCATAGTCGATCGGCGTCACCGGCAGCCCGGCGATCCGCTCGGCCACGGCGATGCCCTCGGCGAATCCCACGTGCGCTAGCTGCGGGCCCGGGGTCAGGTCACCGACCGCCGAGATCGTCGGCACGCTCGTCCGCCAGTACTCATCGACGGCCACGTAACCGCGGTCCAGCGCGACGCCGGCCGCCTCGTAGCCCAGCCCGGCCGAGACCGGCCCGCGGCCGACCGCCACCAGCAGCAGCTCCGCGTCCAGGCTCGTGCCGTCCTCCAGCGTGACGGTCACGCCCGCCTCGGTCTCCTTGACGCCGCTGAACGCCACGCCGACGTGGAACTTGATGCCGCGGCGCCGGAACGCCCGCTCCAGCAGCCGTGAGCTGGACTCCTCCTCGGCCGGGAGCAGGTGCGGCAGCATCTCGACGATCGTCACGTCGGCGCCGAACGACCGCCACAGGCTGGCGAACTCGACCCCGATCACGCTGCCGCCCAGGATCACCACCGACCCCGGCACCCGGTCCAGGACCAGCGCGTGGTCGGAGGTGATCACCCGCTCGCCGTCGATCCGCAGCCCCGGGAGCGAGCGCGCCTCGGAGCCGGTCGCCAGGACCACGTGCGAGCCCTCGAACACGGCACCGCCGACCGCGACGGAGGTCGGCGAGGCCAGCCGGCCCTCCCCGTGGACCACCTCCACCTTCCGGGCCGCGAGCGTCCCCTGCAGGCCCTTCCACAGCCGGTCCACGACCTTGTCCTTGTAGCCGTTCACCGCCGGCATGTCGATCCCGTCGAGCGTGGCGCGGACGCCCACGGAGGCGGCGTCCCGCGCATGGTCGGCGACTTCGGCGGCGTGCAGCAGGGCCTTGGTGGGGATGCACCCCCGGTGCAGGCACGTCCCGCCGACCTTGTCCTTCTCGATCAGGACGACCCGCCTGCCGAGCTCGGCCGCGCGCAGCGCGCAGGCGTAGCCCCCGCTGCCGCCCCCGAGGATCACGATGTCATACCTGCCGCTGTCGGTCACCCGCCCGCTCCTTGCCTGTCCGCGCCCATCCGCCGTGCCCCGCGTCCCGCATTGCCGCTCCCGCGCTCCCGCCCCGCCCGGCCGTGCCGCCGCCAGCCCTGCCGCGCCCGCGCCCCGGGCCGCCCGGCGGGCGCCGCTACAGCCGCCCGTCGGCCACGTCCAGCGCGATCTGGACCAGCGTACGGACCGCCGCCCCAGTGGCGCCCCGTGGGGTGTAGCCGTATGCCTCGCCGTCGTTGAACGCGGGCCCGGCGATGTCCAGGTGGGCCCACCGGACGCCGTCGGGGACGAACTCGCGCAGGAACAGCCCGGCGACCAGCATGCCGCCGTCCCGCTCCGGCGCCACGTTCGCCAGGTCGGCAACCTTGGAGTCCAGGCCCGCGCGCAGCTCCTCGGGGAGCGGCATCGGCCACATGGCCTCGCCCGCCCGCCGCGCCGCGGCAACCACCCCGGCGCGGACCGCGTCGTCGTTGGCCATCACCGCGCCGATCCGGCGGCCGAGCGCGACCACCTGCGCGCCGGTCAGCGTGGCCACGTCGATCAGCAGGTCGGGCTGGTCCTGCGCGGACCGGGCGAGCACGTCCGCCAGCACGAGCCGGCCCTCCGCGTCGGTGTTGAGCACCTCCACGGTGGTGCCGCCGTAGATCGTGATCACGTCTGACGGTCGCTGCGCGCCGCCGCCCGGCATGTTCTCGGCGAGCGGCAGGTAGCCGACCACGTTGACCGCCGGGGCAAGCGCAGCGATCGCGCTGAGCGCGCCGAGCACCGCGGCCGCCCCGCTCATGTCGCACTTCATCGTCTCCATCGCCTTGGCCGGCTTCAGCGAGAGCCCGCCGGAGTCGAAGGTGATCCCCTTCCCCGCGAACACCACGGTCCGGCTCGCCCGCGGGTGCTCGTAGCCGAGCCGGACCAGCCGCGGCGGGCGGGCGGAGCCCTGGCCGACGGCGCAGATCCCGCCGTAGCCGCCGGCGGCGAGCTGCGCCTCGTCGAGCACCTCGGCGCTCAGGCCGGACCGCGCGGCCACCGCCTGCGCCTCGTCGGCCAGCTCCTGCGGTGGCAGGTCGGACGGCGCGGTGTTGACCAGGTCGCGCACGAGCGCCACCGCGCCGGCGAGCACCTGCGCCCGGGCCACCGCCGCCTGGTGCTCGCCGCCGGCGAGCAGCAGCAGGTCGGGATCGGGGTGGCGGTCGCGCCGGTACCGGCCGAAGGCGTAGCCGCCGAGCAGCGCGCCGAGCGCCACCGCCTCCGCCTGCTCGGCGTCGGAGGCGGGCATCGCGAGCGCGACCGAGCGAGCCCGCTGGCCGGCGAGGGCGCGCACCGCCGCCCCGGCGCCGCGGCGGAGCCGGTCGGTGAACGAGCCGTCCGCGCCGGGCGAGTCGCCGGGAAGCGGCCCGACTCCCACGGCGGCCAGGACGGGGGCGGCGAGGCGGCCGCCGGCCGGGATCCTGGTCACCTCCTCGGGCTCGCCGGTCGCGCCGAGCGCGGCGAGGGCCTGCGCGAGCGTGCCGCCGAGGGCGGCGTCGGCGGCCGCCGCGCCGTCGGTGAGCTGCGGGCCGTCAGGCCCCTGGCCGATCGCGATCACGAGGGCGTCGGCGGCCACCTCCGGTACCGGGGAGCCGGTGGTGCGGATCGTCGCGGTCACGAAGCCGAGCCTAGTCCCTGGCGGCCGGCGGCGATGCTGCCCCGCCCGCCGGGCGGCATCGCTAAGGGCGCGTGAAGATTGCGCGGTCGGCCGTCAAGGCGGCGTCAACGGCGGTGTCCGCCCGGCCCCGGCCGGTGTGAACTGCTGGACAGATGAACGACGCCCCGGCCCGCGCGGCCCCGGCCCGTCCCGTGGCCGCCGCACCTGGCCCAGCGGCCGCGCGCGGCCACGGTGCCCGCCCGGCCGCTGCCCGCCGCGCCCTGCCGGCGGCCGGGACGGCGCTGCTGGCCACCGGCGCGGCGGCCGCGGGCAGCCACGGCGCGGTGTCGGCCGGCTGGGTGCTCGGCCTGGCCGCGGTGATCGTCGCCGCCGCGGCGGCGGCCCGGCCGGGCTTCACGCCGCTTGCCGCGCTGGCCGGCTGGCTGACGGCCTGCGGGTTCTCGGCTCCGCCGTACGCGCAGCTGCGCTTGGCCGGGCCGGGGGCCGGGCGCGCCGCGGTGGTGATCGGCGCAGCCGCCGTGGGCGGGGTGCTGCTGCGCTGGCTGGCCTCGGTCACACTGGGAGTCATGAACGCTCCCCGCGCGCCCGGCGGGCGGCTGCCGCTCGCGCGCGGGCTTGACCGCAGGAGGCAGCTCGCCGGCGTGGCGATGGTCGCGCTGATGCCGCTGCTCACGATGGCGCTGGAGCCCGCGCGGCACTCCCTGAGCCTGCCCGATGACCTGCTGATCTACCTGGTCGGCGTGGTCGCCGTGGCCGTCGTGGGCGGCTTCTGGGCCGCCCTGCTCGCCGCGGTCGCGGGCAGCCTGCTGGTGAACTGGTACTTCACCCCGCCGGTCCACACGTTCACGATCGCAGATCCGCAGAACATGCTGTCGCTCCTGCTGTTCGTCACCGTGGCCGTCGCGGTGAGCAGCGTCGTCCACCTCGCCGCGCGCCGCGCCGTGCAGGCGGCGCGCAGCGGCGAGGACGCCGCCGCGCTGCTCGCGCTCGCGCAGACCGTGCTCGGCGGGCAGGACACGCCCGCCGCGATCCTCGCCCACCTCACCGCGACCCGGGGGGGCAGCGCCGAGCTGGCCGAGCGGGTGGGCGGGCAGTGGGTCCGCGTGGCGTGCTCGGGCACCGCGCCGGACGCCGCGCCCCGCACGTCGGTCCCGGCCGGCCAGGACCTCATGCTGACCGTGGCCGGGCAGGCCGAGCCGCTCACCCCGCGGCTGCTCGGCGGCCTGGCCGCCCAGGCCGCCGCCGCGCTGGGCCGCGACCGGCTGCGGACCCAGGCTGCCCAGGCGGAGGCGCTGGCCGAGGGGAACCGGATGCGCACCGCGCTGCTCGCCGCCGTCAGCCACGACCTGCGCACCCCGCTGGCCTCCATCAAGGCCAGCGTGAGCACGCTCCGCCAGGCCGGAGTGGAGCTCGCCGCGCCAGACCGGGCGGCCCTGCTCGCCACCATCGAGGACTCCGCGGACCGGCTGAACGGGCTGATCGCCAACCTGCTGGACATGAGCCGCCTCAGCGCGGGCTCGCTGGAGCCGTTCCTGCGCCCGGCCTCGGTCGACGAGGCCGCCCCGCTGCCCGAGCCCGGCAGCCCGCTCACGGTACGGCTGGAGATCCCCGAGCACCTCCCGCTGGTGCGGACCGACCCGGGCCTGCTGGAGCGGGTGCTGGCGAACCTGTTCGCCAACGCGATCGCGCACTCCCCGCCCGGCCGCCCGCCCGTGATGACCGCCCGGGCCGCCGGCGGCGCCGTCCTGATCGACGTGATCGATCACGGGCCCGGCGTCCCCGACCGGCTCAAGGCGGTCATGTTCGAGCCGTTCGAGCGGCTCGGCGAGCGGGGCACGGGCACGGGGGTGGGGCTGGGCCTGGCCGTGGCCAAGGGCTTCCTGGACGCGATGGGCGGATCGATCACCGCGCTGGACACCCCGGGCGGCGGCTTGACGATGCGGGTGACCCTGCCGGTGGCGGCGGGCCGGGACGAGAAGGCGGGGCCGCCCGGGGAAGCGGCGCCCCCGGGCACGACGGCGCGGCCATGACCCGGGTCCTGGTCATCGACGACGAGGAGGCGATCCTGCGGGCTCTGCGGATCAACCTCGCCGCGCACCGGTACGAGGTGCGCACGGCCGCGGACGGCGCCTCCGGGCTCGCGGCGGTCGCCAGGTACCGGCCCGACGTGGTCATCCTCGACCTCGGCCTGCCGGACATGGACGGCACGGAGGTGATCCGGGGAGTGCGCGGCTGGAGCGGCACGCCGATCATCGTGCTGTCCGCCTGGGGGCAGGAGAGCCAGAAGGTGGCCGCGCTCGACGCCGGCGCGGACGACTACGTGACCAAGCCGTTCGGGATGGGCGAGCTGCTGGCGCGGCTGCGGGTGGCGGTGCGCCGCGCCGCGCCCGCGCCCGACCAGCCGGTGGTCGCCGGGCCGCACTTCACCGTGGACCTGGCCGCCAAGCGGGTGCGCGGGCCCGGCGGCGACGTGCGGCTCACCCCGACCGAGTGGCAGCTGCTGGAGATCCTGGTCAGGCACCGGGACAAGCTAGTCACCCAGCGCCAGCTGCTCACCGAGGTCTGGGGGCCGGAGTACCAGGGCGAGGCGCATTACCTGCGGGTCCACATGGCGCACCTGCGCCGCAAGCTCGAGCCGGACCCGTCGCGCCCGCGGTACCTGCTCACCGAGCCGGGCATGGGCTACCGATTCGCCGCCGCCGGGCCTGGCGGCGAGCCCAGCCCGGCCGGCGGGGCGAGCTCGTAGACCGGGTTGAAGATTACCCGTGCGCCGCGGATCTGGCTGACCCGGCCGCGGGCGAGGATCCGCCGCCCGGGCTCGATGCCCGGGATCTCCCGGCGGCCGAGCCAGACCAGCGTGACGCTGCCCGACCCGTCCCACAGGTCCGCGTGCAGCGCCGGGCTGTTGCCGCGGGGGCGCACGGTCACCGCGCGCAGGGTCCCCGCCACCACTGCGACTTGCCGGTCGGCGCACTCGGCGATCGGAGTGGCCCGGACGCTCGCCACGTGCGCCCGCAGCTCGGCCGCCTGCAGGTGCTCCCTGGCCGGCGCCACGCGGGCGCGCAGCCGCGCGGCGGGCGGGCCGGGCGGCACGGTCTCCCGGGCGGCGGACCTCAGTTGGTAGGGCACGCTCGCGACGATCACGCCCGGCTGGAGCAGAAGCCTGGCCTTGAGCCGCAGCGCGCTCTGGTTGTGCAGCACCTGCTCCCACCAGTGGCCGAGGACGTACTCGGGGACGAACACGGTCACCACGTCCCTCGGGCTCTCCCGGCGCAGCCGGCTGACGTAGGCGACCACCGGCCCGGTGATGTCGCGGTACGGGGAGGCCACCACGGTCAGTGGCACCGGTATCGCCGCCCGCTCCCATTCCTGCCGCAGCCGCAGCGTCTCGGCCTCGTCGACGGCGACGGTCACCGCCTCCAGGTGGCTGGGCTGGGTGGCCCTGGCGTAGGCCAGGGCGCGCAGCGTCGGCAGGTGCAGCTTGGAGACCAGCACGATCGCGCGGTTCCGCGCGGGCAGGGTGACCGCCTCGTCGGCGGGGGCCGCCAGCTCCCGCGCGACCGAGGCGTAGTGCCGGCTGATGCCGCGCATGGTGAGCCAGATCGTCGGCATCGCCACCACGACGATCCACGCTCCGCTGAGGAACTTGGTCACGAGCACGATCACCAGCACGGCCGCGGTGACGCACGCGCCGATCGTGTTGATCACCCGGATCCGCCTCATGTGCCCGCGGGCCCGGGGGTCCGTGGCCAGCCGCAGGTTCCGGTTCCAGTGCCGGATCATGCCGGTCTGGCTGCACACGAACGAGACGAACACCCCGATGATGTAGAGCTGGATCAGCCGCGTCGGCGACGCGTTGAACACGATGATCAGCAGCATGGCGAACCCGGCGAGCAGCAAGATCCCGTTGCTGAAGGCCAGGCGATCGCCCCGGTTGTGCAGCTGCCTGGGCATGTTGCCGTCCCGCGACAGGATCGAGGCGAGGACCGGGAACCCGTTGAACGCGGTATTCGCGGCGAGCACCAGGATCAGCGCGGTGACGATCTGAAGCGCGTAGAACAGAGGCGAGCGGGGGCCGAAGACCGACCGGCCGAGCTGGGCGATCACGGTGCGCTGGACGATGTGGTGGCTTTGGGCGTACTCGGGGCTGAGCATGTGCACGTGGCTGATCAGCGCCAGCGCGGTGACCCCGCCGAACATCGCGACCGCGATGGCGCCGAGCAGGGCCAGGGTCGTCGCGGCGTTGGCGCTCTTGGGCGGGCGGAACGCCGGCACCCCGTTGCTGATCGCCTCCACGCCGGTGAGCGCGGTGCAGCCGGAGGAAAACGCCCGCAGCAGCAGCCAGGCGAGCGCGAACCCGCTGAACGTCCCCTGGGCGGGCACGGCCAGGTGCGCGCTCTCGGCCACTGGCGCGTGACCGACCGCGACCTTCGCCAGGCCCCAGGCGATCAGCAGCCCGACCACGGCGACGAAGCAGTAGGTGGGGACGGCGAAGGCGGTGCCCGACTCCTTGACCCCGCGCAGGTTCATGATCGCGATCGCCGCCACGATCGCCGCGGAGGCCTCCGTGACGAACGGGTTGAGCCCCGGGAAGGCCGATGCCAGGTTGGCCACGCCGGAGGAGACCGAGACGGCGACGGTGAGGGTGTAGTCCACCATCAGCGCGCTGGCCACCACCAGCCCGACGCGCGGGCCCAGGTTCGTGGTGGCCACCTCGTAGTCACCGCCTCCCGAGGGGTAGGCATGCACGTTCTGCCGGTAGGAGGCGACCACCACCAGCATGAGCAGCGCGACCGCCAGCCCGATGTACGGCGTGTAGCGCAGCAGCGCGATCCCGCCCGCCGACAGCACGAGCAGGATCTCCTCGGTCGCGTAGGCGACCGAGGAGAGCGCGTCGCTGGCGAAGACCGGCAGGGCGATTCTCTTCGGCAGCAGCGTGTGGCCCAGGTCCTGGCTCTGCCGCGGGCGGCCGACGAGGAGCCGCTTGCCGATCCCGAACAGCATGGCCACGACCGGCATGCTAGGAGGATCACGGCACGGTTGGCCATAGCGGCGCAGGCCCGGCGGCGCCCCGGGCTCCGGTGACCGTCACCGGCCGGCCGGGAACAGCAGGCAGCCGGCCTGTTCCAGCCGCAGCCCGACCCGCTGCCCGCGGGCCGCGCGGCTGTCGTCGAACACGCCGGTCAGCCTGCCTTGGCCGGGCACGTCGACGGCGTGCTCGTAACCGCGGCCGCGGAATGCCACGTCGGACACCGTGCCGACCAGGTGATGCTCGCCGTCCTCGCCCGAGCACAGCCGCACCCCGGTCGGCCGGACCAGCACCGTCCCGCCGGCGCTTGCCCGCCCGCCGCGGGGCGCGAGCCGCGCGGTGAACGGCCGGGCCCGGGCCCGGGCGCCGGCCACCGGATCGTCCGGGGTGGCGAGCACCCGGGCCACTCCGCCGCGCACCGGGCCGAGCACCCGGACGCCGAGCTCGCCGGCCAGCCCGGTGAACCTGGCCACGAACGGGCTGGCGGGCGCCGCGTAGATCTCCTCCGGCGTGCCCACCTGCACCAGGGACCCCCGCTCGAGCACGCCGACCTCGTCGGCGAGCGCGAACGCCTCCCCCTGGTCGTGGGTGATGTAGACGGTCGTCGCCGCCGCCTCGCGGACCAGGGTGGCGATCTGCACCCGCAGCCTCTCCCGCAGGTCGGCGTCGAGGTTGGACAGCGGCTCGTCGCACAGGATCAGGCCGGTCCCGGCCACCAGCGCCCGGGCCAGGGCGACCCGCTGCTGCTCGCCGCCGGACATCTCGTTCGGGTACCGGCCAGCCAGCGCGGCGAGCCCGACCCCGGCCAGCATCTGGGCGGCCCGCCTCCGGCGCTCCGCGCGCGGCAGCCGCCGGCGGCGCAGGGCGAACGCGACGTTCTCCGCCGCGGTCAGGTGCGGCCACAGGGCGTAGTCCTGGAAGACCATCGACAGGTCCCGCCGCTCGGGCGGCACGTGCTCCCGCCGGCTCGCCACGGTCACCCCGCCGATCGCGATCCGGCCGGCGCCGATCCGCTCGATGCCGGCCAGGCACCGCAGCAGCGTGGTCTTCCCCGAGCCCGACGGCCCGAGCAGCACGAGGAAGCGGCCGGGCGCGACGTCGAGCGAGACGCCGGCCAGCGCCCGGACCCCGCCCGGGTACTCCTTGGACAGGTTCTCGATCTCGATCCGCTCACCCACGGCCCGCCGCCCCGATCCGGCGCCACCCGGCAGGCGCGGCCAGCCGGAAGCCGGCGGTCACGGCCCCGACCACGCCGAGCGCCACCGCCACGGCCACGACCGACTGGGCCATGCCGATCCCGAAGTGGTAGTTGCCCAGGTTGTCCTCGATGGCGACCGACGCCGGCGGCGAGCCCGGCTGGTAGAGGATCTGCGAGATCGGCAGCTCGAGGACGACCGCGCAGAAGGTGAGCAGCCAGGCCGTCAGCAGCGGCCGGGAGACCGCGGGCAGCACGCCGCGCCCCCAGGCGCCGGCCGGCCCGGCTCCGTGGGCGCGCGCGGCATCCCGCAGCGAGGGCTGGATCTGCGCCACCGCGCCGGCGAGCACCCGCGTGCTGGTGGCCAGGCTCGCGGCGCTGTAGGCGATCACCAGGAGCGCGGCGGTCTGGTACAGGTCGATGCCGAGCGAGGACCACAGCGGCAGGTTGAACGCGAAGATGTAGCCCGCGGCGAAGACCACGCCGGGCAGCGCCACCGTCGCGAGCAGCAGGAAGTCCAGCGCGCGGGCAGGCCATCCGGCCCGCCGGGCGCCCGCGCGGGACTGCGACAGCGTCCAGGCGGCCACCAGGGCGCCGGCCACCGTGAGCGTCGCCGCGATCGCGCCGTAGGCGATCGACCGGCCCAGCGGGCCGGCCTGGTCGGGCTGGCGGATCATCGCCCGGTAGTTCGCCAGCGTCAGCGAGAACGAGCCGCCGAAGTCGGCCAGCAGCGATCCGCTCACCGCGCCGAACCCGGGCACGCCGACCGCGGCCAGGTAGTACAGGCCCACCGCGGCGACCGCGGCCGCCGTGCCCGCCCGGCCGAGCCGGCGCCGGGGCGCCTGCCTGGCCCGCCCCGACAGCACCTGGTACCCGCGGCCCCGCAGCGCGCGCCCCTGGGCGGCGAGCGGCACCGCGACCGCGGCGACCAGCAGCAGCCCCAGCGCCGACGCCCCGGGGAAGTCGGCGGGGAAGTCCGCGATGTCGGCGTAGAGCTGGTAGGTGGCGAGCGTGAACCCGGAGTTGTAGGCCAGGGTGAACGCGACGCCGAAGTCGCTGATCGCCTCGGCGAACCCGATCGCCAGCGCCGACCAGATCGCCGGGGCGAGCATCGGCAGGACGACCCGGAGCGCGGCGAGCCTGCCCGCGCCGTGCGCCCGCGCCGCCTCCTCGTACTCCGGGCCGAGCCCGGCCAGGGATCCGGTGACGGCCAGGAACGTGAACGGCACGCAGCGCAGGCCGAGCAGGAGCACGATGCCGGGCGGGCCCATGACAAGGTGCCCGATCCAGGGCGACCCGAGGCCGAGCCGGTCGAGCACGCCGTCTGGCTGCGCCAGCCGCTGCCAGCCCAGCGCCGGCAGCCACGACGGCAGCAGCAGGCCCAGCCACATGGACCCGGCGAGCGTCCGCCTGCCGGGCAGCGTGGTCCGGCCGGCCAGCCAGGCCAGCGGCAGGCCGACCGCCACGCCCAGGCAGGCGGCCGCCGCGCTCACCCACAGCGAGCTGGCCAGGGCGGCCGCGGTGGCGCCGGTGACCGCCTGCCCGAGGTAGCGGAGCGTGAACCACTGGGAGCCCTGGCCGAACAGGCGGGGGGAGAAGGCCAGCAGCAGGGCGCTGCCGCTCGGCACGGCGACGAAGGCGATGACGGGCAGCCAGAAGGCCGGGGCGCCCAGCCGGGCGAGGGCGGCGGCCGTCAGGCGCGAGGTGCCGGTGATCATGGCCGCTGGCTAGCGGATGATGTGGCTGACGAACCAGCTGTTGATCGCGGTCTCGCGGGCGCCCCAGGTGTAGGGGTCGATGAACTGGACCCGCACCCCGGCCAGCGGCGGCAGCGCGGGCAGCGGCCGCACGCCGCTGACCACCGGGTAGTACAGGGAATCGCCCGCCGGATCGCCGGCCTGCATCACCTTCTGGCCGGCCGGCGAGAGCACGAACTCGACGAAGCGCTTGGCCTCGGCCTGCTCGGCGGCGGGGGCTCGGGCGTCGATGCCGATGCAGCTCGGCAGCATCGTGACCGGGTTCAGGTACCTGACCGCGAGGTTCTTGTCGCTCATCGCGGCCCCCACCGCCGCCGAGCTCTGCACCAGGGCGATCCTGATCTGGCCGCTGCCCAGCGCCGCCAGGGTCGGCCCGTTGGTCGGGTGGATCACCAGGCCGTTGGCCTTGAGCGCGGAGAAGTACCGTTCGCCCGCGGCCACGCCGCCCAGGTGGTTCGTCATCCCGGCGATGAACGGGTAGGTCGGGCCGGACTGCGTCGGGTCGTTGGTGCCGATCGCGCCCCGCCACCGCGGGCTGGTCAGCGCGGACCAGGAGGCGGGCGGGTGCGGCACGGCGGCCTTGTCGTAGACCATCGCGCCGGCCAGGGTGACCCCGGTCGGGACGTAGCTGTGGTCGGCGGGGACGTTCTCGGCGCCCAGGCGGTTGAAGGGGACCGGGGGCTCGAAGCCCCGCAGCAGCAGGCCCTGCTGGTCGAGGCCGGCGAAGGCCGTGGAGCCGTCCACCCACAGCAGGCCCCAGTCGGGGTTGTTCCTGGACGCCTCGATCTGGGTCAGCAGCGGGCCGGTTGAGTTGTCGTCCAGCCTCACCGGGATGCCGGTCGCCTTCTGGAAGGCGGCCGTCATCGCCTTGTCGTAGCCCTGCGCCGAGTAGACGACCAGCGGCACGGCGGGTGCCCGGCCCGCGTCCCGGGAGCCCGGCGAGGATGAGCAGCCGGCCAGGGCGAGCGCCCCGAGCGAGGCGACCGCGGCGGCCGCGCGGGCAGCGGTGCGAGTGGTTGAGCGCGTCATGGCGGGCAGTCTGGCGCGGGAGGGCGGCCGGCAGGTGGCGCGCAACGGGCCGGCGGGTGAAATCCGGCCGACGAGCCGCTGATAACCGCCGTGATAGGCTACGAATGACAGTTGTTAGATCCGGCGGGGCTCGGGAGGTGCGGATGGGCGCCGGCGCCCTGTTCATCACGGTGTTCATCGCGTGCGCGGTGGAGGCCGTGGAGGCCACCACGATCGTTCTCGCGGCCGGCACGGCCAGGGACTGGCGGTCGGCGAGCGCCGGCCTGCTCGCGGCGCTCGCCGTGCTCGCGGCGGTGACCGCCGCGCTCGGCCCGGCGGTCACCACCCTGCCGCTGCAGGCGCTGCGCCTGGTGGTCGGGGCGCTGCTGCTCGTCTTCGGGCTGCAGTGGCTGCGCAAGGCGATCCTGCGCGCGAGCGGCCGCAAGCCGCTCCACGACGAGGACGCGATCTACCGGCAGCAGCTCGCGGCGGCCCGCGCCGCGGCGCGCCGGAGCGCGCGGCTCGTCCCCGACCTGTACGGCTTCACGCTCTCGTTCAAGGGCGTGCTGCTTGAGGGCCTGGAGGTGGTGTTCATCGCGCTGACCTTCGGCGGGAACGCGCGCCGCGTCCCGCTGGCCGCCGTCGCGGCTGCCTGCGGGGTGGCGGTGGTGGCGCTCGCCGGGCTCGCGGTCCGGGCGCCGCTCGCGCGGGTGCCGGAGAATGCGATGAAGTTCGCGGTCGGCGTGATGCTCACCGCGTTCGGCACGTTCTGGGGCGCCGAGGGAGCCGGGGCGTCCTGGCCGGGCGCCGACGCCGCCCTGCTGGTCATCGTGCCGGCCGTGGCCGCGTTCGCTCTGCTGCTCGTCGCGGTGACGCGGCGGGTGCCGTCCGCATCCCCGGCCGCCGCGGCCGAGCGGGCCGCCGCGGCCAGCACGGAGGTGAGCTGAGGTGGCCCGCCGGATCCGGGCCGCCGCGGCCTTCGCCTACGACTTCGTGATCGGCGACGACTGGCGGCCGGCCGCCGGGGTCGCCGCCGCCCTGGCCATCACCTACGGGCTGAGCCGCGCCGGGATCGCCGCGTGGTGGCTGGTCCCGGCGGCCCTGGTGGTGCTGCTGCCGGCCAGCCTGTGGCGGGCGTCCCGCGGGCGGTAGCCCGCTGCCGGCCCCGCTCCCGCTCCCGCCCCCGCTACCGGCCCTCCGCCTCCTCGGCGTAGACCCGCGCCGCGTACTCCTCCAGCGCCTGCTCGCAGCCGGCCAGGGCCTCCTCGGCGGCCGCGCGCCCGGAGGCGCCGAACGCGTCGCGCTCGGTGACCCTGGCCAGCCAGTTCCGGAGCTTCACCAGGTCCACCTCGTTCTCCTCGAGCTCGGCGTAGGTGAAGTGGGAGGCGTCGTACTCCTTGCGCAGCTGCGCCTGGAAGTCCGCGCACTTGTCGACGATCTCCTCGTACTCGTCGTTCCGGGCCGCCTCGAACGCCGCCAGGACCTCCTGCCGGCCGGCCAGGACCGTGCAGGACAGCAGCACCGCGCTGCCGGACATGCCGGCGATCTCGCGCCGCAGGATGCGCAGCGCCCGCTCGGCGGCAGCGCTCGCGGGGAGCGCGGCGGCGGAGTTCTGCAGGTAGATCGCGCCCAGGCTCTTCAGCCGCCGCCAGACCGCGGCGCGCAGCCTGGTCGGCTCCGATGGCACCCGGTAGATCAGGAGCAGCCAGCCCGGCGCGCCGTTCCCCTCGCCGCTGCCCGCACCGCGCCCGCCGGCCTCGCCCATGCGGCCATTGTGGCAGGCGCCGCCGCGGGCGGCCGGTCACCGCTGCAGCAGCCGCGCCGGCAGCGGGGTCTCCGCGGCCTGCCCGCCGGCGGCCCGGCCGACGCGATAGCCCCGCGCGCCCGGCCGGTCGGCGACCACCTCTGCGAGCTCGCCGTCGGCGAAGTGCGCGGCGGCCCCGTCGTCGCAGGCGATCCCCGGCGGGAGGGTGCCGTCGGCAACCAGCGCGCGGAACCGTGGGCGGCGCAGCGGCTCGGAGTCGTAGTGCGGGCAGTAGCTCCCCGGCAGCAGGCCGAGGCCGGCCGTGAACGGCCGGAGGGCGGGCCCGAACGAGTCGGTGGTCCCGCCGGCGAACCAGCAGATCGCCCCGGCGCTCACGCCGGCCAGGACGACGCCGGAGCGCCAGGCCTGGGCGAGCACCCGGTCAAGCCCGTGCGCCCGCCAGACCGCGACCAGGTTCGCCACGCTGCCGCCGCCCACGAAGATCACGTCCTGGGAGAGCAGCAGGTCGGCCGGGTCGGCGACGTTGGGCATGGGGAACAGGGCCAGGTGGCGGACGCGGCCGCGCAGCGGCCAGAGCATCTGGTACATCCGCAGGTACGATGCCGGGTCGTCGGCGCTGGCCGTGTTCACCAGGCAGATGCCCGGCGCCGGCGCCCCGGAGAGCGCCGCCGCGTGCGCCAGCAGCGGCGGCGCGCCGTCCGGGCGCGGGCCGTTGCGATCCGGCCCGCCCAGTCCTCCGATCGCCAGCACGTGCCGGCGCCCGTCTGCGGCCACGCCGCCACGCTACCGCCCGCCCGCCGGGCCACGGCGGCGGGCGCGCACCTGGCTAGGCTTGGGAGGGTGAGTACCACAGCCTCCGCCGACCAGATGCTGTCGGCGATTGAACGGAGCGGCTACTACCCGGGCCTGGTCGCCGACGCCGTGTCCTCGGCGGTGGGTGCCGAGCCGGTCGTCTCGTACTTCGTCCACCACGATGCCCACTTCGACCAGGGGATGGAGGTGCGGCGTCACCTGACCGTCCTGGCCCTGACGCCGACCAGGCTCATCTACTCGCACACCGACGAGTACCCCGCCGACCAGGGCGCGCCGGACTCCAGGCCCCAGGCGGAGACCTCCACCGAGGCGATCCGGTGCTCGCGGATCTCCTCGGTGGCGGTGACCAAGGTGATCCCCGACCCGGCCCGCTATGTCCGAGGGGTCACCGCGCCGTCCGAGGTCGTGCTCACGATCGGGTGGAACGCGCTGCGCCGGATCGAGCTCGAGCCCGCGCACTGCGACGACGAGAGCTGCGAGGCCGACCACGGCTACACCGGGTCGCTGGCGCCGGACGACGTGACGCTGCGGATCAGCGAGGCCGCGGACGGCAGCGAGGCGGTCGCCCAGGTGCTCGACTTCGCCCGCGCCCTGTCGGACGCGACGGCCGTGTCATGACGACGCAGGCGCTCGAGCCGACGCTGCCCCGCTATGCTGAGGCCTGCCTCGACGCCGTCGCCACCTCCGTGCTCGCCGCCGCGGGGGTTCCCGGCGAGCCGAACCCGCTGCGCCTGGCGCCGGCCGAGCGGACCTGCGTGCTGCTCGTCGACGGGCTCGGGTGGGAGCTGCTGCGCGCGCCCCCGGCGGCGGCTCCGTTCCTGTCCGAGCTGGCGATGCCCGCCACGCCGCTGACCTCGGGGTTCCCGGCGACCACCGCCACCAGCCTGGGAACGCTGGGCACCGGCCGGCCGCCCGGACGGCACGGGCTGCTCGGCTACCAGGTCGCGATTCCCGGCACGGGATCGCTGCTCAACGCCCTGCGGTGGGACGAGAGCGTGGACCCGTGCCAATGGCAGCCGGGCTCGACGATCTTCGAGCGGGCGGCGGCCGCGGGCGTCCGGGCGACCCGGGTCTCCGCGCGCCAGCTCCAAGGCTCGGGGCTGTCCGCCGCCGCCCTGCGCGGCGCCGCGTTCGCCGCCGCCGACACGCCGGGCATGCTGGTGAGCGCGGCCGCCGACGCCCTCGCCGGGGAGGGGCCCGCGCTCGTCATGGTGTACTACGGCGACCTGGACGCAACCGGGCATCTCGCCGGCTGCGGCTCGGACGCCTGGCGCTACCAGCTGGCGCACGTCGACAAGCTAGCCGAGCAGCTGGCCGCCGCGCTCCCGCACGGCAGCGTGCTGCACGTGACGGCGGACCACGGCATGACCGACGTGCCGGCCGCCGACCGGATCGACGCCGATCAGCTGCCGGCGCTGCGGGAGGGCGTCGAGCTCCTCGGCGGCGAGCCCCGGGCGCGCCACGTCTACTGCCGCCCGGGAGCGGCCGGCGACGTGCTGGCGGCGTGGACCGAGGTGCTGGGCGAGCGCGCCTGGGTGGTCACCCGCGACCAGGCGGTCGCCGAGGGCTGGTTCGGGCCGGTCGACGGGGCGTTCCTGCCCCGGATCGGCGACGTCGTCGCGGCGCCCTCCGGGTCCTGCGCGGTCGTCGCCACCCGGGCCGAGCCGCGCGAGTCCGCGCTGATCGGGATGCACGGCTCGCTGACTCCCGCGGACCAGCTGGTTCCGCTGCTGACGTACGAGGTGACCTGAGCGGCGCCACCGGAGCGGGATCCCGCCGGACCGGCGGGGCAGCCACGCTTGCCGCCCGGCCACGGCCGGGATGCCGCGCCACGGGTTTGTCCACAGGACCGGGCGGGAAGCGCACCGCCTCCCGCCTGGTTCTCCACAGATTCCGGGAAGGTTGTCCACAATGGCTGCGACGGGTGCGGAGCCGGCGGCGAGGCCGCTGATCGGCGCCGCCGAGCTGGCGGCGCTGTGCGCCTCAGCCGATCCTCCGGCGCTGCTCGACGTCCGCTGGCGGCTCGGCGGCCCTCCGGGCATCGGCGCCTACCTGGCCGGCCACCTGCCGGGGGCATGCTTCATCGACCTGGAGGCGGACCTGTCCGGCCCGCCCGGCCCGGGCGGCCGGCATCCGCTCCCGGGCCCAGCGGCCTTCGAGTCGGCGATGCGCCGGGCGGGCCTGAGCGCGGGCCAGCTCGCGGTCGCCTACGACGACGCGGACGGCATGGTGGCGGCCAGGCTCTGGTGGCTGCTGCGCTACTTCGGCCACCGCCGTGCCGCGCTGCTCGACGGCGGGTACCGCGCCTGGGCGGGCGCCGGCCTTCCGGTGACCAGGGCGGTCCGCCCGCCCGGTCCCGGCGACTTCCGGGCCGGCGGCGGCGGGATGCCGGTGCTCGATGAGGCGGGGGCGGCCCGCATGGCCAGGGATGGCATCCTGCTCGACGCCCGGTCCGCAGAGCGCTACCGCGGCGACTTCGAGCCGGTCGATCGCGCCGCGGGCCACATCCCGGGCGCGGTCAGCGCGCCGGCGCAGGGCAACGTCGGCCCGGACGGCCGGTTCCTGCCGCCGGCGGAGCTGGCCGGCAGGTTCTCCGCGCTGGGCGTTCCGGCCGCCGCGGGGCGCGCGGACGGCACGCCCGCGGTCGGCGTGTACTGCGGGTCGGGCGTGACCGCGGCCCACGAGGTCCTCGCCCTGGCCCTGGCCGGCATTCCGGCGGCGCTTTACGTCGGCTCCTGGTCCGCCTGGTGCTCCGACCCGTCCCGGCCGGTCGCCACGGGCCAGGAGCCCGGCTGAGACCCGTCCCGGCCGGTCGCCGCGGGCCAGGAGCCCGGCTGAGCCGGGGCGGCCCGCGCCGGGCGCGCGCTGCCCGCCCGGCGGCCCGCGGGCGCGAGGTCGCGGCGGGCGGTGACCGCGAGCCAGGTGGCGGCGCCGACCGCGAGCGCGGGCCCGGCCGGCCCCGGGCCGGCGGCCAGCACGCCGGCCGCGCCGGCCGCCGCCGCAGCCGCTGCCCGCAGCGCCAGGACACCCGGTCGTCCCCCGGCCACCCGCGACCGCGCGGCTCGCAGCCGGGTCCCCGCGCCGCCGGCGCGGGGACCCGGTGCCGCCCGCCCGGATCCCGCCCGCCCGGATGCGGCCTGGCCGGCCTCGGCGAGCACCGCCCGGGCCTCGCCCCGGCCGTACCGGGTGCGCAGGTCGGTGTAGGCGGCGGCAGCGGCGGCGAACGCGGCGGGGTCGCCCCCGTCCGCCCGGTCGGGGTGGGTGGCCGCCGCGATCCTGCGCCAGGCGGCGCGCACGTCGTCATCGCTCAGGTCGCCCGCCGGGTCCAGGCCGAGCACCGCGAACGGGTCGCCCGCCGGGCCGGCGGTCACGGCCCGGCCCCCGGGCCGGGCGGCTCCGGCTCCGGGCCGAACGCCGCGTCGAGAACCGGGCTGACATCGGGCAGCTCCTCCCGGCAGCCGCCCCGGCCGGCCCCGGGGCCATGGCGGGCGCTGGCCGCGCCCCGGGCGCCGCCGGCCGGCGCGGGCGCTTGGCCAGCCGCCCGCGGCGCGCCCCGGCCCAGCCCCGCCGGCCCGGCGACAAGCCGCCTGACCTGGACGTAGGTGACCCCGCCACGGTAGATGTAGGCGGCCTGCCCGACGTCCAGCTGGCGGATGATCGCCGGGTCCACGACCGGCACCTGCTCCGGGCGCGAGGAGCCGCGGTGCGCCCAGACCGGGAACCGCCGCAGCCACCTGGTCGTCTGGACCGCCGCGCGGCTGCCCGCGAGGGCCGTGACCGGCTCGGGGCAGGGGGTGCGCAGCAGCCAGATCCCGCCCTCGGCCGCGGCCGCGATCCGGCTCCGCTCGCCGTCGCTCGGTGCCAGGCCCTGCCAGGACTGCGCGGACACCTGCACGGCCAGGCCGAGCGAGCGGGCGCGCTCGTAGAGCTGCCAGACCGGCAGGCGCCGCGACACGGCGCTGAACTCGTCCACGGCGAGGAGGATCTCCCGCCCCTGCGCGCCGCCCGCGGCGAAGCTCGCCAGCAGGTCCACGAGCGCCCGCGCCTGGCCCTCGGCAACCGGCACCTGGTCGGTGCCCTCCAGGATGCAGTACCAGGCGTCGGCGTCCCCGAAGCCCCCCGGGCCGTCCAGGCCGCCGCCGAGCCGGCGCGCCAGCGTGCGAAACCGCAGCGCCACGTCGGCGAGGTGCCGGGACGCGGACCTGATCAGGGCGTGGTCGCCGCCCGTGCCCGCTCCGGCGTAGGCGGCGGACAGCCAGCCCGGTTCCAGCCGGGCGAGCAGGTCGGCGGCGCTGCGCGGCGGCCCGCACGGCGCCTCGACCGCGAGGGCGACCAGCGCCTCCATCACGTCCGCGTAGTACGCGGCCCCGCCGGTGCCGTGCTCGATCAGGTCCACCAGCGTGGTCGTCAGCTGCCGCGGCGGCAGGGACCACAGGCACAGGCTCGCCTCGTCGGGCCACACCGCCACCGACCGGGCGCCGGCCTCGCGCAGCACCCGCCGGGCGCGCTCGGCGATCCTGCGGGCGTCCGCGCCTCCCTTGCAGTCCAGCACGACGAGCAGCGGGGGGGCGCCGAGCCCGGCGGCGCTCCTGGCCAGCCCGGCCGCGATGAAGCCGGCCCACAGCCGCAGCAGCAACGTGGTCTTGCCGGTGCCCGTGGTGCCGATCACCACCTGGTGCGACCGCATCCGCTGGTACCCGATCGCGGCGAGCGGGCCGGTGCGGTGCCCGACCGACCTGATCACCGCCCCGGCCACGAGCAGGCCGCCGCGCGTGGT
>JAJPIV010000124.1 GCA_021324595.1 Actinomycetota bacterium | reverse complement strand
TGTTCGACGCCGGGTTGCTCGTCAGGCAGGAACGGGTCGGGCCATACTGCCCGCGCTGCCAGACGCCGCTCGCCCGCGGAACCGGCCGGCCCGGCGGGCAGGCCCGGCCCGGGCGGCGGGTCACCGGCCTGGCGGTGATCGCACGGCTCCGGCTTGCGGCGCTTCCGGCAGGCGCAGGCGCGCACCTGCGCGGCGCCGACCTGCTGGCGGCCGCCACCGCACCATGGAGGCTGGCGTGCGGCACGGGCCTGGCCGTCCATCCCACGGCCGGCTACGTGGTCGCCCGCCGGGCCGGCCACGGTGACCGGGTCGTGGTCGCGCAGGCCGTGCTCGGCCGCGTGCTCGGCGAGGGCTGGCACGTCGCCGGCCAGCTGAGCGGGTCCGACCTCGCGGGCGCCACCTACCATCCGGCATTCGGCGGCGCCGGGCAGGCGTGGCCGGCGGGCGCGCACCGGGTCGTGCCCAGCGCCGTGGTGTCCGAGCGGACCGGCACCGGCCTGGCCCCGGTGGCCCCGGCCTTCGGCGCGCGTGACCTGGCGGTCGCCCGCGCCCATGGCCTGCCGGCGGAGAACCCGATCGGCCCCGACGGGCGGTTCGGCCGGTTCCCGCCTGAGGCCGCCGGGCTGTTCTTCGCCGATGCCGACGAGGCGCTGGCGTCCGGACTGGCCGACCGCGGCGTGCTGTTCCGCTCACTGCGCCGCCGGCGGTACGAGCCGTGCTGCGGCCGGTGCGGGACGCCCCTGCTGCAGTGCGCGCGGACCGCCTGGCACCTGAGGACGAGCGCGCTGCCCAGCCCGTTCACCGGCGGGCGGACCGGACCCGACTGGGCGCTGTCGCGCACCCGGTACTGGGGGACCCCGTTGCCGGTCTGGGAATGCGACCGCGGGCATCTCACCTGCGTGGCATCGCTCGCGGAGCTGTCGCGCCTGGCCGGCACGGACCTGAGCGGCCTCGACCCGCACCGCCCCCAGGTGGACCAGGTGCGGATCCGATGCCCCGAGTGCGGGCAGGCCGCCGGCCGGGTCAGCGACGTGGTCGATGACTGGTATGACTCGGGGGTGCTGGCGCTCACCAGCCCGACCGCCGGTGCCGCCGGGCCCGGCGATGAGAACGGTCCGCTCCGCCATCTCATGGCGGCGAGCGCGGATCAGGCCAGGGCATGGCTGCGCGCCGTCGCCACCGTTGGCGTGGTCATGCCCGGCGCGGTCCCGGCCGGCGGGGCGCCTCCCGGATTTGTGCGGCACCTCGGCGTCATCACCGACGAGCGCGGCGTGCCGATGAGCAAGCGGCACGGGAACGTGGCGGAGCCGCATGCCATGATCGACCGCCACGGGGCCGATGCCGTCCGCTGGTTCCTCGCTGCGGCAGGGCCGGCCGGGAAGCCGCTGAGGGTCTGCGACGCCGCGGTCAGTTGCGTTGCCCGCCGGGTGCTGCTGCGGTACTGGAATGCCGTCGCGTTCCTCCTCGCCGGCTCCGCCTCCGCCGGGGGCCACCCGGAGTCCGCGGACCACCCGGCGGTCGCGGGCAGCCCGGCGGTCGCGGCCGATGCCGCGGGCGCGGGGGCCGCTCTCGACCGGTGGCTGCACGGCGAACTCCAGATCGCCATCGGCGAGGTCACCAGCGCGCTGGACATGTGCGACCCGGCGGCGGCCGGGCAGCGGCTCGCGCGCTTCATCGCGGACCTGTCCGCCTGGTACATCCGGTGCTCGCGCCGCCTGCCCGGCGCGGCGGCCGGGGGACGCCCGGCGCTGCGCGCCTGCCTGGAGACGCTGACCAGGCTCATCGCGCCGCTGGCGCCGTTCCTGGCCGATCACGTCTGGTGCCTGCTGGCCCCCGCGGGGGCGGCCGACTCGGTCCACCTGGCGCCGTGGCCGGATCCGCGGCCAGAACTCGTCGACGCCGGGCTCGCCGGGCAGATGCTGCTGGTCCGCCGGCTGGCCGGCCTGGGCAGGTCGGGCCGCGCGACCGCGCGCCTCCCGCTCCGGCAGCCTCTCGCGACCGCCCTGGTCACCGTGGACGCCGACCTGTCACCGGCGCTCCGCCACCTGCTGGCGTCGGAGCTGAACGTCAAGCGCCTGGAGCTGATCACGGTGCCATCCGGCCGCGGCCTGCCTCCCGCCCACCGGGTGCGCGCCGCGGTCATGCTCGACACCCGGCTGACCCCGCGACTGCGGCGGGAGGGCCTGGCGCGCCGGGTGATCAGGGTCGTCCAGCGCGCCCGGGCGGACGACGGCCTCGCTCCCGGCCAGCCGATCGCGCTGCGGTGGCATTGCGCCGACCGTGCGGTCGCCACGGCGCTGGCCGAGCATGGCGCGATGATCGCGGAGGCTGTTCGCGCTGCTGAGATCGGCCCGGCCAGCGGCCTCCGTGCCGCGGCAGGGTCCGCTGAGCACGTGCACGCTGCCCTGGGCCTGGCGTTCTGGCTGGTACCCGTCGCGCGGGCTGCGCCCTGAGCGTCCCCTCCCGGGCCAGGCGCCTGCGGCGGCCACGGCACCGGGGCTGCACCTTCCTAGGACGGCTGAGCAGCCTTGGGCGGCGTGCCGGGCCGGCACGCCTTGCAGGGCACGCATCCGCCCGCGACCGCCTCCTCGATGGTCATGGTCTCCAGGTCGTCCGCGGTCAGGAATCGGATCAGCAGGCAGCCGGCGTTGTGGTACCGGGCGATGCCCGGCACAACCTTGACGGTCCCCGCGGGCGCGTCGCGAGCCTCGCCTGGCCCGCCCCCAGCGTCCGGGGTGGCCGCCGGGGCCGAAGGACTGGCCGCCAGGGCCGCCGATCCGCCGGCCACCCTACCCTCCCCGAGGGCCGGGGCGCTCACCCCGGAGGCCGGGGCGCTCTCCCCGGAGGCCGGGGCGCTCTCCCCGGCGGACGAGGCGCTCACCCCGGCGGTCGGGGCGCTCTCCCCGGCGGTCGGGGCGCTCACCCCGGCGGTCGGGGCGCTCACCCCGGCTGCCGCCCCACCTGACCGGGGCGGCTGCGCAGCCGGCGCGGCTGGCCCTGCCGGGACCGGGCCCGCCGCCGGCCCCGCAGGCCCGGCCGGCGCCGCTTCCGGTGCGCCGGGCGGCGGCGTTCCCGGCGCGGCCGTCCTGGGACCGGGCCTGGCCGCTGCCTCCGGCCGATCACCCGGGCTGGCCGACGCCGAGGCCGGGTGAGCCGCCATTGGCGCGCCGGGCTCCGGCCGATCACCGGCCCGGCCCTCAGCGGCCCGGGCGGCCGCCCGTTCCTGCGCCCGCAGCACGAGGCGACTTGGCCGGTAGTCCAGGTGCTCGACGGCGCGCTCGCCGCCGGGCCGCGGCCGTGAGGGCGTGCTGCCCGCCGGAAGCGGCCTGCCGGGCGGATCAGCCGGCCTGGCCCCGGGGCGTTCCCGATCCGGCCCGGCCGCCGCAGGCGGCAGGATGCGCGCTGCCGGCCCGAAGGGGCTGGCAGCGGCGCCGGGCTCGGCGCCGGCCCGGCCTCCGGGCGCGGCGCGCCACGGGGGGTCCGGGGCGCCTGGACGCTCCGGCGGCGCCTGCGGCCCGCCTGCCGCCCCGCCCGTGGCAGCAGGCCGGGCGGGCCTGGCGGGGGCACCTCCGGGAGCGACCCACGTGCCACCGGCCGCATCCCCCGGCGTGCTGGCCGCCGCCCCGGCGGCCGCTGCGGCTCGGCCTGTCCCCGAGGCGGCTTGGCCCGGACCGCCGACTGCGGCCGCGCCGCGCCCTCGCGCCGGGCCGCGTTCCGGCTCCCCCGCGGTGGCGGCAGGAACCGGGCGGTGGTGGCCGGGGCGCCCCGGGGCGCCACGCCCCGGGGGCATGCGCGGGACAGGGCCGGCAGCCGGGCCGCCTTGTGCAGTGCCGACCGCCAGCGCAGTGCCAGCCACCAGCGCAGTGCCGGCCGGCTGCGCAGTGCCGAGCCGGTCGGCGGCCGCCTGACCCGCTCCCCCCGCCCGCACCGCCGCGACGCCCGGCACCGCCGGGCGCTCGGCCGGGGTGGCGGCGAAGATCTCGCGGCGCCAGATCAGCACGACCAGGGCCAGCAGCACCGCGCCCAGCGCGGCGACACCGACGGAGACGGCGACCAGCAGGAGGCTGCCCGCCAGGACGCCGACCGCCAGCAGGCCGATCGCGGCGAGCGTGATCCCCAGCACGATGCCGAACCGGACCACGCCCGGACTCCTCCGCTTCGGACGCTAGGCGGGCACCCGGCTAGCGTCGGTCGTGCTGGCCGCTGTCGATCGGATGGTAGCCGCCGCCGTTGTGCCCGACCGTCTCGGGCATCACGCCGAACGACCCGGCAGCCGACGGGGCAGGGCCGCCATTGCGCATGTCCATCCGCGCCGCGCCGACGCCGACGGCCGGCTGCGGGCCGGTGGCCGACACCGCGGGGAACACGCCGCTGTCTGCCGTGCCCGCCTCAAGATCGCGAAGCTGGCTCTCCAGGTACGCCTTCAGCCTGCTGCGGTACTCGCGCTCGAAGGCCCGCAGGTCGCCGACCCTGCGCTCCAGCTCCTCGCGGGACTGCACGAGCGAGCCCATCGCCTGGCGGTGCCGCTCCTGCGCGTCCCGCTCCAGTGCCTCGGCCCGCGCCCGGGCGTCAGCCGTGATCTGCTCGGACTGCCGGCGTGCCTTGGTCAGCAGGTCGTCGGCCTCCCGGCGGGCACGGTTCAGCGTCTCGTCCGCCTCCCGGCGCGCCACGGCGATCGCCTGGTCAGCCGTCTGCTGGGCCAGCGCGAGCACCCGGGCCGCCGTGTCCATGTTGTCCTCGGCGGGCTTCATGACGGGCATCGGCTCGGCGGCCCGCCGGTCCTCCATCCGGTGCGGCTCTCCCGGCATCAGGTCGGGACCATCCGCATGCGGCCCGGCCGGTCCGCCCAGCGGACCGCCCCGCATGACCTCGGTGAGCTTGGCCCGGAGCTCCTCGTTCTCCTGGATGAGCCGATCGAGCTCAGCCTCGACCTCGTCGAGGAACGCGTCCACTTCCTCTTCGTCGTAGCCGGGCCTGAGCCTGGTCGTGCTG
>JAJPIV010000076.1 GCA_021324595.1 Actinomycetota bacterium | reverse complement strand
TCGCCCGGTACCGGTCCCCGGCGTCATCCCCCCAGAACCCGACCGGCATGGAGGGCATCGGCTGGGTGAGGACCAGCTCGCCCACCTGGCCGGTCACCGGGCGTCCCCGGGCGTCGAACGCCTCGACCTTGGCGCCCAGGCAGGGGCCGGCGATGATCCCGCTGCGGACCGGCAGCAGGGGGCACGGGCCGACGAATCCGGTGCACAGGTCCGTCCCGCCGGAGAACGAGCCGAGCACCAGCTCGCCCGCCTGGCCGGCGACCGCCGAGTACACCCACTCGAATCCTTCCGGCGGCAGCGGCGAGCCGGTCGAGCCGATGCCGCGCAGCCTGGACAGGTCGTGCTGCGCGCCCGGCCGCAGCCCCGCCTTCATGCAGGCCACCAGGTACGGCGCGCCGACGCCGAGGTACGTCACGCCGGCCAGCTCGGCCAGCTCCCACAGCGCGCCGGTCGCCGGGTGCGTGGCACTGCCGTCGTAGGCGACCACCGTGGCCCCGGCCAGCAGGCCCCCGGCCAGGTAGTTCCACATCATCCAGCCGGTCGTGGTGTACCAGAAGAACACGTCGCCCGGGCCGATGTCCTGGTGCAGGCACAGGGCCTTCAGGTGCTCCAGGACGATCCCGCCGTGGCCGTGGACGATCGGCTTGGGCAGCCCGGTCGTGCCGGACGAGTAGAGCACCCACAGCGGGTGGGCGAACGGCACCTCCTCGAAGGCGGTCCGGGGCCCGGCCCCGTCGCCGCCGGGTCCGGCGCCGGCCGCTCCCGTGCCGCCGCGCTCGATCGCCTCCCAGGCGGTGACCGGCACCGGCAGGCCAGCGTGGCCGGGCGTGCCGATGTAGTCGACCGCGACCACGTGCCGCAGCCCCGGCAGGCGGCCGGCGATGTCGGCGACCTGCCGGCGCCGGTCGAACCGCCTGCCGCCGTAGACGTAGCCGTCCACGGCGATCAGCACCGCGGGGCTGACCTGGGCGAATCTGTCGAGCACCGCGGGCGCGCCGAAGTCTGGCGAGCATGCCGTCCAGATCGCCCCGAGGCTGGCGGCGGCGAGCATGGCGATCAGCGCGTGCGGGCCGTTCGGCAGGTAGCCGGCCACGCGGTCGCCGCGTCCCACGCCAAGTCCGGCCAGCGCGGCGCGCACCGCCGCGACGCGCTCGTCGAGCTCGCGGTAGGTCAGGCTGCCCGCGTGCCCGGCCTCGGACCGGTACACGACGGCGGTCCGGTCCGGGGCTGCGGTGGCGGCGCGGAGCGCGTTGCGCGCATAATTCAGCGTGCTCCCGCCGAACCAGGTGACGTCCGGCATGGGGCCCCCGGCGAGCACCGGGCCGTCCCCGCGCCGGCCGGCGACTTCGAAGTAGTCCCAGGCCGAGGACCAGAAGTCGGCGGGCTGGTCGACCGACCAGCGCCAGAGCCCGGTGTAACCGCGGGCGGCGGCCCGTGGCTGGTCCGGGGGGACGGCGGCGATCTCCTCGGCCAGCGCCCGGGCGGCGGCGACCCCGCGGCCGGCGAGCCAGCGCGCGTAGCCGGTGATCCTGGCCCGCTCCATGACCGCCCGGCCCGGCGTCCACAGGGTCGCGCCGTACCCGCGCCCGGCGGCGGCGGCCTGCCCCTGCTCCATCGCTCGTTCCCCGCCCCCAGCAGCCAGTCACCGTTGACTGGACCGTTTATACCAGTATGAAACCCCCGCCGGGCCCGATGCCCGCGAGACGAGCCAGGCGGCACGCGAGGCGGCGGCGTCCCGTGCCCCGAGGCTCGCGGGCGCCCGGGGCCACGCCGGTCACCGGCCGATGGCCGCGATCACCCGCGTGGTGTCGCGCAGGTCGTCCAGGACCGCGTCAGCGCCGGCGTCCCGCAGCTCGGAGGGGGTCGAGCGGCCGGTCGCCACTCCCACGAACCGCACGCCGCCCACCTTGGCGGCGGCCACGTCCCTGACCGAGTCGGCGACGTACACGCTCGCCTGCTGGCTGACCGTGACCCGGTACCTCTGCCCGGCCGCGCCGATCGCGCGCACGATCGCGGCGCCCTTCGGGTACACGTCGGAGCCGAACCCTCCGATCGCCAGGTCCAGGTGGCGGTCCAGGCCGAAGGCGCGGAGCTTCTCCTCCGCGTTCTCCCTGATCGTCCCGGTGAGGACGGTCTGGATGACGCCGGGCAGCCGCGCCACGGCGGCCAGCGCCTCGCGGGCGCCGGGCAGCGCGCGGCCGTGGGTGGCTAGCAGCCGCCGCCGTGAGCCGAACGCGGCGGCCAGGGCCGCAGAGTACCTGGCGAGCAGGTCGCCGTCGGCCGGGGCGGCCGCGGCCGGCCCGGCGGTGGCCGGGGCATTGAGCGCGAGCGACTCGAAGAAGATCTCCGAGTCGCTCGCGCCGGCCAGCTGCGGCAGCGCCACCAGCGGGCGCCCGGTCACCGACCGGAACGCCTCGGCGTAGGCGTCGCGGGAGACCCTGGCCACGTCCACCAGGGTGAGGTCGATGTTCCAGAAGACGAGGCGGTGGATCGGAGCCTCCGGTGCGGGTGCGCGCGCGTGCCTACCCCATGTGCGGATAACGGTAGTCGGTCGGCGGCGCGAACAGCTCCTTGATCGCCCGGGCGTTGACCCACCGGCTCAGGTTGAAGATCGACCCCGCCTTGTCGTTGGTCCCGCTCGCCCGTGCCCCGCCGAACGGCTGCTGGCCGACGACCGCTCCGGTCGGCTTGTCGTTGATGTAGAAGTTGCCCGCCGCGAACCGCAGCGCGCTCGTCGCCGCCGCGATCGCCCGGCGGTCGGTCGCGATCACCGAGCCGGTCAGCGCGTACGGCGCGACGTCGGCCGCCTGCGCGAGCACCGAGTCAAAGCCGGCGTCGTCGAAGACATGGACGGCGAGGATCGGGCCGAAGTACTCGGTGGTGAACGCCTCGTCCGCCGGGTCGTCGCACTCAAGCACGGTCGGCGTGACGAACCAGCCGTGGGTCGCGTCGGTCCTGCCCCCGGTGAGCACGGTCACCGACGGCCGCGACCTGGCCCGCTCGATCGCGCTCGCGTGCTTGGCGAACGCGCGCTCGTCGATCACCGCCCCCATGAAGGTGGACAGGTCCGCGGTGACATCGCCCATCGTCAGCGACTCCACGGTGGCGATGAAGTCGTCCCTGACCCGGTCCCACAGGCTGCGCGGCAGGTAGGCGCGGGACGCCGCCGAGCACTTCTGGCCCTGGTACTCGAACGCGCCGCGCACCAGCGCGACGGTCAGCACGCCCGGGTCGGCGGAGGGGTGGGCGATCACGAAGTCCTTGCCGCCGGTCTCGCCGACCAGGCGCGGGTAGCCGCGGTAGCCGGAGATGTTCTCGCCGACGGCGCGCCACAGGCGCTGGAACGTGCCGGTCGAGCCGGTGAAGTGAATGCCGGCCAGCTCGGGATGGGGCACCGCGACCCGGGATACCGCCGCGCCGGTGCCGGTGACCATGTTGATCACGCCCGGCGGCAAGCCCGCCGCCTCGAGCAGCCGCATCAGGACGTGCGCGGAGAACTGCTGGGTGGGCGACGGCTTCCAGACCACCACGTTGCCCATCAGCGCGGGCGCGGTGGGAAGGTTGCCGGCGATCGAGGTGAAGTTGAACGGCGTGATGGCGAGCACGAATCCCTCGAGCGGCCGGTACTCGAGCCGGTTCCAGGACCCGGGCGCCGAGGCCGGCTGCTCGGCCAGCAGCCGCCTGCCGTAGTGCACGTTGTACCGCCAGAAGTCGATCAGCTCGCACGCCGCGTCGATCTCCGCCTGGTGGACCGACTTGGACTGCCCGAGCATCGTGGCCGCGTTCACCGTGGCGCGCCACGGGCCGGCGAGCAACTCGGCGGCGCGCAGGAAGATGGCGGCCCGGTCGTCGAAGGACAGCTCGCGCCAGCCCGGAGCGGCCTGCCGGGCCGCGTCGATCGCGGCGGCGACGTCCTCATCGGTGGCCTCGCCGAGCCGCCCGAGCACGTGCCGCCTGTTGTGCGGCTGCACCACGTCGATCAGCCGGTCGCCGCCCATCCGCCGCCGGCCGCCGATGGCCATCGTCAGGTCGACGGGCTCCCTGGCCAGGTCCTTGATCCTCGCCTCGAGCGCCGCGCGCTCGGCACTGCCGGGCGCGTAGGCCCTGACCGGCTCGTTGGCCGGTGCCGGGACGTTGGTGATGGCATCGAGCACCGCTGGCTCCCCACGTTCTGCGGGCGCCGCGCGGCGGCGCCGCGGACCCTTCCGCTCATCGTCGCACGGGACCGGCCCGGCCGCCGAGCGCACCCGGCCCGCCGGCGGCGGCCGCGGGCCGCGGCGGTCAGCCGATCAGGTGGATGAGCTCGCCGGCCGCGTACCACAGCAGCTCGTGGCCCTCCGCCCCGTCCACGACGAACCGGGCGTCCCCGTCGCCTCCGTCGGCGGCCGGCAGCGCGGCGACGGCGGCCTCGATGTCGGGGACCGCCGCCTCGTCGTCCACGTGGGCGGACACCACGTCGGTGAGCGAGACCGGCACCGCCACCGCCACCCGGCCCGCGTCGGTCAGCTCGCCGCTGACCTCCACCGACGCCGGGTCGAGCTCGGCGGCGAGGACGACGCGCCGCCGGGGGGCGGCCGGATCGGCGAGCAGCAGGCGCAGCGAGGCCCTGGCCGCCAGCAGCAGCGCCATGTACTCAAGCTCCTCGAGGTCACCGCTGGCGTACCACTCGCGCAGCGCGGCGGTGACCGCGTAGCCGGGCACCGGCGGCGGCCCGACCTGCCCGGCCAGGAGCGCCGACCCCAGGCCCGTCAGCGTGCTCGGCAGGTAGACGCGCATGAGATCCCCAAGCTGCTTGCCGCGGGCCGCGCCGCCCACGGTGAGCGGCGCCTGGCCGGCGCGGCTCCTCCGCGGGCCGCGCGGCTCCTCCGCGGAGCGCGCGGCCCGTTCCGGGGAGTGCTCAGAGTCTGCCAGCGATCGGGCCCTGGCGACCGGCGAACGCGCCGGCCAGGGGCAGAGGTCAGCCTGCCCCGCCACCGGGCCGGCCGACCGCGGCGATGACCGCCGCGACCGCGGCCTCGAGCGACTCGTGCTCCCACAGCCGCACCACGGTCCACCCGGCCTCGCCGAGCGCGGCGTCGGCTGCGCGATCCCGCTCGACGTTGCGGCGCAGCTTCGGCTCCCAGTACCAGGCGTTCGCGGCCGGCCGGCTGCCATGGTCCGGGCAGCAGTGCCAGAAGCAGCCATCGACGAAGACGGCGACCCTGCGGGCGGTGAACACGATGTCCGGCCGGACCCTGACCCCGCCGGGCAGGTCGAGCCTCAGGTCCTTGCGGTAGCGATAGCCCCTGGCGTGCAGTGCCCGCCGCAGGGCCAGCTCCGGGCCGGTGTCGGTGCGCCGGTTGCCGCGCATGTTCGCCGACCGCGCCTCGCTCGACGGATGCGGGTACGGCCGCGCGCTCGCCATGGCGCACCAGGCTAACGCCGCCGGCTCCGGCCAGGGACTGAACAGCTCGGCCAGCTGGATCCTGGTCGCCTCCGGGCTGGCATGGTGGATCGCGGCGAACCCCAGCGCCCGCGCCGCCGCGACGTTGCCTTCCACGTCGTCGATGAAGACGCACTCGCCGGGCGACAGGCCGAGCCGGGCGAGCGCGAGCCGGAAGATCCGCTCCTCCGGCTTGCGCATCCCGACCTCGCCGGAGATCACGACCTCGTCGAACAGGCCGCCGAACAGGTGCCGCGGGTACGCGTCCCGCACCCCCCACGAGTTGGACAGCAGGCCAGTCCGCACGCCGGCCGCACGGAGCTGCCTGACCAGGTCCAGCATGTCCGCCTGCACCCTGCTCGCGGCGAACATCCGGCGCAGCAGGCCGGTGGCCGGCACCGGCGCGCCGTCGACGGTGACCAGCAGGCCGGCCAGCAGCTCCTCGAACTCCTCGGCGGCCACCTCGCCGCGCTCCAGCGCGTGCACCGGCGAATCCTCCTGCCCGGCCCCGTAGGCCCGCTCGAGCCAGGGGCGCACGGCGGCCGCGTAGCTGCCCGGATCGACCCGGTCGGCCTCCAGCCAGGCGCGGACGATGTCGGCCATCGGAATGGTGAGGACGCCACCCCAGTCGAAGATCGCCCCGCGCAGGGGGGCCGTCGCGGGCTCCGCCACGCCCCGATGGTAGGTGACGCCGCCGCCGCCACGCGACGGCGGGAGCCCTGGCAGAATGCCGGGCATGCAGCCAGTGGCGGTGGTGACGGGGGCGAGCAGCGGCATCGGGGCGGCGACGGCCGAGCGGCTCGCCCGGGAGGGGTACCGCGTCGTGCTCGCCGCCCGCCGGCGCGCGCGCCTGGATGAGGTCGCGGCGAGGATCGCCCAGCGGGGCGGCTCGGCCAGCGTCGCGCAGCTGGACGTGACCGACCGGGCGGCCGTTACCGACCTGGCCGGGTCACTCGATCACTGCGACGTGCTCGTCGCCAACGCCGGCGGCGCGATCGGGCTCGACGAGATCGCCGATGCCAGCGCCGAGGACTGGCTCGCCATGTACCAGGCGAACGTCCTCGGCACGCTTCACGTGGTGCAGGCGCTGCTGCCGAGGCTCATCGCCAGCGGCAATGGCACGGTGGTGATCATGGGCTCGACCGCCGGGCTCGGCGCCTACGAGGGCGGCGGAGGCTATGTCGCGGCCAAGCACGCCGTCCACGCGCTCGCCGGGACGCTGCGCCTTGAGCTGTGCGGCCAGCCGGTCCGCGTGATCGAGATCGCGCCCGGCATGGTCAGGACCGAGGAGTTCGCGCTGAACAGGTTCCGCGGCGACGCCGAGCGGGCGGCAGCGGTCTACGCGGGCGTGGCCGAGCCGCTGACCGCGCAGGACGTCGCCGACGCGGTCGCCTGGGCGGTCACCCGCCCGTCCCACGTCAACGTGGACCTCATGGTGCTGCGCCCGCGCGCCCAGGCCGCCCAGCACAAGGTTCACCGCACCGGCTAGGGCCGCGCCGCGGGCGGGGCACCACCGGGCGGCCGCCGCGCCCCTCAGGTGGTCTGCGTGATCTTGCTCAGGCCGCGCGGGTGGTCCGGGTCGAGGCCGAGACGGCGCGCCAGCGCCTCGGTGAGCAGCTGGCCGGGCACGATCAGGGCGACCGGCGCCAGCCACTCGGGCAGCTCCGGGGCGGGCACGGCCCGGTCGCAGGCGGCCGCGAGCACCGGCCCGCCGCCGATCGCGTAGGCCCGCGCACCGGCCGCTGTCACCCGCCTTGCCAGCCCGACCGCCGCCGCGAGCGTCGGACCGGACGCGGCGGCCATCACGATCGCCGGGGTGCGGGAGTCCACGACGGCGATCGGGCCGTGCTGCAGGTCCGCGTAGGAGATCCCGAGCGCGTGCAGATAGCACGCCTCCTTGAGCTTAAGAGCGAGCTCCAGCGCCGCCGAGTAGGCCGGCCCCCGCGCGGACACGACCACCCCGTCGGCCCGGGCCAGGTCGGCCACGACGTCGTCGAGCCCGGCCAGCCCGGTGCCGTCGGCGGCCCCGTCGCGAGCCCCGGCCAGCTGCCCGGCGATCACTTCGGGCAGGCTCCGGAGCAGGCCCGCGTCGAGCTCGGCGCCCAGCCCGATCGCCAGCACCGCCAGGGCCGCCAGCTGGCAGGTGAAGGTCTTGGTCGCGGGGACGGCCCGCTCGGCTCCCGCGCGGGTGACTAGCGCGAGGTCGGCGACCTGCGCGAGCGGTGAGCTCGCCGCGTTGGTGATCCCGATCGTCCGCGCCCCGCGGCCCGCCGCCCAGGCGAGCGTCTCCACGATCTCCTCGGTGCGCCCGGACTGCGACAGGCCGACCGCGAGGACGCCCGACAGGTCGATCCGGCTGTGGTAGGCGGTGGCCACGGACGGCGAGCCGAGGCTGGCGAGCCTCCCGGCCGCGGTCTGGATCAGATAGCTGCCGTACACGGCCGCGTTGTCCGAGGTGCCCCGGGCGAAGAACAGCACGTGCCGGGTGCCGCGCGCCACCGCCGCGATCTCACCGGCCAGCGGCAGCAGGGCGGCGATGGTCCCGCCGAGCGCCTCGGGCTGCTCGAGGATCTCGGCTCGCATGCGCGTCATCGCCCGCCCGCGCCGGGCCGTCTCGTCCACCGTGAACCTCGCTGCCGGGAGCCGGAGGTCCCAGGCTAGCGGCCGCCGCGCCGGGCTCTCGGGCCG
Organism: Actinomycetota bacterium; assembly: GCA_021324595.1. Classification (GTDB taxonomy): domain Bacteria; phylum Actinomycetota; class Actinomycetes; order Streptosporangiales; family Streptosporangiaceae; genus Chersky-822. The sequence continues at coordinate 5,226 of JAJPIV010000076.1, read as the reverse complement.
GGTCCGTGGGCCTGGCGCCCGCCGACCCATGCGGCGCGCGCGCGCAGGTCGTCCCCCAGCCAGACCAGGTCCGCCGCCGCGCCGGGCGCGATGCGGCCAAGGTCACCGCGGCCGATGAGGTCGGCGGGGATCCTGGTGGCGGCGGCGACCACGTCGGTGAGGCCGATCCCGGCGGCGACGAGGTTGGCCACGGCCGAGTCCATCCGCAGCGCAGAGCCGGCGTACCTGCCGTCGGCCCGGACCGGCGGCGCGCCGTCGGAGCCGGCGAGCTCGACCGGCTCGCCGCCGAGCCGGTACCGTCCCGGCGGCATGCCCGCGCAGGCGACGGCGTCCGTGACCAGGCAGATCCGGCGGGGCGCGGCGGCGAACGCCAGTGCCGCCACCTGGCCGGCCACATGGTGCAGGTCGCCGATCAGGCTGCTGGTGAGCCTGGCGTCGGTGAGGGCCTGGCCGACCACGCCCGGCTCGCGGTGGTGCAGCGGGCGCTGGGCGTTGAACAGGTGCGTCACCATCCGCGCCCCGGCCGTCGCGGCGGCGCTCACCTGCTGGGCGGTCGCGTCGGAGTGCCCGACGCTGACCAGCACTCCGGCCCCGGCGAGCTGCCCGATGGCGGCCATCGCCCCGTCCACCTCGGGCGCCAGCGTGACCAGGCGCACCAGGCCGGCGCCGGCGCCCAGCAGCCTCGCCACCGAGTCGCCGTCGGGCGCGCCGATCCACGCCGGGTTGTGCGCCCCGGCGCGGCTGGGCGAGATGAAGGGACCCTCCAGGTGGACGCCGAGCACCCGCGCGCCGGCCGTGAGGCCGGGCAGCACCGCCGCGGCGCGCCGCAGCGAGGCGATCAGCGCCTCCCGCGGGGCGGTGATGAACGTCGCCAGGAACGCCGTGGTCCCGGTGGCGGGCAGCCCCGCGGCGACGGCATTCCAGCCGTCCGCGTCCGCCTCCGCCAGGTCGACCCCGAAGCAGCCATTGACCTGCAGGTCCACGAAGCCGGGGAGCAGCAGGCCGTCGGGCAGCTCGACATCCGGCCGGCGGGGCGGCTCGCCGACGCCCACGGCCGCGATCACGCCGTTCGCGCACTGCACCCAGCCGGGGGAGAGCACCGGCGCCAGGCCGGGGAGCGCCCCGTCGGCCGTGATGATCCTCGCCGCCGCGATCAGCATCGGGCCGTCACCCGGCTACGCGGGGTCCGCCACGGTGACCGGCCTGCAGCCGGCGCGCACCCACTCGTAGAACTCCCGCAGCTCGCCGGCCACCAGGGCGGGCCGCTCCATCATCGCGACGTGGCCGACCCCGGGCAGCACGACCACCCGCGCCAGCCGGAACGACCGCGCCGCCTTCGCGGCGGTGGCGGGATTGACCAGCCGGTCCTGGCTGCCGTGCAGCACCAGCACCGGTACCCGGACGCGCGCGGCGTCCCGCCACAGCGATCCAGGCCCCGTCCTGAAGTACTCGGCCACCAGGCTGCGGGCGGACAGCATCAGCGCGCGGTCCGCGTAGGGGAGCGCGTCACGGCGGCGCAGCTCGGCGATCTCCTGCTCGCGCCGGGCCGGGTGCAGCCGCGCGGGGTCGGCGAACAGGTCACGCACGGTCTGGTCGGTCCGGCGCTCGGCGGGCAGGTGCCGCAGCCAGCTCATGATCGCCTGGCCGGCTCCCGGCGCCGTGGCCAGGGCCAGCCGCAGCGGCAGCGGCCTGGGGCGCAGGTCGGGCAGGGCAGGCGAGACCAGCGCGAGCGTGCGGACCAGGTCGGGACGCCGTGCGGCCACCCGGGTGGCGACCGCCCCGCCCATCGAGTTCCCGACCAGGTGGACGGGCCAGGTCCCGAGCCCGTCGATCAAGTCGATCACCGCCCTGGCGTGCCCGCTGACCGTGTAGTCGTCGTCCGCCGGCGGCGGCGAGTAGCCGAAGCCGGGCAGGTCCACCGCGGTGCAGTCGAGGGCCGGCGCCCCCGGGCGGGCCGTGCCGGGCCTGGAGAGCAGGTCCATCAGGTCCGTCCAGTTCGTCGAGGACCCGCCGAGCCCGTGGATGAAGAGCGCTGGCTCGGCCGTGGCGGCTGGCACGGGCGATCCGTCCGGCCCGGTCCCGTCCACCGCGGGAGCGCGCCGGACATAAAGCTTCCCCGGCGCCATGTCCACCACTCGCCCCGGCCACGGGGGGATGGGCTCGCGCGCGCCGTCGTACCGGGCGGCCGGGCCCTTGGCCACCTGCGCCACCGAGCATCGCCTCGCTTCCCCGTCACGCCCGGCCGACCACCCGGCCCCGGCGGGCTGCGCGGGCGGACGGCCAGGCTAGCTGGCCTTGCGGGCCGGCTTGGCCTGCGCGGAGCGCCGCGCCGCGGAACGGCGGGTTCCCGGGCGCCCCGCCCCGGGCTTGGCCTCCTCGGGCTTGGCCTCCTCGGGCCGGGCCGCCTCAGGCTCGGCGCCGGCCGCGGCCGGCCCGGCGCGTGCCCGGCCGGCCCGCCGGCTGCCGCGCTTTGCCCCGGTCGTATCGGTCTTCTTCCCAGTGTGCCGCGCCGGGCCAACTTCCCGCGCCGGGCCGGGTTCCCGCGCCGCCTCCAGGCTGGCCCGCAGCGCGTCGGTCAGGCTGGCCGCGGGCCCGGCCGCGATCTCCAGGGCCGTCGGCTGGAGCAGCTCGCGGCCCTGCACCTTGGCCTCGACCAGGGCGGTCAGCGCCTCCCGGTACCTGTCGTGGTGCGCCTGCGGGTCGAAGTCGGAGGTCATCGAGTCGATCAGCGACGCCGCCATGACCAGCTCCTGGGGGCGCACCTCGGTCTCCTGCTGCAGGAAGGGGAAGAGCGGCGCGCGCACCTCGTCCGGCCACAGCAGCGTCTCCAGCACGAGCACCCCGTCCCGGCTCCGCAGCATCGCCAGGGACTCGCGCTGGCGGAGCGCCACCTGCGCGACCGCGACCCGCCCGGACTGCTCGAGCGCCTCGCGCAGCAGCACGTAGGCGCGCGTGCCCGCAGCCTCGGGCTCGACATAGTAGCTCCGGTTGAACAGGATCGGGTCGAGCTGCCCGGCGGGGACGAACTGCAGCACCTCGATCGCCTTGGCGGTGGGCAGCGGAAGGTCCGCGAGATCCTCGTCGGTCAGCACCACCATCTCGCCGCTCGCCAGCTCGTACCCCTTGGCCACGTCCTCGTACGCCACGTCCTGCCCGCACACCGAGCAGACCCGGCGGAACCGGATCCGGCCGCCGTCGGCCCGGTGCACCTGGCGGAACGCGATGTCCCGCTGCTCGGTCGCCGCGTAGAGTCGCACCGGTATCATGACGAGCCCGAAGGAGATCGCGCCCTTCCACATGCTGTGCATGCCTTCCCCCTACCCGGCCGGACGGGTACTGCTACAACCAGCGTTGCCCGAATGGAGTCTTTCGGCAATACGTTCGATGAACGAACTCGCCGGGCAGGCGGTACGGTGAAGCCTCGCAGCCGGCGAGAACGGCGACGAGAGGGGGTCGGCGATGACCGACGCGGGCATTGACGAGCCGCTGCCGGACGTGGTCGAGCAGCAGCAGGACGTCACTCCGGGGGGCGCGCAGGCCGGGGAGGACGAGTTCCCGGCCGGGGCGCCGCTCGAGGCGGACGTGGCGGACGCCGCCGAGCAGGCACGGGTGGTCGAGCTGGACGACGAGGAGTACCGCTAGGCGCCCTGCCGCCGGGCGGCGCTCGTTCATCCTGGCGGCGCGCCGTGGCCGGCGCAGCAGGTTACCGGAGCGTAAGATGGCACTCTGGTGCCCGGGCCACGAAGGTCCGGCCCGCGCGCTTCGGAGATCCTCGTGACCGCGATGCCACAGGCCAGGCCCGCCGGCTCCCGCTTGCCCCGGCCGGCGCGGCGCAGGCAGCTGCTCGGGGCCGCCCGCCAGGTCTTCGTGGCACAGGGCTACCACGCCGCCGGGATGGACGAGATCGCGGAGCGGGCTGGGGTCAGCAAGCCCGTGCTGTACCAGCACTTCCCCGGCAAGCTCGACCTCTACCTGGCCCTGCTCGACGAGAGCGTCGCCGAGCTGACCGGAGCGGTCTCGCAGGCGCTGTCGTCAACCACGGACAACCGGGAGCGGGTGCCGGCGACGTTCCGCGCGTTCTTCGACTACGTCAGCGGGGCTGGCGAGGCGTTCCGGCTGATCTTCGAATCGGACCTGAGCAACGAGCCGGCCGTCCGGGCGCGCCTGGACCGCGCGATGGGCGAGTGCGCGGCCATGGTGAGCGAGTTCATCCGCTCCGACGCGGGGGTGTCCGGCGCCGAGGCGGACCTGCTCGGCATGGCGCTGGTGGGAATGGCGCAGGTCAGCGCGCGATACTGGCTGGGCACCAACCGCGCGATCGACAAGGGATCCGCCGAGAGCCTGCTCGCCAGGCTTGCCTGGCGCGGCATCAGCGGCTGGCCGCTTGCCGAGGGAGGCCACGACTGACCGGGGCAGGCCCGACTGTGCGGAGGTTTCGTGGAAGTCAAGATCGGCATCCAGATGGCCGCGCGTGAGCTGGTGATCCAGACCACGGCTTCGGCCGGGGAGATCGAGCAGGCACTGGCGGCAGCGCTGGCCGACGGCACGGTGTTCGCGCTGGCGGACGACAAGAGCCGGACCGTGCTCGTGCCGGCGGGCAAGATCGCCTACGTGGAGATCGACGCGGCCGAACCGCGCCGGGTCGGCTTCGGCCCGGGCTGAGCGCCGCGCCCGGCATCCGGCGGGCCGCTAGGCCGCCAGGCCGAGCGCCGCCATCCGCCGCGCGTGGGCGTCGGTGAGCGCGGCGAACATCCGGCCGATCTCGCCGAGCTGGCCTGCCGAGCCGCCAGCGAGCAGGCGGGCGAGCGGCTCGCGCTCGGCGGCCACCCGCTGGGCCTGGCTGAGGGCCTCGCCCACCAGCCGTCGCGCCCACAGCGCGAGCCGGCCGGCCACCGCGGGCTCGGCCTCGATCGCCTCCCTGACCCGCGCCGTCGCGAATTCTGCGTGCCCCGAGTCGGCGAGCACCTCAACGACGAGCGCCCGCGTCGGCTCGTCCAGGAGGTGGGCCACCAGCCGGTAGAAGTCGGCCGCAATGCCATCGCCCACGTAGGCCTTGACCAGGCCTTCCAGCCAGTCGGACGGCGCCGTCCTGGCATGGAACGCGTCGATCGGCTCGACGAACGGCGCCATGGCCCGCTCCGGGTCCACGTGCAGCTCGGTGAGCCTGCGCCGCAGCACCTGGAAGTGGCCGAACTGGGCGACGGCCATCCCGGCGAGGTCGGCCTT
>JAJPIV010000032.1 GCA_021324595.1 Actinomycetota bacterium | reverse complement strand
CCGGATCCGGCAAGAGCTCGCTGGTGTTCGACACGATCGCGGCGGAGTCGCAGCGGCTGGTCAACGAGACCTACAGCGCGTTCGTCCAGGGCTTCATGCCGTCGCTCGCGCGGCCCGAGGTCGACGTGCTGGACGGCCTGACCACCGTGATCGTGATCGACCAGCGGCGGCTCGGCGCCGACCCGCGCTCCACGGTCGGCACCGTCACCGACGCGAACGCCCTGCTGCGCGTCCTGTTCAGCCGGCTCGGACGGCCGCGCATCGGCCCGCCGAGGGCGTTCTCCTTCAACGTCGCCTCGGTCAGCGGCGCGGGGGCCGTCACCTACCAGCGCGGCGGGCGGACCGTGCGGGAGCGGCGCAGCTTCAGCATCACCGGCGGCATGTGCCCGCGCTGCGAGGGCCGGGGCACGGTCACCGACCTCGACCTGGCCCAGCTCTTCGACGCCTCCAGGTCGCTGAACGAGGGCGCGCTGGCCGTCCCCGGCTACCAGCCCGGCGGCTGGAACCACCGGCTCTACGCCGCCTCGGGCTTCGTCGACCCGGACAAGCCGGTCCGTGACTACACCGAGAAGGAGCTGAGCGACCTCCTTCACCACGAGCCGGTCCGGATGAAGATCGCGGGCATCAACATGACCTACGAGGGGCTGATCCCGCGGATCCGCAAGTCGCTCCTGGCCAAGGAGCGGGAGGGCATGCAGCCGCACGTCCGGGCCTTCGCGGACCGCGCGGTGACGTTCACGACCTGCCCGGACTGCGGCGGCACCCGCCTGTCCGAGGCCGCCAGGTCATCGAAGATCGCCGGGATCAGCATCGCCGATGCGTGCGCGATGCAGGTCAGCGACCTGTCCGGCTGGGTGCGCGGGGTGACCGAGCCGGCCGTGGCGCCGCTGCTGAGGGCGCTGCTGCGGACCCTCGACTCGTTCACCGAGATCGGGCTCGGCTACCTGTCACTGGACCGGCCCTCGGCCACTCTTTCCGGCGGGGAGGCGCAGCGCGTCAAGATGGTCCGGGCCCTCGGCTCGGCGCTCAGCGACGTCACCTACGTCTTCGACGAGCCGACCGCGGGCCTGCACCCGCACGATGTCCGGCGGATGAACGACCTGCTGCTGCGGCTGCGGGACAGGGGCAACACCGTCCTCGTCGTGGAGCACGAGCCCGAGGTGATCGAGATCGCCGACCACGTCATCGACCTCGGCCCCGGTGCCGGCGCCGCCGGGGGCGCCGTCTGCTTCGAGGGAACCGTCAGCGGGCTTCGGGCCGCCGGCACCGTCACCGGCCGCCATCTGGCCGACCGGGCCGCCCTGAAGGAGAAGGTCCGGGTGCCGCGCGGCGCGCTGGAGGTCCGCGGCGCGACCCTGCACAACCTGCGCGGCATCAACGTCGACATACCCCTCGGCGTCCTCGTCGTCATCACCGGCGTCGCGGGCTCGGGCAAGAGCTCGCTCGTGCGGTCCATACCCGCCGCGGCGGGCGTGGTGGCGATCGGCCAGGACGTGATCCGCGGCTCGCGGCGCAGCAACCCGGCGACCTACACCGGGCTGCTCGACCCGATCCGCGCCGCGTTCGCCCGGGCGAACGGCGTGAAGCCGGCGCTGTTCAGCCCCAACTCCGCGGGCGCCTGCCCGGGCTGCGCGGGCGCCGGGGTGATCTACACCGACCTGGCGATGATGCCCGGCGCTGCGGTCACCTGCGAGGAGTGCGAGGGCAAGCGGTTCAGCCCGCAGGTGCTGGCGCACAAGCTGGCCGGACGGGACATCAGCGAGGTGCTCGCCATGCCGGTGGCCGAGGCCGCCGGGTTCTTCGGCTCCGGGCCGGCCCGCACGCCCGCCGCGGTGGCGATCCTGCGCGGGCTGGAGGACGTCGGCCTTGGGTACCTGAGGCTCGGCCAGCCGCTCACCACGCTGTCCGGCGGGGAGCGGCAGCGGCTCAGGCTGGCCGCGCACATGGGCGGCAAGGGCGGCGCGCTCGTGCTCGACGAGCCGACCACCGGGCTCCACCTCGCCGACGTCGGGCACCTGCTCGGCCTGCTCGACCGGCTGGTCGACTCCGGCACGCCGGTCATCGTCGTCGAGCATCACCTGGCGGTCATGGCGCACGCGGACTGGATCATCGATCTCGGACCCGGCGCCGGCCACGACGGCGGCATGGTCGTATTCGAGGGCACGCCCGCCGACCTGGCCGCCTCCCGCTCCACGCTGACCGGGGAGCACCTGGCGGCCTACGTCGGCGGCTGACCCGGTAACCGCGGCGCTCAGTTCGCGATGCTGCCGTACTCCTCGCGGAAGACGTCAACCGTCTGCTGAATGCACCGCAGCGCCCGCATGAGGAAGCTGCCCACGTCCGACGCCTGGCCGATGAAGCATTCCAGCGTCACCGAGGCCCGGGTCAGGTCCGAGTTGAGCAGGATCTTCGCGACCTTCATGCGCCGGTTGGTGGCGTTGGCGGCCAGCAGGCCGGCCACCTGCTCGTCCCGGTTGCCCAGGCTCCAGAACCCGGGGTAGAGCAGGTGGAAGTACGTGTCGTCGCAGTTGTTGGTGACGAAGTAATGCCCGCCCTCATAGGTGAAGTGAACGTCACCGTCAGAATCGATCTCCGGCCGGAACCCCTTCTCATTCAGCAGCGCCAGGTACCCTTGCCGCAGATCCGGCCAGTCCATTGAATCTCCCGTAATCGGAGCGGGCGCGACTGGCTGGCAGCCTACCTGGCGCCTCGCGGGCTTGTCCACGGCCCGGCCGGGGCTAAGCGCTGGCATCATGCCAAGAAACGACATATCTTGATTGAGGTCGCGGCCAGCTCGACGACGGGAGTCACGATGCCTGCAGTACGTGATGGTGAGAGGGACCTGACCAGGCGGGATGAGCTGGTCATCTCTGGCGCCGCGCTCTCCGAGGTGCCCTGGCGGGCGGCTGCGGTGACCGGCGCGGTCGTCACCGGCGCCGACCTGCTGCTGCACCTGGCCGGCGGGGGCCTCGGCCTGGCCAGCTCCCTGTCGGCGGGGACGGTGGCGCTCTTCGCCGTGGCCGGCGGCGGTGCCATGCTCCGGCGAGGCCGGCGCAGCCGTGCCTTGCGCTGGGCGCGCCGGAACCCGTGGCGGTTCGCGGTGGTGCCCGGGGCGGCCACCGCCGCGGTCGTGTTCGTGCTCTCGGTGTTCCTCGGGGGCAGCGGGATGGTCGGCGGCGCGTTCACCGCCCTGTGGCACGGCGCGATCGCGCTCGGCCTGACCGGGGCGGCGGGGATGGCCGGCGGCCGGCGGCGCAGGCGCGCCGGGTAGGCAGCGCCTCGGTCCCGCCAGGCCGCGGCCGCCTGCCGCGCGGCCCGCGGAACGGCGCGCCCCCGCGGCGCTACGGGCAGACCCGGCCGTTCCTCTCGAACGCGGCGTGGGTGAGCGGCATCAGGCCCGCCCACGCGGCCTCCATCTTCCGCGCGACCATCTCGATCTCCCGCTGCGGGAAGGTGGGGAACGCCGCGCCGGGGTGCCTGACCCGCAGCGAGAGGAAGTTCATCAGCGCGCGGGCGTTGCAGGTCGCGTACATCGACGAGTAGATCCCGACGGGCAGCACGATCCGCGCCACCTCGCGGGCGACCCCGGCCTCGAGCATGGCCCGGTAGGCGGCGTGCGCCTGGTGGTAGGCCTGGCGGGCCGCCTCCGCGACCACCCGGTGCTGCTCGGCGCTGCCGGGGAAGAGCTCGTAGGCGCCCGGCTTGCCGGCCTGGACCAGCTCACGGTCGGCGGCGGGCACGTAGAAGACCGGCCTCAGCTCCCGGTACCTGCCGCTCTCCTCGTTGAAGCTGAACGTCCGGTGGCGCATGAACTCGCGGAACACGAAGATCGGCGCGTGCACGTAGAAGGTCATGGTGGAGTGCTCGAACGGCGTTCCGTGCCGGTCCCGCATCAGGAAGTTGATCAGCCCGGCCGACCGCTCCGGGTCGGCGCTGATCTCAGCGAGCGACTGCTCGCCCTTGGTGGACACGCGGGCCGCCCAGATCACGTCGGCGTCGCTGGCGGAGTGCTTGACCAGCTCGACCGTCACATCGCTGCGGAACTCGACATCGGCCACGGCGTTCCCTCCGGCAGGCGTCCCCCGGGCCATCCTGGCATGCCCGGCGGCGGCGGTTGCGGCCGCGGGTGCGCCGGGCGGATACTCGAAGCCACGCATCGGCCGGCCAGTCGTTCTCAATCCGGCCACTGGTGATGCGGACCCCCATTTCCCGAGGCTCTCGATGTGGCTCGAAGGAGGGCCAGGTAACCGATCCGTCCCCCGGAGGCGCCGGCCCCGCGGCCGCGTGGGCGGCAAGCTTCGGTCCGGGCTCGCTGGTCGCCAGCTACACGATCGAGAGGCGGCTCGGCGCGGGCGGGATGGCGGTCGTCTACCTCGCCCGCGACCAGCGGCTCGGCCGCATGGTGGCGCTGAAGCTGCTCGCCCCGGGGCTCGCCGCGGACGGCGCCTTCCGCGAGCGGTTCATCCGGGAGTCACGGGCTGCGGCCGCGGTGGATGACCCGCACATCATCCCGGTCTTCGAGGCGGGCGAGGCGGACCAGGTCCTCTTCATCGCGATGCGCTACGTGGCCGGCGGGGACGTTCACTCGCTCACGCGCCGGGAGGGGCCGCTGAGCGCGCGCCGCGCCGCCGGCATCGTCTCTCAGGTGGCGTCCGCCCTGGACGCCGCGCACCGGAGCGGCCTCGTGCACCGCGACGTCAAGCCCGCGAACATGCTGCTGGACGCCGGCGCGGGCCGTGGCCGGCCGGACCACGTCTACCTGTCGGACTTCGGGCTGAGCAAGACCGCCGGGTCGCTTGGTGGCCTCACCAGCGCGGGCGCTCTCCTCGGCACCCCCGGCTACATGGCCCCCGAGCAGGTCAAGGGTGGCCTGGTGGACGGCCGGACCGGTCAGTACGCGCTCGCCTGCGCGGCGTTCGAGACGCTCACCGGCTCCACGCCGTTCCCGCTCGTCGATCCGATCGCGGTCGCGCTGGCGCACATGAACGAGCAGCCGCCGCCGGTGACCTCGCTCCGGCCCGACCTGCCGCCACGGGCCGACGCCGTGCTCGCCCGCGCGCTGGCGAAGTCACCGGCGGACCGGTACGCCACCTGCGGTGAGTTCGCCGACGCGCTCGGCGAGGAGCTGGATGCCGCACCTCGCGGCCAGGGACCCGCTGGCGGTCCGGTGCAGTTCAGCCGGGCGCGGACCATCGGAATCCCGACCCGGCCGAGAACGGCCACGGTCCCGCCACCCGCGCCAGCGGTCGGCGGGACGGCCTCCCCGGCCCGCCGGGCCCGCCGCCGGCTGGTCCTGGCCGCGGCCGCGGGCACCGCGCTGCTCGCCATTGGCGCAGTGGCGGCGCTGCTGCTCATCGGTTCGCCAGCCGGGCCGGCCGGCGGAGCCGCCGGCGCGGCCAGGTCGGCCAGGGGCCGCCCGGGCGGCTGGTCGCGGTTCACTTTCGGCGGCGTCCTCGCACCGCCCGACGGGAGCCTCGGGGTCAACGCCCTGGCTTTCAGCCCGGCGGGGCTGCTGGCGGCGGGAGGCGCCCACGGCAGCGTGCGCCTGTGGGACGCCGCCACGGGAAGGCTGGTCAGGACCGTCACCGATCCAGGCTTGCGCGGGTGCTCGCGGTGGCGTTCAGCCCGGACGGCCGCACGCTGGCCACGGGCGACTCAACGGCGTGACCTACCTGTGGGACGTGCTCACCGGCACCCGCACCGTTGCCCTGGCGGTGCCCTACTCCGCGCACGACTCGGTGACCGCGGTGGCGTTCAGCCCGGACGGCCGGCTCGTGGCAACCGGCTCCTACGACGGCTCCACCTACCTGTGGTCGCCGGGCGGGGGTCCTGCCCGTGCCGTGCTGACCGATCCCGGGACGGTCACCGGGGTGGAGGCGCTGGCTTTCGGCAGTGGCGGCCGGCTGCTCGCGGTGGGCGACGTGAACGGGCATGTCTACCTCTGGCGGCTGCCCGCAGGGCGCATCACCGAGGAACTGACGATCCCGGCCGGGCAGGCGCACGTGTGGGCGGTGGCCTTCGCCCCCGGCGGCCGGACGCTGGCGGCCGCAGACCACGGCAACGTCGCCTACCTCTGGCGCGCGGGCTGACCCGGTCCGTCCCGGCCACTTGCCCCTGGGCCATGAAAGGATGGAGCTGCCCGGCATGCGCGGGCGCGTTTCCCGCGCTGGGCGGCAATCAAAGCGGTCAGATCCGAGGGAGCCTGCAGTGACCGACCGGGGCATGCGGGACAGCACGCCACCCCCCGAGCTGGACACCAGCGTGGCCCATCCGGCCAGGGTCTACGACTACTGGCTCGGCGGGAAGGACAACTTCGCCGCCGACCGGGAGGCCGCCGAGCAGGCGATCGCGGCGAACCCGCTGATCCTTCCCGGGGTGCGCACCAACCGCCAGTTCCTCCGGCGCGCGGTCAGCCACCTGGCGAGCGAGGCCGGGATCAGGCAGTTCCTCGACATCGGCACCGGTCTGCCGGCCGCGAACAACACCCACCAGGTCGCCCAGGCCGTGGCCCCGGACTGCCGGGTCGTCTACGTGGACAACGATCCGATCGTGCTGGTCCACGCTCGGGCCCTGCTGACCGGCACTCCGGAAGGAGCGACCGCGTACATCGACGCCGACCTCCGCGATCCGGACTCGATCCTGGCCAGGGCCGCGCGCACGATCGACCTCGCCAGGCCGGTCGGCGTGATGCTGCTCGCGATCCTGCAGCTGATACCCGACGAGGACGACCCGCACGGGCTCGTCGCGCGCCTGATGGACGCGATGGCGCCCGGCAGCCACCTGGTGATCTCCCATCCGGCCAGCGACGTGCTGCCCGAGGCGATGGCGCGGATGCAGCGGTTGCTCAACGAGCGCCAGCGGGAAGTCGTCACGTTCCGGACCCGGCCGGAGGTCTGCCGGTTCTTCGGCGGCCTGGAGCTGATCGAGCCGGGCGTGGTCCAGCCGCACCGCTGGCGCCCGGAGCCCGGTGACCTGGTGCCCGACCACGAGATCAGCGCCTGGTGCGGGGTGGCGCGGAAGGCCTGAGCGGGGCAGGCCCGGGCGTCCGCGCCGGGTCAGCGCCCGGGGCCGCCGGGGGCGCGCATCAGCGGCGGCCGTCCCGCTCCAGGATCAGGCTGAGCACCCAGCCGACGACGCCGACCAGCAGCGCCCCGAGCACCGCGGGCACGAAGCCCTTGACGTGGAACGGCAGCCTGAGGTACCCGGCGACCCAGCTGGCCAGCCAGAAGAGCAGGCCGTTGACGACGATGCTGATCAGGCCGAACGTCGCCGCGTAGGCCAGGCAGCCGACCGCCTTGGCGACCGGCTTGAGCACCGCGTTGATCACGCCGAAGATCAGCGCGACCGCGACGAGCGTGGCGACCCTGGTGGCGGCCGAGTGCGCGGGCAATTGGATGCCGGGGACCACGAGCGTCGCCACCCACAGCGCCACGGCGGTGATCGCCAGCTTGACCAGGAGTCTCATGCGGTCATCCTGCCAGGCGACACGGGCATGGCGGACAAGCTCCGCGAAGGACGCGAAGCAGCCGCGCGGGCCCGGGCGACACGCCGCTGGGCCCGGCGCCTTCTCGACCGGGCCGTGCCGCTGTGGCACCATCCGGTACCGCGGCAGAAGGACCACGGTGCCGGCGGGCGCGGGCTCGGGGGAGGCGGCCCGCCGCGGGGGAGCCGATCGGGGGAAGCTGGCGATGCTGCTGCTTGACTTGCTGCTGCCCGGCCCGGAGTGCGACGCGCTGTCGGAGGGATGGCAGCGCCAGGGCTACCGGCCCAGGCACGGCCGGCCGCCGCCCCTGGTGCGGGCGGCGCGGGTGGCCGGGGCGGCCCTCCGCGCCGCGCAGGGCAGGTACCTGGGCGCGCGCGAGGAGGACAGCGTCCCGGCCCCGGCGCGCACCGGCTGGTAGCGTGGGACGACAGCGAGGGTCACGCCATGTCCGGGGGAGACAGCGATGACGGGGCCGCGGATCGACTACCTGGCAGTCTTCCGGCACCTGCCGGTGCCGGTCCTGCTGCTCACGCCCGATTTCGTGATCGCGGACGCCAACGACGCGTACCTGCGGGTGTCCGGCCGCGACCGGGACCAGCTGACCGGGCGGGGCGTGTTCGAGGCATTCCCCGGCGATCCGCGGGAGCCGAGCGCGACCGGCGCGCGGAACCTCCGCGCCTCGCTGGCGCGCGTGCTCCAGACCGGTGAGGCCGACATCATGCCCTTGCAGCGCTACGACGTCGAGATCCCGGGGAGCCCGGGCGCGTACATGGAGCGCTACTGGTGCCCGGTGAACACGCCGGTCCCCGACGGCGGAGGCGGGGTTGAGCTGATCATCCACTCGGTGGAGGAGGTCTCCGACATGGTGCGCACGTTCGTCGCGGCCCAGGCGGCGAACGCCTGACGGCCGCCTACTTCCAGCGGAAGTGCACGAACAGCCGGCCCCAGTTCCTGGAATCCTTCTCCACCCGGTGGTACAGCGCCTTGACGTCCTTGCGCTGCAGGAACCGCAGGATGTGCTTCTTGAGCTGACCCGACCCCTTGCCGGGGATGATCTCGACGAGCGGCGCCCGGACCCGCACCGCCTCGTCGATGACCTCGCGCAGCGCGCGGTCGATGTCCTGGCCCCGGTTGTAGATGTCGTGCAGATCCAGCTTGAGCTTCATCGCCCCGCCTCGCCGATGCCACCGGCTCCACGTTACGCTCCGCGTGGGAGGGACGGGAGCGTGAGCATCGGCGGCGCGGGCCGGCGGCGGGCCGGCCGGGCCGGTGACCGATGGCGCCGCCGGGGCCGTCGTCGCGCTCTCCGGTGGCGGGCGCCGGGGACCTGCCCGGGGCGCAGGCGATCCGAACCCTGGGCGCGGACGGCGCGATCGTGAACGGCCGCCTGCCCTGCGCGTCCCGTGCCCGGCCCGCGGACGCGGCCGGCGCGGGCGGCGCGATCACCGCGGGCCACCTGGCCGGCGGCGTCGCCCTCGCCATCGCGGCGGCGGGGACGTTGGGGGCGATGTCATGACGGCCGGGCCGCGGCTGAGCGAGGAGGTCGCCACCGCGCTCGCGGAGGGCCGGCCAGTGGTGGCCTTGGAGACCACCCTGGTGTCGCACGGGTTCTCCGGAGGGCGGGGGCTGGCGGCCGCGCTGGAGTCGGAGAAGCGGGTCCGGGCGGCGGGCGCTATCCCCGCGACCGTCGGCATCCTGGACGGCCAGATCCGGGTGGGGCTGGACCGCGGGTCGATCGAGCGGCTCGCGGCCGCCGGGGCGGCCGCGCGGAAGGTCGGCGCGCGGGACATCGCCGCCTGCGTGGTCCAGGGGGCCACCGGGGCGACCACGGTCGGGGGCACGCTGGCCATCTGCGCGATGGCCGGGATCGCGTTCCTGGCCACGGGCGGCATCGGAGGGGTGCACCGCGGGTTCGCGCGCACCCTCGACATCTCGGCCGACCTGCTCCAGGTGGCCCGCACCAGGGCGGTCGTGGTCTGCTCGGGCGCCAAGTCGATCCTCGACGTCCCGGCCACCGCCGAGCTGCTCGAGACGCTCAGCGTCCCCGTCCTGGGCTGGCGGACGCGGACCTTGCCGCTGTTCTGCTCCGCCAGCGGCGGCCCGCCGGCCTCGGCGGTGGTCGGAAAGCCCGCCGAGGCCGCCGCGGTGGCCGGCGCGCACTGGGCCGTCGTGCCGTCGGGCGGGCTGATCCTGGCCAGGCCGCCCGACGACGGGATCGAGATTGAGGACCTGATCGGCGAGGCGGTGCGGCAGGTCCGCGAGGCCGGGATCACCGGCCAGGCCGTGACGCCCGCCGTGCTCGCCCGGGTCGAGGAGCTCAGCGGAGGGCGGAGCGTGGCCGTCAACCAGGAGCTGATCGCCGGGAACGCCGCGCTGGCGGCGCGGGTCGCGGTCGCCTGGGCGGAACAGGGCGAGGGGCCGGCTGGCCCCGCCGGGTGAGGCGGGCCGCGGGTGGGGCGGCTGGCGCTCAGCCGGCCAGGCGGTAGCGGCGGATGCCGTCGGCCACCGTCACGGATGCCAGGCCGCGGGCGACCAGCAGGTCCAGGTGGCACTCGGTCTCCCCGACCGCGAGCGTCTGGTTGACCAGGTCCAGGTCGGTCAGCTCGCGCTCCCGCGAGGTCCAGCGGATCGCGAGCGCGACCTCGTAGGCAGTGGCGGGCGCCTGCGCGATCACGGCCCTCATCGCGGCGAGCCTGGCCTCGTGATGGTCGAGCAGCTCGTCCACCCGGGCGTGCACGCTCGGGGCGACCGGGCCGTGCGCCGGCAGCAGCGCCATGTCCGGCATCTGCCGCACCAGCCGCAGCGAGCGGAGGAAGTCCCGCAGCGGCAGCTCGCTGGGCGCGGCCTCGAAGCTGATCGACGGGGTGATGTGCGGCAGCACGTGATCGCCGGCGAACAGCAGCCCCGCGGAGCGGTCGGCGAACACCACGTGCCCCCTGGTGTGGCCCGGGGTGGCGATCGCCTCCAGCGTGCGCGTCCCCAGGTCGAAGACCTGGCCGTCGGCGATCCACTCGTCCGGCTCGGCGTACCCGGCGTCCGCGGCGGGAGGGGTCATCCCCGCCTGGGCCATCCTGTCGATCAGCGGCTGCGCCCCGGCGGCGATCAGCCGCCCGGCCTGCGCCGCCATCCCCCGGCCATCCCTGCGAAGCAGCACGTCCAGCGACTGCTTCTCCTCCGCGCCGAGCGCGACCTTCGAGCCGAACGCCTCGCGCAGCGCGATCGCCTGCGTGTAATGGTCACGGTGCACGTGGGTGATGAGGAACCGGCGCACGTCGCCCAGGCCGGCCCCGATCCGCGCGAGCGATCGCTCGAGCTGGCGCCTGGTCTCGTCGCGCACCCAGCCAGAGTCGATCATCACCAGGCCGTCGCTGGCCTCGATCACGTAGGTGTTGACGGCGCGCAGGCCGTCGAACGGCAGGGGCAGCGGGATCCGGTGGACGCCGGGCGCGACCGGGTGGGCACCCTCCTCAGTCCACCGGTACCGGTCGTCGCGGGCCGGCCGGGCAGGGGCATCCCCGTCGCGCAGGTCAGAGAACCGCACGGGACCATTCTGGCATACCAGGCAGAACCCTCGGGCGCCTGGCCGACGGGCAGGCCGGGAGCGGAGCCGGCGCCGGGACCGCGATGGCAGGCCGGGAGCGACGCGGGCACGCCATGCCGGGGGACGGGCAGGACAATGGTGACGTGCGGGACTGGCCCGAGAGGGTGAACGAGACCGCCGGGACCTGGTGCGGTCCGTGAGCGTGAACGTGGTGGTCCGCGGCAGGCGCGTCCCCCCGGAGGAGCTGACCTGGAGGTTCTCGCGATCCTCCGGGCCCGGCGGGCAGTCGGTGAACACGGCCGACACCAGGGTGGAGCTCTCGTTCGACCTGGCCGGGTCGAAGGCGCTGCCGCCGCGGCTGAAGGAACGGGCGCTTGAGGCGCTTTCCGGCAAGCTGACGGATGGCGTGCTCACCGTCGTGGCCGCCGAGCACCGCTCCCAGCTGCGGAACCGGGAGGCAGCGGCGTCCAGGCTCGCCGAGCTGCTGGCCGAAGCGACCGCGCCGCCGCCCGCGCGGCGCCGGCCCACCCAGCCGGCCCGCGCGGCGCGGGAGCGGCGGCTGGCCGCCAAGCGGCGGCGCGCCCAGGTGAAGCGGATGCGGCGCCGCGCCGGTGAGTGAACCGGCACGGCCCGCTCGGTGACCGGCACGGCCGGCGGCGTTCCGGCGCGCGCGGCCTCGCGCGCTACAAGGCGCAGCGGACCGTCTGGGCCGAGCGCCCGGTTGCCGAGCCGGTCCGGCTGGTGACCGTCGCTACCACCGGAGTCCCGCAGCCCGCCAGGGTGATGATCAGGATGCGGAACGAGGCCATAGCGGAGCTGCCGGCGCCGACCGGGCCGTGCGCGCAGTCCGCCCCAGTGGCGTCCGTGACGCAGGACCAGCCCGCCGAGCCCTTCCCGAGGCCGAGCACGATCGTGCCGGATGGCAGTGTCAGCACGGCGATCAGGGGCGCTGTCGCGGCGTCCCCCGTGTCGGACACCCGTAGCGTGGCGACCGCGGTGAGGCCGACTCCGAGCACGCCGGCGACGCTGACCTGGGCCTGCAGGCGGGCGGTGAGCCCCGCCGACGGCGAGCCGGCCGGGGACGGCGAGCCGGCCGGCGATGGCGACGTCCCGGGAGACGGGCTCGGCGAGCCGCTGGGAGCCGGGCTCGGCGAGCCGCTCAGCGAGCGAGACGAGCCGGGCGAGCCGGCCCCGGCGCGCCGGCCCGGCCGGGAATGGCTGGCCGGCGGCACGCCGAGCGTCAGCGGGCGGGACCAGGTGGGGCGGCCGGGTTGCCGGCCGGAGAGGCCGGGCACGTGCCCGGCGAAGATCGCCGGCAGCAGGACCGCGGCGGCCACGGCCCCCGCTGCCAGCGACACCGCCGGGTGGTGGGCGGCGAGCCTGGCGATCCGGCGGACCCTCGGCGGCCGCCCGGCGGGTCCTGCCGTGCCGCCCGGGGCCGTGCCGCCCGGGGCCGTGCCGCCCGGGGCCGTGCCGCCCGCCCCGGCGGCGAAGGCGCCGCCGAGGAAGGCCGGCGCCAGCAGGCCGCGCAGCGTGCCATTGATCGCCGTCAGCTCGGCGTACGCCGCCTGGCAGTCGCTGCAGCGGCGCAGGTGGCCGTCGATCCGGCGCGCGTCGCGCCGGGACACCGCGCCCCGGACGTGCGCGCCGAGCCTGGCCGCGATCGGCCCGCACTCGGCCTTGGCCCGGGACGACAGGTGGAGCTGGAGGTACGCCTGCCGCAGCCCTTCACGTGCCCGGTGGCTGAGCGCCGAGACCGCGTTGGGGGTGAGGCCGAAGATCAGCGCCACCTCGGCCGGCCTGGCCTGCTCGACCTCGGTGTGCCACAGCACCGCCGACCAGCGTTCGGGCAGCGACCGGAACGCCCGGGTGACCAGCGACCTCTCCAGGCTCACCAGCGCCGGGTCGGCGAACGGCTGGCCCGGATCGGGCAGGTCCTCGTTGGCGACCGGCACCTGGCCCCGCTGGCCGCGCCGCTGATCGGCGGCGACGTGGCGCAGCGCGGCCAGCAGGTACGGGCGGAACGCCTCGGTGGGACCCGAGCCGCGCCTGATCGCCGCGAGCACCCGGGCGAACGTCTCCGCGACCGCGTCCTCCGCGTCGTCCGCCCGCCCGGTCAGGTGGTAGGCGAGCCGGCGGGCGGCGTCGCGGTGACGCTCGTAGAGAACGCCGTAAGCCGAGCCGTCGCCGGCGCGTGCCGCCGCGATCAGCTCCGCGTCGCTGGAGCCCGTCCCGACGGCGCCGGGTCCGGGGCTTAACGCCCCGGTCACGTCTCCCGCGGCCGGGGGCACCGCCGGCATGGCCATCGCTCCCTCCCGAGATTCCGAGGTCCGACCAGGCAAATCTTGCCTCGTTCCGCGTCATAGCGCTCAGACTTCGCGCTCTTTCCCGGTGAGACGCATCCTAGAGGAAGGGCAGGCAGGTGCATATGGACGCATTCGGACGCGGGGGAACGCCGGTGGCCGGCCAGCGTGCCGCGTCGCTCGCCCTCGGGCTCATGTGGACGCCTGTGCCGCCCAGGCACCGCAGGCCAGGGCCGTTCCAGCCCGGCGCCGGCCGTCACGGCCGGCCGCGCCGCCGGGCACGGCACGTGATCGGCCTGCTCGTGACGGCCTTCCGGCGCGCGGTGGCCGGCGTGCGGGCGGCGCCCTGCGCCGGCTGAGCACGCCTGGCTATGACCGGAGCCTGGCCAGGGGACCGTACCTGGCCAGGCACCGCCGGAACTCGGCGAGCGCGGCCGGGTGATCCTGGAGCCGCCAGTCCTGGTGGAACTGGTACGGCGGCTTGTGCTGGTCCTGATCGAACCAGATCAGGCCGATCAGGCGGTACCTGCGGACGCCGGCGAAGATGTCGCCGATCTCCCAGGCCTGCCTGCGGAACAGCGGCCCCGCCGCGGTCTCCCCGATCATGACCGGAACCGTGGGAGCGCGCTCCCTGATCAGCCGGATCGTCGCGCCGAACACCCGGGTGAAGTCGTCGTCCTGGTAGTAGTAATAGCTGTCCATCGCGGCGACGTCGACCCAGCGGCGCCCCGGCCACCAGGGGAGGGGATCCGGGGTGTCCCTGTGGATCGCGGCGCACTGCCAGAACCAGGTGATCAGCGTCCCCGCCAGCCGGGACAGCACGCGGTGGACGTGCCGGTAGGCCAGGACGTAGCTGGCCGGCCCCTCGCTCCACCGCGCGTGCCACGGCCCGTTCATCTCGGGGAAGAAGGAGATCGCGACCGGCCTGCCGACCGAGGCGAGGACCAGGCCCAGCTGCCCGAGCCAGGCGTCCGAGCTGCCGCCCGCGGCGATCTGGCTGGCGTCGTGCCCGTAGGCGCCGGGCTCAAGCTCGAGCACGGCCTCGGCGCTCTGGCGCGCCGTCGCGGCGACCAGGGCGGCCAGCTCGGCCACCGGGGTGCCCCAGCGGACGTAGCTGACCGCCAGGGCCGCGTGGCCGACCTGCCGGTCGAAGCCGCGCAGCCCGCCGGCGCCCGGATAGGCGCCGAGCAGCAGCCCGGGGGTGAACGGGCGCAGCGCCCGCGGCACCGGCGCGGCGGGTAGCGGGCCCGGCGATCGCGGCGCCGGGGACGGGCCGGGCGCCGGCGCCGCGCACCCGGCCGCCAGGATCGCCCCGGCCATGCCGATCGCCGGGAGCGCGAGCCGCCAGGACCGCCCCGCCCCGCCTGGCCGCGCGGGTGGCCTGCGCCCAGGCCGGCCGCGCGGGCCGGCCGGCGGCGCGGCGGCCGCGGGTGCCTCCGCGGCCGGCCCGCTGCCAGGCTGTCGCATCCGCGCGGCCACCGCTGGTCAGCCGGAGGGCTCGCCGGGGATCTTGAACAGGGGCCGCCACGGGGAGCCGCTGGCCGCGCCGATGCCGGCGCCCGGCTGCACCCCCTGGTTCTCCCACCTGGCCACGTAGGGCAGCCCGCGGAACAGCACCTTCGCCCCGGCCTTGTACTGCCTCGTGCGGCTCCACGCCGGGTAGGTGCCGGCCGGGAGCCTGGGGAGCCTGGGCGCGTGGTCGCCGGGCAGCACCGGCCCGATCAGCTCCCAGGGCGTCTGCCAGGAGTACTGCACGGCGGCGGCCGGATCGTCGCCGCTGTTGAACCACTTCGCGATGTAGATCTCGCCGTGCTCGACCACCTTGTACCCGGCCGGGTACTGCTCGGCCGGCGACCAGATCGGGAACGGCGCGTCAGCCGGGTTCGTGTTCGGCGCCGGCGGGAGCTGCCGCGCGGAGGACGCGGTGGCGGCGGACGCGGCGGCGCTGCCGGCCAGCCTGGAGAAGATCGCGGTGAACTCCAGCGAGGACTGCGCGGTCCCGGAGCAGGTGTTGGACATCAGCCCGATCTCGGGGAACGATGAGCCGCACTGGCTGTCCCGGTTCAGCGACCACATCGACACCCGCCCGAGCCCGTTCCGGCTGGCGAACGCGGTCAGCCCGGCCGCGTCGGCCGTGGTGAAGATCTCGCCCCGCACGTCGTTCTGGCCGATCATGACGGTCGCCCCGAGGCGCTGCCAGACCTGCGCGGAGGTGAGCGGGACGCCGTACCGGGCCAGCAGGCGGGCGAGCTGGCCGTGGGCGGCCGTCAGCGAGTCTTCCACCAGCTGCAGCATCGAGGTGCCCTGGCCGGGTGGCTGGGAGAAGTCCATCGTCATCACGTTCACGCCCGCGATCGCCACCCGCTGGCCGAGCATCGAGGCGATCACGGACAGGGCGCCCGCCGGCAGCCCGGCCGGCTCGGCGGGCAGGGTCAGCCAGACGGCGAGCGGCCGCCCGGCAGCCCGCGCCGTGCGCTGCAGGCTGGCGATCGCCTGGGCGCGGCGCTGCGCGGCCGCCATGTCGCCCAGGGCCGCCCCTTCGACGTCAAGGTCGATCGTGGTGAGCCGGTACCGGGTGATCACCGACTGGTAGGCGCTGACCAGCCGGGGCACGCTCGGGCAGCTCACGTCGAGGCTGGTGTGGGCGGCGCCGCCGAACGAGACGATCGGCTGCGCCCCGTCCTGCTGGAGCTGGGCGATCCGCGGCCCCACCGACAGCGCCTGGTCGGCGCCGTTCAGCGAGTAGACCCCGCCCCAGCCTGGCGCGCAGGGCCGACCACGCAGGTCGGTGACGAAGCCGAGCACCGCCTGCCTGGCCGGGTCGGCCGAGGTGCTCTGGAACTCGTAGACGGGAGTGAGGGTCACGTCGACGTAGGGCGCGAACCAGGTCTGGCGGAGGGCGACCGGGGGCGCCAGCCGCGTCCTGGCGACCAGGAAGCCGCCGTACCCGAGCGCCGCCACCAGGATGATCGCGATGAGCACCCGCAGCGGGGAGATCTCGCGCCTGGGCTCGTCCTCGGGGAGCCAGTCGTCGCCGATGACAGGCTGCGGCCCGGTCAGCTCGGCCAGGCGCACCGGCCGGGCCACCGGGGCGCGGTGCTGGTCCGGGGGCGTGCTCATCGCGCCCGCCCGTGACGGTCGCCCGGCCCGCGCCGCGGATCCGGGCGCGCGGCCTCGCCGCCGTGGTCCACCAGCCGCGCGAGCCGCTCGTGGCCGACCACGGTGCCCGATCCCAGGTCGACGACCGGCCGGTAGGCGGCCTCGAGCTCCCTGTCCGGCCAGGCCGGGCCGCCGGCCCGACCGCCCCGGGCGCCGGGGCCGGCCGGGACCGCCTCCCGCCGCGGGATTCCCCAGTGGCCGGTGTCGACCGAGCCGACCTGCAGGACGGAGCGCCAGTCGCCGGCCCGGGCGGCCACGGGCTCGGTCTGGCGCCGCACCGGAACCCGCCGCCTGCGCGGCTCGGCCGGCTTGTAGAGCAGCGACCTGGCGTGGATCCACGCATCCACGATCGAGTTGCGCACGCCGATGAACGCGACGATCGCGTACCCGGCGAGCACGATGTTGAGCGCCGCGTAGCTCATGTTCTCCGCCAGGCCGTGGCGGTAGGCCGAGTAGAAGGTGTACCCGGCCAGGCCGACGAGCAGGTAGGGAGCGACGACGAAGAACGGAGGCGCGACGGTCCTGTTGCGGACCTTCGGCGTCCGCGCGAACGGCGCCTTCGAGGCGGTGATGCCCTGCACCAGCGAGGAGACGGTGCCGGCCAGGTTGACCGGCAGGAGGATCAGGTTGAAGCCGTAGATCCGGGCCACGTCCAGCCGCTTGTACCCGCAGTACCGCAGGTCGCTGGCCATGGCCATGAAGTACGGCAGCGCGATCAGGCCGAGCAGCGGGCTGATCAGCGTGGAGCTGAACGGGAACGCGAGCAGGACGAGCAGGCTGACCGAGCTCCACGAGATCGAGGCCATGTAGTTCCAGCGCAGGAACAGCTCGCCGAATCGCGGGCGCTCCCCCCGGGAGCGCCGGGAACGCCACTGGCGGTGCAGCTTCGGCAGGATCAGCAGCCCGCCGTTGGCCCAGCGGCGCCGCTGGATGCACAGCGATCCGAAGTCCGGGGGGGTCGCGCTGTAGCTCAGCCGCTCGGGCACGTTGAACAGCTTCCAGCCGTGAATGCCCATGTCGATCGTGGACTCGGTGTCCTCGATGACGGTGCGGTCCCTGATGTAGTGGCGGATCTCCCAGTCGCCGATGTAAGAGGTCTCGGCGATCTCGTCCAGCGCGCGCTTGCGGATGATGGCGTTGGCCCCGACCCAGAACGTGGCGTCGTAGTAGGTCAGGCCCTGGTGCACGATGTGCTGCAGGTCGGTGGTGGCGCCGGCGATCCGCTCCAGCCGGGTGGCCGAGCCGGGGAACGCGCTGTAGGGAGTCTGCGCGATCGCGGTGGCCCGGTGCTCGCTCTGCTCCAGCAGGTACACCAGCCGCAGGCAGTACTCGGGCAGCAGGACGCTGTCGGCGTCGAGGGTGAGGACGTAGTCCGGGTCGGGGACGTGCAGGTCACAGTCGTCCGGGTCGGCGGGGACGAGCGCGAGCCCGTTCACCGTCCGGACCTCCCGGTAGCTGCCGCCCATCAGGCCGATGTAGCTGTTGAGGTTCATGGCCTTGTTCGCCTCGTGGGACAGCGAGGCGTACCGCTTGCGCTGGAAGCTGCTCACCTCGGCGCGGAAGATCCAGACCAGTCGCCGGTGAAGCCTGCGCATGTGCGCCACGTCGAGGGCCACGCCCTCGCCGGCGGCCTCCCGCAGCGCGCCGGCCACCTCCTCCAGGTCGCCCGCCAGCCGGAGCACGACCTCGTTGCGGAAGAACGCGTCCGCGTGGTCGGTCACCTCCAGCCCGCTGGCGAGGCGCCGCAGCCAGGTCACCGCCGCATCGTAGTGGCCGGCCAGCTCGGTCATGGCGTGCAGCCCGGGGTTGCCCGACGCGCCGTACCTGGCATCGAACTCCTCGGCCGCCGCCGCGAAGCTCGCGCCGGGCCCGGCGAGCAGGGCCTCGATCTGGCGGGGCAGGGCGACGGCGGCGGTCAGCAGCTCGCGCGCCCTCCGGGTGCGCGGCACCGGCGGGTCGTCGATCAGCAGGACGATGCGCTTGTGCGGGTACTCCTGCAGCGCGGCCGACAGGAGGGTGTTCCGCATGACGTGCCACTCCTCCTGGTATGAGGGCACGATCGCGGTGAGCGTAGGCGCCTTGGCGTCGAAGAAGTGGTCCAGGACCGCGCGTCCCGGCCGGTGATGGCTGCGGGTCCGGTAGCAGAAGCCGAGCCGGCTCAGCAGGTAGGCCAGGGCCGAGGCGGTGAGCAGCGTCACGATCAGCAGGTAGCAGATCGCCTCGGTCCGCGCGACCGTGGACGAGTAGGCGTGGTTCAGGAAGTCATACAGCAGCCATGTGACGAAGTAGGCGACCCACGCGGTAACCGTCACGATGATCGCGAGCCTGGCCATGGCGATCCGCCGGTCGCTGACCGGTCTTGGCACCACGGCCATCGCCGTGGCGCGCCGGTCCCTGCCCCACTGGCCGCGCCGGGCCGCGGCGCTGGCCCGCGGTGCCGTCGCGGCGCGGCGGG
Organism: Actinomycetota bacterium; assembly: GCA_021324595.1. Classification (GTDB taxonomy): domain Bacteria; phylum Actinomycetota; class Actinomycetes; order Streptosporangiales; family Streptosporangiaceae; genus Chersky-822. The sequence continues at coordinate 30,081 of JAJPIV010000032.1, read as the reverse complement.
CCAGGCCCGGGCCGCCGCCGTGCCCGACGTCGTGGTCGTTGTCGCGCGGACGAGCGCTCGCCCGCGTGCCGGGCCAGTGGCGCATGATCCCCTCCCTGCTTCCTGCCTGCCGGCGGGCGCGGGCGGCCCGCCGCGTGAGCGATCGCCACCGGAGCCGCCCCCGGCGAGCCTAGGTTGCCCGCCCGCGCGGCAAATGCCGATAGCAAGACCATTCAGGCGATCTTCTGGTTTACGCCGGCCTTCGTTCCGCCCGGCGTCACCGCGGGACCACGGCGTCCCCCGCGCGGCGGCCGGGGGCCCGGCAGGGGGCCCGTGCGCCCCCTGAGCCCGCCCCCGTGGCCGACGTCACCCCGCCAGGATACCCGAGCTATCACATACCCGGACATTCCATGCCAGCCATCGCGTGACCGGGCGGATACGGTGCCGGGCGGCGAGGCCGCGAGCGGGCGGCCCGGCCTCAGGGCGCGCCGGCGCGGTGGCCGTTGAGCCGGGCGAACATGCCCTTCTGTGCCCGGTAGAGCCCCGGGAACTCGGCGTACAGGCGCTCGTAAGCGGCGCGCGCCGACGGGTCGGGCCGGAACGTGGCCTCGACGGGGACCAGCGCGCCCGCCGCCGCGGCGTCGACCGCGCCCAGGGCAAGGCCGGCCAGGATCGCGGCGCCGCGCAGGTTCGCGTGGACCGGGTCCTCAACCCGCTCCACCACGCGGCCGAGCACGTCGGCGTGGATCTGGCACCACAGGTCCGACCGCGCCCCCCCGCCGAACACCCGCACGGGCTCGAGCCGGCGCCTGGTGAAGCGCTCGACGGCCTCGTACAGCCAGCGGTTGTTGAACGCCACGCCCTCGAGCACCGCGCGCGCCATCTCCGCCAGGCCCGAGCCGAGCGACAGGTTGTGGAAGCCGGCCCGCGCGTTCCGGTCATCGACCGGCGATCGCTCCCCGGCCAGCCACGGGGTGAACAGCACCCCGCCGGCGCCCGGCCCCGCGCCGGCGGCCATGCCGGTCAGCTCGTCGAAGCTCAGCCGCCCGCCGGCCACCCGGTCGCGCAGCCACTGCAGGCACGCCCCGGCGGTCTCGTGGTTGTTCGCGACCACGTAGCTGCCGGGCAGCACGCCCGGGACGGTGGCGATCTGGCGGATCGCATCGGTCTTCTTGAATCCCACCGTGCAGCTGACCCAGGAGGTCGTGCAGAACGCCAGGTGGCTCCGGCCGCCGCCCAGCGTGCCGGCCCCGGCCGCGGCCGAGTGCAGGTCCGGGGTGCCCGCCACGACCGCGACGCCCGGGGGCAGGCCCAGGTCCGCGGCGACGTCGTCGCGGACCGTCCCGGTGACCGAGGCGGTCGGGCGCAGCGGGGGGAGCTTCGCGGCGTCGACCCCGGCCAGCCGGACCAGGGCCGGGTCGTAGCGGAGGGCGCCTGGCCGGCGATTGTCGGTGAGCCAGGCCGCGGTCATCGAGGCGGGCGAGGCGGCGGCGGCCCCGGTGAACCGCATCGAGACGTAGTCCACCGGCTCCAGGTACCAGCGGGCGGCGCGGGCGATCTGCGGCCGGTCGTGCTCCAGATGGAGCATGTGCCCGATCGGGTCGGCGCCGCTGGTGGACGGGGCGCCGCCGGTCTTGCGCACCCAGGTGAGCAGCGGCAGGGGAGCGTAGCCCGAGACCGGGCCGCCAAAGCGGCGGCGAGCGTGCGGCGCGCCGCGCGAGTCCATCCACAGCACGCACGGGCCGACGGGGGCGCCGTCCTCGCCGACCGGCACCGTGCTCGCCCACTGGCCGGTGACGCTGACCGCCGCGATCGCCTCCGCCGGCACGGCGCCGCTGGCGACGGCGTCGCGGCAGGCGGACCGGATCAGCCGCCACCACTCGCCCGCGTCCTGCTCGGCGCCGCCGCCGTCGGTGAGCTCGGTCCGGACCGGGGCGCCGGCCGTCCACGCCACCGACCCGGCGAGCGACGCCAGGCCGACCTTGAGGTTGCTCGTGCCGAGGTCGATCACCAGCGCGTACCGGTCGTGCGGCCGGGCGGGGTCGGTCATGGGCAGCCACCACTCCTTCGTGGCGCCGATCGTAGCGCCGGCCCCGTGGCGGCCGGGCCCGGCCCCGCGCGGCCGGGCTCAGCCCGGCGGCGGGAGGGCCTGCTGGCCGTCCATCAGCTCGGCCATGACCGCCCGGATGAACTGGTCGGCATCGCCGGTCAGGCCGCCGGGGAGCCCGCCGTAGACCGCGCCGCTGCGCGCCGGCTCCCCGGCCCGCTCCCGCGCGTAGCCGACGGCCTCGGCGAGGTCGGCGGCGAACGCCTCGGCCACCCCGGCCTGGGTCTGCGGCCGGGTGACGGCCATGTGCAGGGCGTTCGGGTACTGCTGGCCGTTGAACCGCCAGCCGCGCTCCCGCATGAAGTCGTTGACGTGGTAGATGTCGAACTCGTCGGAGGTGAAGCTGAACAGGAACGTCGGGGCGCCCAGGATGCGCAGCTCCGGGTGGGAGCGGACCGCGTCCTGCATCCGGGCCGAGGTCTGGAAGATCTCCCGGGCGTGCCGCAGGTACCCGTCCCAGCCCAGGCTCACCATGGACGCCCAGGTCGCGGCGAGCAGCCCGCCCGACCGGGAGCCCTCGATGCCTGGCGAGCAGTACTTCCCGCCGCTCCAGCCGGCGGAGTAGAAGTACTGCGCGTTCCGCAGCTCCTTGCGGCGGAAGGCGACGACCGAGGACCCCTTGAGCGCGTAGCCGTACTTGTGCGTGTCCGCGGAGATGCTCGTCACCCCCGGCAGCCGGAAGTCGTAGACGGGGATGTCGTAGCCGAGCCGCTGGCCGAACGGCAGGATGAACCCGCCCAGGCAGGCGTCGACGTGCAGCCCGATCCCGCGGTCCAGCGCCAGGCCGGACAGCTCGGCGATCGGGTCGATGGTGCCGTACCCGTAGTTGCAGGCCGACCCGACGAGCGCGATCGTGTTCGCGTCGATGTGGTCGGCGACCCAGCCCGCGTCCACTCCGGTGGTGACCGGGTCGACCGGCGCGGTGCGCGGCTCGATGCCGAACAGGTGGCAGGCCTTGTCGAAGGCCGGGTGCGCGGTCTCCGGCTTGATCACGTTGGGCGCCGTGATCCCGCGCTCCGCGCGGGCGTGATCCCGGTAGGCGAGCATCGCGTGCAGGATGCTCCCGGTCCCGCCGGTGGTCACGATCCCGGCCGGGGTGCCGTCGGTGACCGCGTCCGCGCGCAGGACGTCGAGGGTCATCGCGATGATCTCGCCCTCGAATTTGGTCATGCTGGGGCATATGTCCCGCTGCAAGGCGTTCACGTGCGCGAACTGCCCGAACGCCGCGGTGAGGAACGAGTAGTGCCCGTGGTCGCCGCAGTACATGGTCCCCGAGCACTTGCCGGTCTCCCAGAAGGCGTCCTCCTCGGCGGCGATGGCGGCGAGCTCGGCCAGGATCTCGTCCCGGGGGCGCCCCTGACCGGGCAGCCGCCGGTGGACGGCGAACCGTCCGGAATAGGGATAGGCGTCCATGCGGCCCAGGCTAGCCGCGGCGGGGAGGCGGCCCGCGAGGCGGTCGGCGTCAGCGCGGCGACGGCAGGCCGATGCGCCGGGCGAATTCCCGGAGCCCCGGCATCGGGTGCCGGGCCGAGCGCAGCAGGTCCTCGGTGATGCGGTGCACGGGCGGCCGGTACCGCACCTCCGCCGGCGCCGCCCGCTCCGCGGCGAGCAGCGCCCGGTAGCACTCCTCGGGCCTGCCCCACTGGTGCCAGGCGCGGGCGACGTCGATCCAGAACCGGCCCCGGCGCTCGGGCGTCGGGATGGCCGCCACCCGCAGCGTGCGGGCGTGCCGGATCGCCAGGCCGGGCTCGCCCAGCACCTGCGCGATGCTGACCTGGTAGAGGGCCACGTTCGTCGGCCCGAACGCGGTGAACCTGTGGTTCGCGTCCCCGCCCAGCCGCAGGGCCGCCGCCCTCGCCTCGGCGATGAGATCGGCCGCCGCAGAGCGGTCGCCGTCCACCGCGGCGGTGTACGCGGCGACCGCGGCGAGCGTGCCGTACACCGACAGCCGGGCCGGGCTCGCCGCGGCGGCCGGCTCGGCCTGCCGCAGCGCCGAGCGCAGCAGCTCGCGCGCCCGGGCACGGTGGCCGCAGCGCCTGAGGACCGTGGCCACGGCCCGCTGGGCGTCCGCCGCGGTGAGCGGGTCGTCCCCGGCGAGCGCCGCCCGCAGCGCCCGGTCGGCCAGCGCCAGTGCCAGCGGGTCGTCGTTGAGCTTGACCATGAGGTTGGTCGCGGTGATGTACGCCTCGGCGAGCAGCGCGCTGGCCGCGGCGTGCCTGGCGCCCGCCGCGTCGCTGGTGGCGGCGGCGGTGGCGATCAGGCCGGGCAGCCCGGCGGCGAGCCGGTCGTAGCGGGCCTGCTGGAAGTCCGCCCGCGCGGTGGCCACGGCGCGCCGGAGCGCCCCGACCGGCGCCGGAGGAGCGGCGGCCGGCCAGTACAGCAGCGCCTCCGGCCAGCCCGCTGGCGGCGCTGCCCCGGCGCCGGGCGGATGCTCGCCGACCGGGACGCCCAGCGCCGCGGCGCTCGCGAGCCCGGCCGCTCCGGCCAGGAGCTCGCGGCGTCGCACCGGGTCGTCACCGTCCTCCCGTCGGGGATCACGGATCACGATAGGCCCAGCCGGATTACGGCGGCTGTCATTCGCGGCGTGTCGCGGCGGCCCGTCGCTCACCGGGGCCAGGCCGAACACCCGCGGATCGACGTCCAGCGCGGCGGTGAGCCTGCGGATCACGGTGACGTCGGTGAGCGGGCAGACCGCCCGCTCGAACCGCGACACCTGAGAGGCCGAGTAGCCGCAGCGCCGGCCGAGCTCGGCCAGCGTCATCCCCCTGCTGGTCCTGATCGCTCGCAGCGTGGCGCCGGCGTCCGCGCCGGGCCTGCCGTGCCCGCCTGCCATTCTCCGCCGCCTCGCCGGGCCTCATCGCCGGGTACACGTCCCCTTCCGAACGTACCTCGCACCGCCAGGGGACCGTGGGCCGCTTGCACGTCCCGCAAGGTTCTGCCGCTTCCCGCCAGGCGCCTTCCGGCCTGGCCCCGCGCGGCGCCCGCTTGAGGCGGGTGGCCTGTCAAGGGCGCCGTTCCCTGGCCGCCAGTGATCCGGGAAGGTGGCGATTCGCGTGGTGGTCCTCGTGGTCGCGGTGGCGCTCGCGTCGGGCGCCGCCGCGGTGTTCCTGGCCGTGGTGGCCGGCATCTGGAGGTGCGAGCGCCGGACGGGCCTGGCACGGCCGGCGTCGGGGTGGGCCGACGCGTTCGCCCGGAAGGTACTCGTGGCCGGGGCCAGCCCGCCGAACGGCGGGGCGCCGTGGCAGGCTGGTGGCGGGAGCCACCTCAGCCCGGCCGCTCACCGGAGGGCGGCGGAGGGAGGACCGTGATGAGCGTGGACATACGCGTCCGCCGGGTGTATGAGGATCCGTCGCCCGCGGACGGCGCGCGCGTGCTCGTCGACCGCGTGTGGCCCCGCGGGCTGCGCAGGGATGCGGCGCGGCTGGACGAGTGGGCCAAGGACGTCGCCCCGTCCCCGGGGCTGCGAACCTGGTACCGGCACGACCCGGCGCTGTTCGAGGAGTTCCGCCGCCGGTACGTCGCCGAGCTCGGCGCCCCGCCGGCCCGCGAGGCGCTCGCCCGGCTCCGGCGGCTGGCGGAGTCCGGTCCGGTCACCTTGCTCACCGCGACCAAGGACGTCGGCCTCAGCCAGGCCGCGGTCCTCGCCGACGTGCTGCGCGGCTCCGCCTGACGACAGGGCCGGCGGGCCGAGCGGGACGGGCGCGGCCGCGTGGCCGGGCGTGAGCGCCCGGCCGATCACCCGGCCCGGCTCAGACCCCGGCGGCATCCGGCGCGAGCAGGGCCGCGGCTCCTGCGGCGCGCCCCGCGCGCGGCAGCAGCGCCGCGGCGAGCCCCATCAGGACGGCCGCCGCCGCCGCCGCGACGAACACGTGGTGGGAGGCGAGCGCGAGCGCCCGGGCCGAGGCCGCGCCGTGCCGCAGCGAGGCGTTGGCGATCGCGCCGAAGCACGCCACGCCCAGGGCGCTGCCGACCGAGCGGCTGAACATGTTCGCCGCGGTGACCACGCCGCGCTCGCCCCAGCTCACCGTGCTCTGGGCGGCGATCAGGACGGGCGCCGCGACGAGCCCGAGCCCGGCGCCGGCGACGAAGCACGAGAAGCCCGCGAAGAGCACCGCCGAGCGGGCGCCGAGCAGCGCCGTGAGTGCCGTGCCGGCGACGGTCACCGCGCTGCCGGCCAGGGCGGTCGCCCGGAAGCCGACGCGCAGGTACGCCTTGCCGGACTGGCTGGAGGTGAGCGGCCAGCCGACGGTCAGCGCCGCGACCGCGAAGCCCGCGACGAGCGGGCTGGCGCCCAGCACGCGCTGCGCGAACGCCGGGACGTACGACGTCAGCCCGATCAGCACCGCCCCGACGCAGGCCGAGGCGAGGTTGCCGGCGAGCAGGACCCGGCGGCCCAGCACCCAGGGCGGCAGGACGGGCTCGGCCGCCCGGCGCTGTGCCAGGATGAACAGGGCCAGCAGCGCGACGCCGGCGGCCGGGACGCCGATGCCCGGCGGGGACGACCACGGCCACGCCTGCCCGCCCTCCAGCAGCCCCAGGATCACCAGGCCGCACCCGGCCGCGAGCAGCGCGGAGCCGGCGTAGTCGATCCGGTGCGGGCGCCGGGCGACCGCCTCGCGGAGGTTGCGGATCAGCGCGAGCGCGGCGATGACGCACAGCGGGATGTTGACGATGAAGATCCACCGCCAGGTGAGGTACTCGGAGAACACGCCGCCCAGCGCGGGGCCGGCGACCGCGGACGCGCCCCAGACGCTGGCCAGGTACCCCTGGACGCGGCCCCGCTCGGCGAGGGTGTAGATGTCCCCGGCGATCGTCAGGCTCATCGGCTGTATCGCGCCCGCGCCCAGGCCCTGCAGCGCGCGGAAGGCGATCAGCGCGGGCATCGACCACGCGGCCGCGGCCAGCGCCGACCCGGCCAGGAACAGCCCGATGCCCAGCAGCATGATCGGCTTGCGGCCGAGCACGTCGGCGAGCTTGCCGTAGACCGGCACCGCGACGGCCTGGGCCAGCAGGTACACCGAGAACAGCCACGGGAACTGCGCGAAGCCGCCAAGGTCGGCGACGACCGAGGGCACGGCCGTCGCGATGATCGTGGAGTCGATGGCGACCAGGCTGGTCGCCAGCATCAGCGAGATCAGCGTGGGGCCGCGCGGGGACCGAAGGCCCACGTGCCCGGGGCCGCCGGCCCGGACCGTCACGCGGGGAGGGGGTCAGGACGCCGGGGCGTGGCTGACCATCCAGCGGATGCCGTAGCGGTCCAGGGTCGTGCCCCAGTAGGCGCCCCAGGGCATGTCGGCCATCGGCATCCCCTCCGAGCCGCCATCGGCCAGGGCCTGGTAGATCCGGTCGGCCTCCTCCCTGCTGTCGACATCCAGGCTGATGGTGGTGTTGTTGCCGACCCGCGTCCGCTGGCCGAGGGACCGGAGCATGTCGGTCGCCATCAGCACGTGGCCGCCGATGATCGGCAGCTCGGCGTGCATCACGAGGCCGCGCTCCTCCTCGGGAAGCTCACCGGGCCCCGCCTCGGGCATGTCGGAGAACCGGAACAGCGCCGAGACCCGGGTGCCGAAGACGTCGGCGTAGCGGGCGAGCGCCTCCTCCGCCTGGCCCTGGAAGTTCAGGTACGTGCTGACCCGTGCCATGTGCGGCCCTTTCGCGTCGTGCCGGCCGGATCCCCGGGCAGCTTCCCCCACGCTACCGCGCCAGGCCGCGCGGGGAGGGCGTTCCGCCCCGCGCCGGGGCTCGCGCGCCGAGCAGCGTGTCCCGCAGCCGCACCCGCCCGCCGGTCCGCAGCACGGCCCGGCGGTAGACGCGGGCCGCGGCGAGCGCCACCAGCACCGTGCACGCCAGCGTCAGCGCCATGGAGAGCGCGAACTGCCACCAGGTCGCCTCCCCGAACCCGACCAGCACCGGCATGGCGAACGGGGCCGTGGGCGGCAGGTAGGCGAGCACCGTCACCAGCAGCGAGGGGGTGCCCGAGCTGACGCTGACCAGGGAGGCGATGTAGCCGAGGATGAGGGGCGCGCTCAGCGGCAGCGCCAGGCTCTGCACCTGGTCCTGCCGCTCGGCCAGCGAGCCCGCGGCGGCGTAGAGCCAGCTGTAGAAGGCGTACCCGAGGACCATCCACCCGAGCGCGGCCGCCGCCACGAGCGGGGCGGCGCCGTGCACCAGGCTCGACCCGGCCGCCTCGGCCAGCGCGAGCGCGAAGGCGACGAGGGCGACCGCCTGGGCGAGGGCGACGGCGCCGATCCCGAGGACCTTGCCGGCGAGCAGCTGGATCGGCCGGACGGCGGCCAGCAGGACCTCGACGACGCGGCTCGCCTTCTCCTCCATCACCCCCATGAGCGTCCACGTCAGGTACTGGGTGAGCACGATGAAGGTCAGGATCACCCCGAGCAGCGCGGTGGTCTCGGCGGTCGTGCGGGCCTTCCTGGCGGGCTGGAGGCTGGCGACCGGCACCGGCCTGGCCCCGGCGATCGTGGCCACCTGCCGCGGGGTCAGGCCCGCCCGGGCGAACGCCCGCTGGGCGCCGAGGGCCTCCGACACGGCCCGCACGTAGCGGGCCGGCGCCGAGGTGTCGGCGGGCGAGACCGGCTTGTCCACCAGGATCGTCCCCGCGCCGTCCACGACGACGTCGAGCCGGCCCGCGGCGAGGGCGGCGCGCGCCCGGGCCAGGCCGGGCTCGGTGGTGATCGTCACGGACAGCCCCGTGCCCCTGGCCAGGGCGCGCAGCTCCGCGTCGAGCGGCGCCGAGCCCGCCACCACCCCGATCCGCTGGCTCGCGGTCCCGTGCCCGCGCAGGGCGGGGATGAGGACGGCCGCCGCCACCGCGCCGAACAGGATGACCGTGACGATCCAGAACACCCGGCCCCGCAGCCGCTCGCGGATCTCGCGGGCCGCCACCAGCCCGGTGTCGCCGAGCACCGGCCGCGGCCGGCGCCCGGCCCGGGCGGCGCCCGGCCGGGGCGTCCGGGCCCGGGCGCGGCGGCGCAGCCCGAGCCGGACGATGACCGCCACCACCGCGATGACGACGACATAGGGCAGCTTGCTCACCAGCTCACCGCCTCGCGGAACACCTCGGACAGGCGGCGGCGCTCGAAGGTGAACGTGGTGACGCGGCCCGCGGCCCGCGCCGCATCCAGGACCGCGTCGCTGTCGGCGCCCTGGTCGAGCACGAGCCTGACCTCGCCGCCGTTCACCTCCGAGACCCGGACGCCGGGAACGGCCCGCGCCCACGCGCCCTCGCGGTCCCCCTCCACCCGGACCACGAGCCGGCGGGGCCCGCTGGTGGCCAGCTCGTCGACGGTGCCGCTGGCGACCAGCCGCCCGTGGTCGATGATCGCCACCGACTCGCACAGGTCCTCGACCAGGTCGAGCTGGTGGCTGGAGAACAGCACGCAGTGCCCGGAGTGGGCACGCTCCACGAGCACCTCGCCGATCGCGTCCATGCCGGCCGGGTCCAGGCCGGCGAGCGGCTCGTCGAGAACGAGCATCTCGGGGTCGTGCACGAGCGCCGCCGCGAGCTGCACCCGCTGCTGGTTGCCGTGGGACAGCGATCCGACCTTGCTCGCCGCGCGGTCCGCGACGCCGAGGCGCTCGAGCCACCCGCTGGCGGCCGAGGCCGCGGCGCGCGCGTCCATCCCGTGCAGCCGGCCGATGTAGGCGACCTGCTCCGCGACCGGCATGTTCGGGTACAGGCCGCGCTCCTCCGGCATGTAGCCGAAGCGCCGCCGCTCCGCGGCGCCGACCGGGGCACCCGCCCAACGCACCGAGCCCGAGTCGAGGTCGGTCAGGCCGAAGATGGCGCGCATCGCCGTGGTCTTGCCGGCGCCGTTCGGGCCGAGGAACCCCACCACCTGCCCTGCGGGGACGCTGAAGCTCAGGCCGTCCAGGGCGGTCACGTCGCCGAACCGCCGGCTCAGGCGGTCGAGCTCCAGCGGGCCGGTCACTGTCGCGGCCTCCGGTCGGCGGTCATCGGATGCGTGCAGTGGTCGCGCAGAGCCTACCGGAGCGCCGCCGGCCGGAGCGCGTGCGCTCCGGCCGAGAGCGCCGCCAGCCGGCCGGCCGCGAAGCCGAGTGCGATGGCGGCTCCCGGGCCGATCAGCCAGCCCAGGAGGACGCCCCGCAGCACGCCGGCGTGGACCGCGCGGCGCCCGCGGGCCACGGCGGCGCCGGTCATGGCGCCGATCAGCGCCTGGTTCATGGACGTGAAGAACCCGAACGCGACCGCCGCGAGGACGACGAGCGCCTGCACGAGCTGTGCGGCGGCCGCCATCGGCCGGTCCACGCTGACGATGTCGAAGGCGACCCGGCGCAGCAGCGGCCGCCCCCAGCTGAGCACCCCCGCGGCCAGGCCGGCGCCGCCGGCGAGGCCGGCCGCCAGCGGGCCGAGCACTCCCGCCCCGACCAGCGGCCCGGTCGCGTTGGCCACGTCGTTGCCGCCCATCGTGAACGACGCCAGCGCCCCGACCGCGATCAGCGCGGCGGCCAGCGGCCCGCCGGCGGCGGCGGCCGGGCCGGGCGCGGTGGCCGCAGGCGCCGGCCCGGTGGCCCGCGCCCGCGCCCGGATGGCCGGGACCCGGTCCAGCACCCGGGTCAGCGCGTAGCCGAGGAGCCCGGCGGCCGGCGGCGCGGCCACCCAGATCGCGGCCAGCGTGCCGATCGTGGCCCAGCGCACCCCCGCTCCCGCCGCCAGCCCGACCCCGGCCACGCTGAACACCAGGATCTGGATCGTGGAGGTCGGGACCCGCGCGACGTTGAACAGGCTGGTGAGCCCGAATGCCACCGCGAGCACGATCACCAGCCCCGCCGTGGACAGGCCGGGGCCGGCCAGCAGCTCATGCCCGACCGTCCGCTCCACCCCGTGCGAGGCGAGCGCCGCCCCGGCCAGCGTCAGCGGGGCCATCAGCAGCAGGGCGCCGCGGGCGCCGATGGCCCCCAGGGCGTGCGGCATTCCCATGCACGCGCCGGTGTAGTGCGCGCCCATGCTGAAGGCGAACCCGATCGCCAGGACCACCAGCAGCGCTGTCATCGCCGGAGCCCGCCCACCGCATCAGTGTGCGCCACGAGCCGGCGCCCCCGCCATGCGGCCGGGCGGCCGGCGGCGGCCAGACCGGCCGCGGGCCGCGACGCGCCCGCCGCCGGGGGGCCCGGCCGGTCAGGGCGCGCCCGGGCGGTCCGGGCCGCCATCGGCGGGCGCCGCGCACGCCAGCACCCGCTCCGGGGTGATCGGAAGCGCGGTGGGCCGCCGGCCGAGCGCGTCGCAGATCGCGCTGGCCACCGCGGCGGCGGGCGGGCCGATCGGCGGCTCGCCGGTGCCGCGCGCCCCGAACGGCCCGAGCCCTTCCCCGGACTCCAGCACGATCGCCTCGATGTCCGGCACGTCGGTCGCGGTCGGGATCAGGTACTGGAAGAACCCCGCGGCCAGGTTGACCCCGTCCTCGACCACGACCTCCTCCAGGAGCGCCATCCCGAGCCCCTGCACCGCGGCGCCGCTGATCTGCCCGGCGACCGACAGGGGTTGATGGCCCTGCCCACGTCGTGCGCGGCGATGTAGCGGACCACCTGCACGTGCCCGGTGTCGATGTCCACCTCCAGGTCGCACAGGTGCGCGCCGAAGGTGAAGTCCGGGAACACCCGGTCCGCCCGCAGGTCCCGCGCGACCGGCTGCCCCTTCGGGCCGAAGAACGTGCCGAGCGCTTCCGCCGGCACGTTCCGGCGCCGGCAGATCAGCACCGCCTCCGGGAGCGTCAGGCGCAGGCCGGGCCCCGCGATCACCGTGCCGCCGGCGCCGTCGGCCCGCATCGCGAGCCCGCCGGCCGGCTGGCCCGTCTCCCGCGCCACGGCGCCCAGCACAGCGTCCCGCAGCTGGACGCTCGCCTCGTACACCGCGTTGCCGGACATGAGCAGCTGGCGGGTGGCGGTCGTCGTGCCCGCCAGCGGGGTGAGGGCGGAGTCGCCGAAGTGAACGGTGACCCGGTCCATCGGCACCCCGAGGACCTCGGAGGCGATCTGGGCGAGCGAGGATGCCTGGCCTCCGCCGATGTCGGGCACTCCGCACCGCACGGTCAGGCTGCCGTCGAGCTGCAGCCCGACCCACGCGGCGGCCGAGTCGTTCAGCCAGACCAGCCTGCCGTACGACTGGATGTTGGCGGCCATGCCCCGGCCCACGGCCTTGCGCGGGCCGGACGGCGCGGGCTTGGCCCCCGCCCTGTCCAGCACCGCGTCGATGCAGTCCTTCAGCAGGACCTCGGTCTCGATGACCTGGCCGACCGGCAGGGTGTCGCCCCGCGCCAGCGCGTTCTTCTTCCTGATCTCGGCCGGGGACAGCCCGAGCCTGGCCGCCACCTGGTCCATCTGCGCCTCGTAGCCGAACACCACCTGCATCCCGCCGAACCCCCGGAACGCCGACGTGGGCGGGTTGTTGGTGTAGGCGCAGCGGGCGCGCAGGCGGACGTTGTCCACCCGGTAGGGGCCGCACGCGTGCACCGAGGAGTAAAGCAGCACGAGCGCGGACAGGTAGGCGTACGCGCCGGAGTCGGCGGTGATGTCGATGCTGTGGGCCAGGATCGTCCCGTCACGGCGGGCCGCCGTGCGGTAGCGCAGCCGCATCGGGTGCCGCTTCGGCCGGGCGAGCAGGGATTCCTGCCGGGTCCACTGCATCCGCACCGGACGGCCGGTCCGCAGCACCGCGAGGGCCAGGTAGGGCTCGACGGTCATGTCCTCCTTGCCGCCGAAGCCGCCGCCCACGTAGGGGGCGATCACCCGGACCCGTGACTCCGGGACGCCGAGGATGCGGGCCACGTCCCGGTAGTGCTCCACGACCTGGGTGGCGACCCGCAGGTTGAGCACCCCCTCGTCGTCCATCCAGCCCACGCCGGCCTCCGGCTCCAGGTAGGCGTGGTCCACGAACTGGGTCCGGTAGCTGCCCTCCACGATCACGTCGGCCGCGGCGAACGCAGCGTCGGCGTCGCCCCGGTCGATCCGCCACTCCCCGATCAAGTTGCCCCGCTCGTGGACGGCGGGCGCGCCGTCGGCCAGCGCCTCGTCCGGGTCGAAGACGCCCGGGAGCTCCTCGTACTCGACCTCGACCAGCTCGCACGCCGCCGTGAGCGCCTCCTCCGACTCGGCGACGACCAGCGCGACCGGCTCGCCGTGGAACCGCACCCGGTCGGTCGCGAGCACCTCCATGCTGGCCTTGAGCGCGGCGACCTCCACCGTCTGGCCGGGCACGTCCACCCAGATCGTGTTGTGCGGCACGTCCTCGCCGAACAGGACGCACACCACCCCGGGAACCGCCGCCGCCGCGGTGGAGTCGCGGCGGGTCACGCGCGCGGAGGGGACGGGCGAGCGAACCAGGCGGGCGTGCAACATGTGCGCGAACGCCAGGTCACCGGCGTAGCGCGTGGTTCCCGCGATCTTCTCGGCCTGGTCGTGCCGGGGCAGGGCCTGGTGGACCACCCTGAGCTCGTCCAGCTTGGAGGTCCGGATGCCGCCTGGCCTGCCCGGTGCCCCAGGCGCCGCGCTGGTCATCGCCCGCGCTCCGGCCCGGCCGCCGGGCGCGGCCGGGGCGCGTCGTGGCCGGCCGGCGCGCGCCCCAGGTGATCACGCGGATCCGGCCGGGCCTGCCGGGCCTCCTGCGCGGCCTCGACCGCGTCCACGATCGGGCCGTATCCGGTGCAGCGGCACAGGTTGCCGTGCAGCCCGGCCCGGATCTCGGCCCGGGACCGGATGCGGCCGTCAGCCAGCAGCGCCGCCGCGGTCACGAGCATGCCGGGCGTGCAGAACCCGCACTGGGCTGCGTGACAGGCGTGGAACGCCTCCTGCAACGGGCCGGGGATCCCGCCCGGCCCGGACAGGCCGGCGGCCGTGGTGACCTCGGCCCCGTCCACCTGGGCCGCCAGCACCAGGCATGCCGACACGGGCTCGCCGTCGAGGAGCACGGCGCACGCCCCGCACACGCCCTCGCCGCAGCCGTACTTGGGGTCGGTGACCCCGGCGAGGTCGCGCAGCCAGCGCAGCAGGGTCAGGTGCGCCCCGGCGGTCCGGGTCAGGCGCTGGCCGTTCACGGTCAAGGTGATGGTCGCGGTGTGCGTCACGCGGTGGCCTCCTGTGAGCGTCGGCATGCCTCGTCCAGGGCGCGGCGGACCAGGACGGCGCACAGGTGCGCGCGGTGCCCTGCGCTGGCGCTGATGTCGGAGACGGGGGAGAGCCCGCGCAGCGGCCCGGCGCGCCCGGCGATCTCGCCGGGGGACGCCCCGGCCAGGGCGGCCTCCACGTCGGCGAGGCGCAGCGGCCGGTCGGCGGCGCCGCCGACCGCGACCCTCGCCTCGGCCACGATGCCGCCGGCCATGCGGACCAGCACCGCGACGGCGGCGAGCGCGAAGTCCCCCTCCCGGCGTGCGACCTCCTGGAAGCTCCAGCCCCAGCCGGGGCCGAGCGCCGGCACGGTGGCGGAGACGACCAGCTCGTCCTCGGCCAGCGCGCTGGTGAGGAACGACAGGTGGAACTCCTCCGCCCTGACATCGCGGGCCGACCGGCCGTCGGTGACGCGATAGCTCGCGCCCAGGGCCACCATGGCGAGCGGGAGCTCCGCGGCCGGGTCGCTGTGCGCCAGCGAGCCGCCGAGCGTCCCCCGGCTGCGGACGCGCGGGTTGCCGATCCGGGCCGCCGCGGCGGCCAGCAGCGGCTGCGCCGAGGCCACGGCCGGGTCGCCGGCCAGCCGGGCGTGGCTCACGAGGGCGCCGATGGTGAGGTAGCCGTCCCCGCCGCCGATCTCGCGGCTCCGCGCGGCAACGGCCCGATCGCTCCCGGAGCGGCCGCCGCCGGGCACCGCGCCGCCGGGCACCGCGCCGCCGCCGCGGGCGGCGGCGCCGTCGTCGTCCCGGCCGGCGTGAGAGATGTCGATGATCACTTCGGGCTGGACCAGGCCGAGGTTGACCATGGGCAGCAGGCTCTGGCCGCCCGCGATGACCTTGGCGGCCTCCCCCCGTTCACGCAGCATCTCGCACGCGTCCGCGAGGCTCCCGGCCCGCTCGTACCCGAATGGCCTGATGAACATGGTGCCTCCGGTGCAGATGCCTAGCACGGCTTCTCGGGACAGGCAAATGCCTTTCGGCTCACGAGATCTCCTCGCCGGGGAGCGTCACCGGGAGGAAGGCGCCGGGAGCGGTGCCGCGGCGGGGGCCGGCGCCGCAGCGGGCGCCGGCGCCGCGGCGGGCGCCGGGCTCCAGCCAGGGTCGAGGCCGAGCACGGCGACCGGGTTCTCCTTGGCCATCTTCTCCAGGTACTCGTACGGCACCCCCACGTCGAGCAGCGCCGCGAGCAGCATCCGCAGGCCCTCCGGGTGGGGAGGCCCGGCGAACTGGCCGAGATCGGAGCCGAGCACGACATTCTCCCCGCGCAGGGCGATGATCCACTCGGCGAGCTCGCCGGGCTGCTGCTCCCAGAAGATGGGAGAGACGCACGAGCAGGCGACGTACTCCATGGTCGCGCCCTTGGCGATGAGCTCGCGCTGGACGTCGAGGTCCAGCTTGCACAGCGACCAGTTCGCGTGCGTGACGATGAAGCGGCTCACGCCGGCGTCCACCGCGGCGTCCTGCAGCGCCCGGATCTCCGCGAGCGACAGGTGCCCGGTGGCCAGCGCCACGTCGTTCTCGGCGACGATCTCGCAGATCGTCCTCGCCTCCCTGGTGAGGGTGCGGCCGTCCTCCTCGAAGACCGTCACGCCCTCGCCGGGAAGCTGCTTCCTCGGGCGGCCGAACTGCGGGTAGTCCGGCATGTCGAAGAACTCCGCGTGGTACTTGGAGTGATTCGACGGCATCCAGACGACCCTGGCGCCGTACTGGATGGCGGCCTCGGCGACGTAGGGGTTGAGGCCGCCCACCGAGCGGTTCAGGACCACGGAGCCGTAGGACTCGACGTGCGGGTACATGCGGTTGACGTAATAGGCCCGGCCGGTGGTGGACGCGTCATGGTCCTTCAGCACGAAGCCGCGCATCCCGTAGGCGGCGGCGTACTCGGCGAGGGCGGCGTCGTCTATGTGCCGCTTGAACAGGGCCGGGGCGGTGTGCGCGTGCATGTCGATGGCGCCGCGCAGAAGTTCGAGATCAGGTCGGTCCACGGTCGCTCCTCCGCTCGCATGCCCCCGTTTCTCGTGACATGAAATTGCCTCTCAGTAACCGGGATCGTCATGCTAGCATGTCACCCGGATGACCGATGCCAGGAGGTTGCGCAAGTGCCTGTCCCCGCGGCTGGCGACGAGCCCAAGCCCGCCTTCCAGGTGCTGGAGCGGACCTTCCGCATCCTGGAGGTGTTCACCGAGGCACGGCCGGAGTGGAGCACGACCGACATCGCCCGCGCGCTCCGGCTGCCCGTGCCCACCGTGCACCGCATCCTCGCCGCCCTCAAGCGGCTCGGCTATGTCAGCCAGCACGAGGACACCCGCCGGTTCCGCCTCGGCGCCGCCGCGCTGAGCCTGGGCGAGCGGGCGCGCGCCGTGGCCGACCTGCGCCCGGTCGCGCTGGGCCCCCTCCGCCGCCTGTCGGACGCGACCGGGGAAACGGCCCTGCTCACCGTGCTGACGCCGGAGCGCGACCGGAGCGTGTGCCTGGAGCGGGTGGAGACGCCGCAGCCGCTGCGCCTGTCGGTGCAGCCAGGCCGGCAGCTCCCGCTGCACGCCGGCGCCTCCCAGAAGGCGCTCCTGGCGTTCATGCCGGAGGAGGAGATCGAGCGGCTGATCGAGCGGCCGCTCGACCGGTTCTGCGCGTCCACCATCACCGATCCGCGCGAGCTGCGGCGCGAGCTGAAGGCCATCCGCGCGCGCGGCTGGGCGAGCAGCTACGAGGAGACCAACGTCGGCGTGTGGGGCATCGCGGTGCCGGTGGTCTCCGACTCCGACGTGGTGTGCGCCGTCGGCATCGCCGGGCCCAGCCCCCGCCTGTCCGTCGACCGGGTCCGCCGGGACGTGGCGCTCGTGCACGAGGCGGCGGCCGAGATCGGCCGTGCCATCGGGCGGGCCACCCCCCAGGTGTCGGCGGCCGACGTGCCGATCGGCCCGGCCGGCGATGGCCCCGCCCGGGGGCCGGGGGGGCGCTGGGAGAGGAGCCGCGCATGACCAGGGACCTGCCGCTGGCGGACAAGGTGGCGGTGGTGACCGGCGCCGCGAAGGGGATCGGCGCCATCGCGGCCGACTTTCTCGCTCAGGACGGGGCGCACGTCGCGCTGGCCGGGCGCGACGAGGCGGCGCTCGCGGCGAAGGCGACGGCGCTGGACGAGAAGTACCCCGGCCGCCAGAGCCTGCCGGTTCGCTGCGACGTGACCGACGAGGAGCAGGTGGCGGCGATGATGGCCGCGGTGGCGGCCCGCTTCGGCGGCGTCGACATCCTGGTGAACACAGCCGGGGGCACCGGGCCGATCGAGACCCCGGCGCACAGCTACCCGGCCGAGGAGTTCCGCAAGATCCTCGAGCTGAACGTCATCGGCACGTTCCTGCCGTGCAAGCACGCGATCCCGCACATGATCGCGCGCGGAGGCGGCCGGATCGTCAACCTGGCGGGCACCTCCGGGCTGCGCGGCTACCGCAACCGCAGCGGCTACTCCTCGTCCAAGTGGGCGGTGCGCGGCCTGACCCGGACGCTCGCGCTCGAGCTCGGGCCGCACGACATCACGGTCAACACCGTCTGCCCGAACGTGACCAACGGCGCGCGCATGGACCGCATCGTCGCCGAGAAGGCGCGCAAGCTGGGCAAGGCCCCCGAGGAGGTCTACGCGGACTTCGCCGCCCAGACCGCGCTCGGCCGCTTCGTGGAGGAGACTGACGTCGGCGAGGCGGTCCGCTTCCTGGTCTCCCCTGCCGCGCGGAACATCACCGGGCACGACATCCCGGTCGACGCCGGCTGGGACGTCTAGGGCGGCGTCCCGGGCCCGCGCGGCGGGCCGGGTGATCACGGCCATTCGCGGGAGAGCGCGGCGACCTCGCGCCGGAACGGCACGGGCGCCGTGCTGGGCGGCTCGTCGAGCTCCTCGGCGCAGCGCCGGCCCGACCAGACGGCCGCCGCGATCGTCCCCGGCGCCCACGCGTCCCCGATCACCTGCACCGAGCGAAGCGGGCCCCCGGGCCGCCGCGAGGCGATGGCCTCCACATCGGCCGCCAGCCGGTCGCGCGGCAGGCGGGCCGTCACCATCACGACGGCGTCCGCCTCCACCAGGGCCTCAGCGCCGGTGAACACGCACGCGGTCACCACGCCGTCCCCGTCCAGCCTGGTCACCGTGCGGTTGGTGTCCACGGCGATCCCCGCGCGCATGATCCGCCGCCGGATGCGCACGAGCTCCAGGGTGTTCGCCGTCCACGCCGAGACGTGCGCTGCCGGGGTGACCAGCCGCACCTGGCAGCCCTCACCCGCCAGCAGCTCCGCGAGCACCCCGCCGAGGTAGTAGTGGTCGTCGTCGAACACCACCACGCGCGGCCCGGCCGGGCGGCGCCCGGCCATCAGGTCGTCTGGGGTGAGCACGGGCAGCGGCCCGCCGACGGGGATCGGGCGGGTGTGCCAGCGGCCGACGCCGTCGGCCCGCCAGGCCGCGCCGGTGGCGACCACCACGTGGGTGAAGCCGCCCGCCAGCGCATCGTCCGCGTCGATCGGGCTCTGCGGGTAGATCTCCACGTTCGGCATCCGCCGGAGCTGCTGCTCGCGGTACTCCGCCACCCGGCGCCAGGCCGCCAGGCCCGGCAGGGCCGACTCGCGGGCGACCCGGCCGCCCAGCTCCCGGGACGCCTCGGCCAGCGTCACCCGGTAGCCACGCTGGCCAAGCGCCCGCGCCGCCTCCAGCCCGGCGGGCCCCGCACCCGCGACCAGGATCCGCGCGTCCGAGCGCCTCGGCCTGATCCGCTCCGGGTGCCAGCCCCGCCGGAACTCCTCGCCCATGGCCGGGTTCTGGGTGCAGCGGATCGGCGACGCGGTGAAGTCACCCGAAACGCAGACGTTGCAGCCGATGCACTCCCGGATGTCCTCGAGGCGGCCCTCCTCGATCTTGCGGGGCAGGAAGGGATCAGCGATGGACGGCCGGGCCGCTCCGATCAGGTCCAGCACCCCGCTGGTGACCTGGCGGACCATCGTGTCCGGGGAGGTGAACCGGCCCACGCCGACGACCGGCTTGGTGGTGAGCCGCTTGAGCCCGCGCACATGCTCCTCCTGGGCCGCCTCGGGAGCGAACCGGGAGGTGACCGAGTCGTCCTCCCAGCTCCCCAGGACGAAGTCCCACAGGTCGGGAACCTCGGCGAGCAGGCCGACGAGCTCCTCAGTCTCCGCCCGCGTGATCCCCGCCTCGCCGAGCATCTCGTCCACGGTGATCCGGCAGGCGACGGCGGCGCGGCCATCCGCGATCTCGCGGGTGTCGGCCAGGATCTCGCTCAGCAGCCGGGCCCGGTTCCTGAGGCTCCCCCCGTACTCGTCGCCGCGGTCGTTGTAACGGCGGGACAGGAAGTGGTGCAGCCCGCCCAGGCCGTGCGCCGCGTACACGTAGACCAGGTCGTACCCGGCCGCCAGCGACCGGCGGACCGCGTCGGCGTGCCAGCGGCGCAGGTCCGCGATGTCGGCCCTGGTCATCGCGCGGGCCTGCACCGGGTCGTGGCTCCAGGTCGCCACCGGCAGGCTGGCCGGGCCGAGCGGGACCTCACGGCTGTAGAGATTGGGGCTGTTCATGCCGTTGTGCGCGAGCTCGATGCCGGCGAGCGCGCCCTGGGAATGGATCGCATCGCAGATCCGGGCCAGCGCCGGCAGGTCCGCGTCGTCCCAGATCCGCAGCTCGATGAACGGGGTGATGTCGGAGGTCGGGTGGATCTCCACCTGCTCGGTGCACACCACCGCCCAGCCGCCCTCCGCCTTGACGCCGCGCATGGCGGCCTGGGCGCTCGGGTCGCGGTAGCCCATGCCGTTGCAGTGCGGCACCTGGAAGAACCGGTTCCTGGCCGTGACCGGGCCGATCCGGACCGGCTCGAACAGGATGTCGTACCTGGGGTCGCGCACCAGCCTGGCCCCCCTTCGCCCAGGGTCCGCCCCGGCCCGCGCCGGGGCAGGCGGACGGTACCACTCGCCCCGGCCGGGGGGAACAGCCTCTCGCTTCCCGAGAGAGCCCTGTCGCATGACGAGCCCGCCACGTGCTGAATTTCACTTGATGAAAGCATCTTGCACCGTGCGAAGGCGCGATCCTACACTGCCGCAACGCCGCACCCATGGAGCTCACCATGACCGAAAGCCGGACATCCGCCACGGCGGCGACCCTGGAGCAGTACACGATCGCCGCCATCCCGGAAAGCGAAAGGCACGGCAGGCCGCGAGACCTGTTCACCATCTGGTTCAGCTCGAACATCATGCCCCTGACCTTCGTCACCGGGGCGCTCGCGCCGGTGGCCTTCAAGCTGCCGTTCGGGGCCAGCGTCCTGGCGATCCTGCTGGGCAACCTGCTCGGCGCGCTGTTCATGGCGCTGCACTCCGCGCAGGGGCCGCGGCTGGGCGTGCCGCAGATGATCCAGAGCCGCGGCCAGTACGGCATGGTCGGCGCGGTGCTGGTCATCGCGATCGCCGTGTTCATGTACGTCGGCTTCTTCGCCTCGAACCTGATCCTCGGCGGGCAGTCGATCAACCAGCTCGTCCACGGCGTCAGCACCGACTGGGGCATCGTCATCTGCGGCGTGGGCAGCCTGCTCATCACCGTGGTCGGCTACGACCTGATCCACGCGGTGAACAGGTGGGCGACGATCCTGTTCGGCGGCGTGATGCTGCTCGCCCTCGGCGTGATCGTCGCCCGGGGGCTGCCGGCCACCTTCCTCTCCGAGGGCTCGTTCACCTGGAGCGGGTTCATCGGGGCGGCCGCCACGACCGGGATCCTGTGGCAGATCGCGTACGCCCCCTATGTCTCCGACTACTCCCGGTACATGCCGGCCGGGGAGAGCGTCCGGGCCACGTTCTGGTTCTCCTATGCGGGCGTGGTCCTGGGCACCGTCCTGCCCATGATCCTCGGGGTGGTCGTCGGGCTCGCGTCCGCCAACCCGGACCAGATCTCCGCGATCGACCACCTGACCTCGGGCGCGGGATGGCTGATCATGCTGGTGTTCGCGCTCGGGATCATCGACACGAACGCGATCAACCTCTACGGCGGGATGCTGTGCTCCATCACCGTGGGCCAGACGTTCCGCCACCGCTGGCTGCCCCGCGCCCGCACTCGCGCCGTGGTGTCGGTGCTCATCGTCGCGGTCGCGCTCGTCGGGGCACTCGCCTACCAGAGCACCTTCCTGACCAGCTACGTGAACTTCATCCTGTTCCTGCTCTACGTGCTCATCCCGTGGACGGCGATCAACCTGGTGGACTTCTACCTGATCCGGCACGGCCAGTACCACGTGCCGTCGTTCTTCGAGCCCTCCGGCGGGGTGTACGGGCGGGTGAACTGGGCCACTTTGATCGTCTACCTGATCGGCGTGGGCATCCAGATCCCGTTCGTCAACACCACCCTGTTCGAGGGGCCGGTCGCCAGGAGCCTCGGCGGCACTGACCTGTCCTGGCTGGTCGGCCTCGCCGTCATCCTCCCGCTCTACTACATGGTGGCTCGGGCCAGGGTCGCCAGGGAGGCCAAGGTCCCGGTGCGGGCGGGGAGCGTCAGTGCGTGAGGATGCCGTCATCGGCATCGCCCAGTGGCTGCCCGAGCCCGGCAGGCCGGCGGAGAACCTGTCGGCCGCGCTCGGCCTGGCCGGCGAGCTGGCGCGGCAGGGCGCGGACCTCGTCGTGCTCCCCGAGCTGTGGCCCTGCGGGTACGACCCGGCGGCCCTGGCCGGGCACGCCCGAGGGGCGGCCGAGCCGCTCTCCGGGCCCCGGGGGGAGGCGCTCAGCCGCCGCGCCCGGGAGCTGGGCATCTGGCTCGCCGCCGGGTCGGTCCCCGAGCGGGGCGCCGACGGCGCCGTCCACAACACGGGCGTGCTGTACGACCGGAAGGGCCGCCTGCGCGCCTGGCACCGCAAGGCCCACCTGTACGGCCCGACCGGTGAGGACAAGATATTCACGCCCGGCGGCCGGCTCACCGTCTGCCGGACCGGCGAGCTCGGGACCGTGGGCCTGGCGGTCTGCTTCGACGGCGACTTCCCGGAGACGGCGCGGGCCCTGCGGCTCGCGGGCGCGACGCTGGTCATCGAGCCCGCCGCGTACGAGGCCGAGGCTGCCGCCTGGTGGGAGACGCTCTACCCCGCGCTCGCCCTCGCCAACGGCCAGTGGTGGGTGATGGCGAACCAATGCGGGGCCAACCCGTCCGGCACCCTGCTGGGCGCCAGCCAGGTGCTGACGCCGTTCGGCGAGGTGGCGGCCCGCGCGGGCCGCGCGGGCGAGGGGGAGCGGCCGCCGCCCGAGCTGCTGTGCGTTCCCGTGCCGCTGCGCGCCGGGGTGTCGCGCGCGGAGGAGCGGAACAGCGTCTTGTGGATGTCGCGGAGGCCCGGCCTGCCCGTCCACGGATTCGGCGCCGGGAAGCCGGCGGGCGTGGCGAGGTGAACGATGCCCTACATCGAGGTGAAGGCGGTCGACCGGCGGTTCGAGGACCCGGCGGTGAGCCAGCGGCTGATCGAGGCGCTCACCGACGCCGCCTGCGGCGTGCTCGGGGAAGAGGCCCGGTCGCAGATCTGGGTCGTGATCGAGGAAGTTCCCGCGTCGCGCTGGGGCATCGCCGGCCGGCCACTCGGCGGCGCGGCTCCCTCGGGAGATCGCTGAGCGGGGGAGGATCCGGCATGGGAGCGCGGGCGTGAGCGGCTCCGGGCGGCTGCTGTCCACCAGCCTGACCGCCGGGGACGAGTCGAGCCCCCGGATCGTCGGTGGCCACGGGGCCTGGTTCACGCTGGAGAACGGCCGGGAGGTCATCGACGCCAGCAACACCGCCGCCCCGCTGGGCCACTGTCACCCGGAGATCGTCGAGGCGGTCGCGCGGGCCGCGGCGGCCCCGGTCATCAACGAGGGCTGGCACTGGGCCGAGCGCGAGCAGGCCGCCGATGACCTGATCGGCATCGCCTTCGACGGCGAGGACTGGGCCGGGGCCGTCCGCTTCTTCATCAGCGCCAGCGAGGCCAACGACGCGGCCCTGGCCCTGTGCCAGGCGCTCACCGGGCGGGCGCCGCTCGCCACGCGCGAGCGGGCCTATCATGGCGGCGCCGGCCTGGCCCGGGAGCTGACCGTCCAGCCCCAGTGGCACGGCGGGCTGTCCCGCGCCGCCGGGGGGGTCAGCGCGCCGCCGCGGCTCGCCACGGTCCACCAGCTGCCCGCGCCCTGCGGGGCGCGGGTGACCGGGCAGCCCGACCCGACGCGCGGCGAGGGATGGACCGGCCGCGCGCGGGAGATGCTGGCCGCCAGCGCGGCTGTCCTGCTCGACTACAGCCAGGGTGGCGTCTACCACTCCCCCGCCTACCAGGACCGGGTGGCCGACCTGGCACGGCAGGCGGGGGCGCTCTGGATCGCCGACGAGACCGTGACCGGGTTCGGCCGGGTCGGCGGATGGTTCCAGTTCCAGCACGGCCGCTCCCGGCCGGACCTGGTCACCATGGGCAAGTGCATGAGCGCGGGCGGCGCCGCGGCCGGCGCCGTCGTCCTGTCGGCCGAAGTGGCGGAGCGCCTGCGCGGGACCAGCTGGCAGAGCTACTCCACCTACCGGGCGCACCCGGTCGCGATGGCCGCGATCCGGGCTCACCTGCGCGTCTCCCGCCGAGACGGCCTCTACCAGAGGGCGCGGGAGCTCGACGGCCTCATGCTCGACCGGCTCGGCCAGATCGCCGCGCGGCATCCGAGCGTGGCCCGGGTGGATGGCCGGGGCCTGCACTGGACGGTCGAGCTGCACGGCCCGGACTGGCGCGACTGGCGCGGGGAAGACCCCAGCCCGCTCGCCAGCCGCGTCGTCGCCCGGGCGCTGGAGGCCGACGTGCTGATCGCCACCAGCGGCGAGCAGACATCGCTGTTCCTGGCGCCGCCGCTGGTGGTCAGCGAGGCCGAGCTCGAGCAGATCTTCGCCGCGCTCGATCACGGCCTCGCGCTCGCCGACGGCGAGGCCGGCCCGTAAGATGCCAGCGCCGGGACGCGAAGGCCCAGGGTGACGTCACGGCACCGGAACCTGGTGCTCTTGGGCTTCACCGAGCAGATGGAGAGCATCGTCCGGCTGGGGCCACGGGCTGATTCACGACGAGCGCGGCTGGCGCATCTCACCCACCTGCACCCATCCGCGACAATCAGGAGCAGGAGACTGTGCCAGGAGACTGACGCGAGAAACACCCGCCGGTCATCGACGACCCGGTGATCGCGTCGAACGGCCTGTCGGGTGCCCTGTCATGGATATCACCGACCGCGAACCGGACGTTGGACAGGCCGCGCCCGGCGCCCGCGCGGTCGCCTTCGCGACGGAATCCGGCGATTGGTCGATCCCGACGACCTCGCCGGCCGGCCCGGCCAGCTCGGCGGCGGCGAACGCCACGTCCCCCGCTCCTGAACCCAGGTCGAGTACCCGCATGTCCCGGCGGACGCCGGCCATCTGGAGAATCGTGCGGGTCGCGGGCGCGAGCACCCTGCCCTGCAGGTCTAGCCGCTCCAGCCCGGCGGCGTCGCTGCCTAGCTGGCAGCCCGATTCCGCGCTGCCCATCACCTTCCTCCCGCCGTGCCCGCTGCTGAGTACCGCAGCGTCTCGGTGCGAGGTGACTGCCTGGCTTTGATCCGGCACGCCGACTGTGCCGGTACGTGCGCTAGGTGACCTTGAGTCGTAGCGTCCCGGTGTGCCCGTTGAGGAAGGCCCGACGCCATATGAGGTGCTGGCCGCACTGGTGGTCTCGCTTCGTCAGGAGCTGACGCAGACGCGGGCGGAGCTTGAGCGGGCGCGGTTGCGGATCGCTGAGCTTGAGGCGCAGCTGAAGCAGGACTCGCGGAACTCGCCGAAGCCTGCTTCCAGCGAGGGGCTGGGCAGCCGGCGCCGCGGTCGCTGCGGAAGAAGACCGGGCGTAAGCCGGGCGGGCAGGATGGGCACGACGGGCAGACCCTGATGCAGGCGGCCCGGCCGGACCGGGAGGTACGCCATGAGCCGGCCCGCTGCGGCTGGTGCGGGAGCGGGCGGGCGGGCCGCCCGGTCACCGGGGTGGAGCGCCGCCAGGTCTTCGATCTGCCGCCGTCGGCGATCGAGGTGACCGAGCATCAGCTGATTGAGCGCGAATGTGCCTGCGGGCACCGCACCAAGGCAGCGGCCCCGGCCAGGGCGCAGGCGCCGGTGCAATACGGGCCGCAGATCGCCGCGATCATCATCTACCTGTATGCCGGGCAGTTCCTGTCCGAGCAGCGGACCGCGCAGGCGCTGGCCGAGCTGTTCGGCGTCCCGGTTTCCTCCGGCACGGTCGCGGCCGTCACCGCCCGGTCCGCCGGGAGCCTCGACGGGTTCCTGGACCGGGGAAGCAGATCGCCGCCAGCCCGGTGGCGGGGTTTGATGAGACCGGGTTCCGGGCGGAGGGGAAGCTGGCCTGGGTGCAGTGCGCCCGCCCCGGCAAGTACACCCTGCTCGTGGTCCGCCCCCGGCGCGGGAAGGCGGCCATGGAGGCGATGGGTGCGCTGCCCTCCTTCAGCGGGGTCGCCGTGCACGATGCCTGGGCGCCGTATGACCTTTACACCGGGGCAGCCCACCAGCTGTGCTGCGCGCACGTCCTGCGCGAGCCGCAGGCCGTCACCGGCACCGCCCCCGACGGCCAATGGCGCTGGGCCACCCAGGCCGCCGAGGCGCTCACCACGATGCAGAAGCTGGTCAGCGAGGCGATCACCCAGGGGCGCGATGCCGTTGATCCGGCCGCCCTTGCCGGGCAGGTCACCCTCTACCGATCCGCCGCGCTGATCGGTGCCAGCCAGACCAGCGGCCGCCCCGGCACGCTCGCACGCAAACATCACGCCCTGGCCCGCCGCCTGCTCGACCGCCAGGACGACTACCTGCGATTCACCAGCAACTGGGAGGTCCCCCCAGGCAACAACGGAACCGAGCGCGACATCCGGATGGCCAAGCTCAGGCAGAAGGTATCCGGCTGCCTGCGCACCCTCACCGGTGCCCGGCAGTTCTGCGCGATCCGAAGTTACCCATCCACCGCCGCCAAACACGGCCTGCACTTCTTCGACGCCCTCGTCATGCTCACCGAAGGCCGGCCCTGGATGCCTGCCGCCGCTTGACCACACCAGGCCAATTTCGAGGCACCTGACCAGTTACACGAGGACGTAGAGCACCTGGCTAAGCACGGAGTGCGACCGTCTGATGTACTTGCGGTCTGGCGTGAGGCACCGCGGTATAGCCGAAACCGGCGCAATCGTGCAGCGTCGCATCAGATGATCGGACCAGATGGGAGGGGAGGCTTCTACGCGATCTTCATCCGCGAGGACGCGGCGGTAAGCGGGCGATGGCGCGCGATCACCGGGCGGCGTGCGACGGCAGCGGAGAAGGCATGGTGGGAGAGGAACTGACATGGAAGACATGGCGACGGCAGCAGATGAAGCCCTCGCGCACAACGAGGACGAAGGCGAATGGGAGGCCGAGCCTGAGCTGATCAAGAGCAGGCCATCGGGCACTCAGGTGATCTCCGCTCGCCTCCCGGCGGTCCTGGCCGAGGAACTGCTCGATGATGCCAGCCGCCGGGGAATCCGGCCTTCAGAGCTTGTCCGCCAGGCGGTCGAGGCGTATCTCCGCGCAGGATCGCCCCGAGTTGCCGGCATCAGCGCACAGAGCACCGGCACGCTCCGGGTGGTTACGCCGCTAGGCAACTACCGGACCGAGAACGCCAATCCCGTCACGCTGCCAACAGGGCACCTGCAGGCCGTTGGACGCTGACCTGTGACAGAGCCAGCCGTGATCGGGCAAGACGGAGAGGACGCGAGCCCGGGTCCTGGATGACGGGCATGACGCAGCAGGAATGGCGGCGGCAGCGCGGCACGGTGATCCGGCTGGCCATCGAGGCCAGGCACGACGAGCACGGGACGTGGACGATCCCGTGCGAGATGGACGCGGGTGCCGCTGGCTGCGCAAGCGTGATCGTTCCTTGATTTTCAGGGCATCACGCCCGCCGTAAAGTAATTGCCGTGTCACCCAGCGAGACCCGCCGTCCGGCGCCGGAACTGACCGGCCCGGCACGAGACGCCGTCCGACACCGCGGCAGCCATGTGCAGATCACCGCGTCCGCGGGCTCGGGGAAGACGGAGGTGGTGTCGCAGCGGGTGGCAGACCTGCTGGCGGACGGTTTCCCGGCCGACTCGGTGGTGGCGTTCACGTTCACCGAGCGCGCGGCCGACGAGCTGAAGAACCGGATCGCGCACCGGGTGGCGGACAGGCTCGGCACGGGGGCGCTGGACCGCCTGGCGGGGCTGTTCGTCGGGACGATCCACTCCTTCTGCTTCCGGCTGCTGCAACAGCGGGTGCCCAGGTATGAGACGTACGACGTGCTGGACGACAACCAGCTCACCGCGTTCCTGTCGCGGGAGGCGAACCGGCTGCAGATCCGCCAGCTTGACAGCAGGAGGCGGCTGTTCGCGTCGATCGCCGCGTTCCTGAAAGGCGTGGACGTGGTGGAGAACGAGCTGCTCGACCCGGCTGCGATGCCGGACCCGTTCGGGTCGGTGCTCCGCGCCTACTACGAGGCCCTCGACCGGTACCGGCTGCTGACCTACGGCCAGCAGGTGGTGCGGGCGGTGCGGGAACTGGAGCACCCGGAACTGGCTAGGCAGGTGCACGCGCGGCTGCGGCATCTGATCGTGGACGAATACCAGGACGTCAACCCGGCCCAGGAGCGGCTGATCCGGCTGCTGACCGGCCCGCAGGTGGAGCTGTGCGTGGTCGGGGATGACCAGCAGGCCATCTACCAGTGGCGCGGCTCGGATGTGTCCAGCATCGTCACGTTCGCGGACCGGTACGCGCCGGTGGCCAGGTTCGAGATCACGGTCAACAGGCGGAGTCGGCCGCAGATCATCGAGGTCGCGAACCAGTTCGCGCTGACGATCCCGGAGCGGATCGACAAGACGATGGCGCCGCACCGGCCCCCGGGCGGCGGGGCCGGTCCGGAAGTCGTGGCATGGAGCGCCCCCACCGAGACCGAGGAGGCTGGCTGGGTCGCCAACCTGATCCTCGACCTGGCCGACCGGGGAGTCCGTTACCGGGACATCGCCGTCCTGGTGCGCGGCCGGGCCTGCTACCCCCGGCTGGTCGAGCAGTTCGCCACCTTCGGCATTCCGGTGCAGCCCGGAGGCCGCACGGGCCTGTTCGACCAGCCCGAGGCGGTGCTCCTCGGCCAGACATTCGCCTGGCTGGGCGATATCGAATGGCGCGGCCGTTACGACCCCGGCCGGACGATCACCGATGCGGACCTGATCGGCGGGTACCAGCGGGTCTTCGAGCTGCCCGACCCGGCCCGGAACCGGCTGGCGCGGTTCCTGCAGGAGTGGAAGGCGGCCGTGCCGCGCACGGACCGCCGGGCGGACCTCATGGCCGAGTTCTACGACCTGCTAGACGAACTGGACATCCGCTCCTGGGACCTGTCCGACCCGCTGAAACTGAACCGGCTCGGCACGCTGGCCCGGTTCTCCGCGCTGCTGGTGGACTACGAGTCGGTCCGGCGGCGGGCCCGGCCGGACCCGGACGCGCCGGGTGAGCAGCTCGGCGGCCAGGACCGCGGCTTGTGGTACTACGGCAACCTCGCCCTGCACATCATCAACTACGCCCAGGGCGCCTATGAGGCCTTCGACGGCGAGGCCGATTTCGTCTTTGACGCCGTGGACCTCACCACCGTCCACCGGGCCAAGGGGCTGGAATGGCCTGCGGTGTTCGTGCCGTCGGTGACCGCCAACCGGTTCCCCACGACCCGGGCCGGCAAGGCCCAGGACTGGCTTGTGCCCCGCGACCAGTTCAACGCCGCCCGCTACGAGGGAGGCGATGGTGACGAGCGGCGCCTGTTCTATGTCGCGCTCACCCGCGCGCGCGACTGGCTGTCGGTCTCCCGGCACGGCCGGGTGACCAAGAACGCTGTCGCGGCCAGCCCGTACTACACCGAACTCGCCCACCTGGAGGTCAAGCCGGAGGACATCACCCTGCCCGCCATCGAGGCACGCGACGACAGCGACGGAGACCCGATCTCGATCACCTACAGCGAGCTGGCCGCCTTCATCGAGTGCGGGCTGGCGTTCCGGCTGCGGAACCTGATCGGCTTCCAGCCCCGGCTGGCCCCCGAACTGGGCTACGGCAAGGCCGTGCACCACGTGCTGCGCGCCGTCGCCGAAGCCACCAAGGCCTCGGGGCGGGTCCCGGCACCGGCCGAGATCGATGAGCTCCTCGACACCAGCTTCTTCCTGCCCGCTGCCGCCAAGCCCGCCCACCAGCAGCTCAAAGACGCCGCCCGGCGGCTGGTGACCACGTACACGGCCAAGTACGAAGACGACCTGCACCGGGTGTGGGAGACCGAACGTCCCTTCGAACTGCACCTGGACGGCGTGACCGTGACCGGCCGGGCGGACGTGATCCTCGACACCGAAGGCGGCATCCCCACAGCGCTGGCCATCGTGGACTACAAGACTGCCACCCACGACGAGGCCGGCGACCATGGGCTGCAGCTTCAGGTATACGCCGACGCCGGCCGGCGGGAAGGGCTCGACGTGCGCGCCGCGTACGTGCACGACCTGAAGGCCGCCTCCCGGGAGCCCGTGCCGGTGGGACCAGCCGCGATCAGCGCCGCCGAGCGCAAAGTCGCCGAGGCGGCAAGGCGGATCCGCGCCCGCGACTACCGGCCCAACCCGGGCCCGAGGTGCCGCCGCTGCGAGGTCCGGACGATCTGCGCCTCGGCCCGGCGCTGACCAGCGGGGACGGTCAGACGGCGAAGATCTTCATCACCTCGTCGCCGTAGTCGTTGATCACCTTGACGGCGATCTTGCCGGTGTCCGGGCGGGGGAACGGCCGCGACTCGGTCCGGTACAGGCTCGCCCAGGCGT
>JAJPIV010000161.1 GCA_021324595.1 Actinomycetota bacterium | reverse complement strand
TTCACGAGATCTCCGCCGCGAC
Source organism: Actinomycetota bacterium (assembly GCA_021324595.1). Taxonomy (GTDB): domain Bacteria; phylum Actinomycetota; class Actinomycetes; order Streptosporangiales; family Streptosporangiaceae; genus Chersky-822. The sequence continues at coordinate 11,106 of JAJPIV010000161.1, read as the reverse complement.
CGGCGAGGGGCTGCGCGAGCTGGCGTTCGCGATGGCCGCCATCGTCGGCGAGGCACGGCGCGCGGCGCCGCCCCCCGAGCCGACCAGGGTGGTCCTCAGGCCGGGGCCGGTGGCCGGCCCGGACTTCGAGCTGACCCGCACGGGGGAGAACTCGTTCGCCGTCCGCGGGCCCAAGCCGACCCGGTGGATCCGGCAGACGGACTTCGGCAACGACGAGGCGGTCGGGTACCTGGCCGACCGGCTCGCCAGGCTCGGCATCGAGGCCGCGCTCGCCGAGGCGGGCGCCCAGCCGGGAGCCGAGGTGGTGATCGGGGAGGGGGAGGACGCCGTGATCTTCGACTGGGAGCCGGGCGTCCCGGCCGGCGCGGGCCGCCTGGGCCGGCGGGGGACCGACCCGAGGCTGGAGCGGTAGCCGCCGCGGCGGCCCGCAGCCGCCCGGCCGGGCAGTCCCCGGCGGCTAGACTGCAGGGGCCACCCATCGTCGGCGGGAAGGATGCGCGCGTGTCGGGTGACGGCCACGCAGCCGCCGAGCGGGACCGCGAGCAGCAGTATGTCTCCGCCCTCTACCGGCGCCTCGACGAGCTGCGTGAACGGGCTGCGGCGCGGCTCGCGGCGGCCCTGCGCGAGCCCGCCGGCACCCCGGCGTCGCGGACCGAGCGCGACGCGCTGACCGCCCTGTACCGGCAGCAGCTCGCCCAGTTCGACGCCGCCGAGAACGGCCTGTGCTTCGGCCGCCTGGAGTTCACCGACGGCAGCCTCAGCTACATCGGGCGCCTGGGCATCCACGCGGACAACGACGACTACGACCAGCTCCTCATGGACTGGCGCGCCGACGCCGCCCGGCCGTTCTACCTCGCCACCGCCGCCTCGCCCGGCGACGTGCGGGTGCGCAGGCACATCAAGACCCGCGGCCGGACGGTGCAGCGCCTCGACGACGAGGTGCTCGACCTCACGGTGGCCGACCCGGGCAGGCACGAGGGGCTGGCCGGCGAGTCCGCGCTGCTCGCCGCGCTGAACGCGAGCCGCACGGGCCGGATGCGCGACATCGTCGCCACGATCCAGGCGGAGCAGGACCAGGTCATCCGCTCACCGCTGCCCGGGGTGCTCGTCGTCCAGGGCGGTCCCGGGACCGGGAAGACCGCTGTCGCCCTGCACCGCGCCGCGTACCTGCTGTACACCCACCGGCGGCAGCTCGAGAAGCGCGGCGTGCTCGTGGTCGGGCCGAACGCCGCCTTCCTGCGCTACATCGGCCAGGTGCTGCCCTCGCTGGGGGAGACCAGCGTGCTGCTGGCCACGATCGGCGACCTGATGCCCGGGATCGAGGCGACCGGCTCGGAGCCGGACGAGGTGGCCAGCATCAAGGGCAGCGAGCGCATGGCCGGCGTGATCGCCGCGGCCGTCCGGGACCGCCAGCGGGTTCCCGGCGGCGGGACGGACGTCCGGGCGGACCGCGAGACGTACCGGCTCGGCGGCGCCGCGCTGGCCAGGGCGCGGGACGCGGCGCGCCGGTCCCGGCTCCCGCACAACCAGGCCCGCCGGATCTTCGCCCGCGAGGTGATCGGCGAGCTCGCCCGGGTGGTCGCCGCCCGGCTGGGCGCCAACCCGCGGGGCGGCGGCAGCCTGCTCGGCCCCGGCGACCTGGCGGCCATCGCCGCCGAGCTCCGCGCCGACCCGCAGGTCTGGGCCGCGATCGGCCGGATGTGGCCGGCGCTGAGCCCGCAGCAGCTGGTCGGCGAGCTGTTCGCGTCGCCGCGGCTGCTCGCATCGGCCGGATCTGCGCTGACCGAGGCCGAGCGCGCGCTGCTGCGCCGCCCGAAAGGCGCGGCCTGGACCACCGCCGACGTGCCGCTGCTCGACGAGGCTGCCGAGCTGCTCGGCCACGACGACGCGGCCGCCCGGGCGCGGGCCCGCCAGCGGCGGGACGAGCAGGAGGCCTACGCCCGCGGGGTGCTGGAGATCATCGGCCGGGACGAGGGTGACGATCCCGAGGTCCTGATGGGCGCGGACATGCTCGACGCGGCGAGGCTCGCCGCCCGCTACGACCAGGACGGGGCGATGACGGCCGCCGAGCGGGCGGCGGCCGACCGGGCCTGGGCGTTCGGCCACGTGATCGTCGACGAGGCGCAGGAGCTCTCGCCGATGGCGTGGCGGATGCTGATGCGCCGCTGCCCGATCCGGTCGATGACCATCGTGGGCGACGTCGCGCAGACCAGCGACCCGGCCGGCGTCGCGTCCTGGGCGCAGGCGCTCGCGCCCTACGTCGGCGACCGGTGGCGGCTCGCCCCGCTGACGGTGAACTACCGCACGCCCGCCGAGATCATGGCGGTCGCCGCGGACCTGCTCGCCCGGATCGACGCGGCGGCGTGCCCGCCGCGGTCGGTGCGGGAGTCGGGCACGGTGCCGTGGCGGCTCGGCGTGAGCGAGGCCGAGCTGACCGCGAGCGTGGCCGCCGCCGCAGCGGCGCTGGCTGGCCAGGACGCCGGCGGGACCCTTGCGGTGATCGGCCCGGCGGGGCGGATCGCCGAGCTCCGGGCGGCCGTGGCCGCCGGGCTGGCCGGCGAGGGCCGCCGCGCCGCCGGGCCAGCCCAGTCCCGCGGCGCGGCGGCCGGGAGGGCAGGCCGGGAGCCCTCGCCCGACCTCGAGCAGCCGGTGGTCGTGCTGACCGTCCGGCAGGCCAAGGGGCTGGAGTTCGACGCGGTCCTGATCGCCGATCCCGCCGGGATCCTCGCCGAGTCGCCCCGCGGCTACGGGGACCTGTACGTCGCGCTGACCAGGGCCACGCGGCGGGCCGGGGTCGTCTACGCAGGGGACCTGCCACCCGGGCTGGCCCGGCTTGCCGAGGTGGACGGCGTGGCGCAGATCGCGCCGGGCATGGTGGCGGGGGCGGCGTAGCAGCCGCAGCCGGGACGCGGCGATGTCACCGCACTGCGAATCGCGCGGCGGCGACGTCACGTCGCCGCGAAGTCACAGCCCGATGGTCGCCAGGGCGGCGGCGAACTCGGCGTTCCAGGCGGCCAGCGACCGGCCGAGGTCCGCCCCGGGCTGCTTGGCGTGATCGAGCTCGTGCAGCGCGGCGGCGACGACCTCGGCCGGGCGCCCGGAGGCGACGGCGGCGTTGCCGAGCTCGAGCTCGTGCTGCAGGTTGTCCCTGCCGTGGCCGGGAACCACGTCGAGCAGCAGCAGCGGCCTGCCCACCGCCCGTGCCTCGGCGCAGGTGTCGCCGGAACTGGTGATCACCAGGTCGGCGGCGGCCATCAGGTCGGGGATCTGGTCGCTGAACCCGAATGGGCGCAGCCGGGGGCGGCTCCTGGCCGCCGCCCGCAGGCGCCGCTCCAGCCGGGCGTTGGTCCCGGCCACCGCGAGCACGTGCAGGCCGGAGTCGGCGAGCGCCTGAGCGGTCTCGGCGATCGGCCCGATGCCCCAGGCGCCGGACATGAGCAGCACGCACCGCTCGTCCACCGGCACGCCGAGCGCCGCCCGCGCGTGCGCCTGCGGCGGCGGCTCGTAGAAGCCGGGGCGGACCGGGGGCGTGATCACCACGACGTTCGCGTCCGGCTGGAACCGGCGGACGGCCCGCTCCGCGGCGCCCGAGGTGACCAGGTACAGGTGGACGTTCGGCTGCACCCAGATCCGGTGCGGGGTGACGTCGGTGCAGAACACCACGTGGCGCAGCGAGGGGTACCGCCCGGCCAGCGCGCCGACCGCGGACGCCGCGGTCGCGAAGACCGAGACGACCAGGTCGGCCGGCTGGGTGTCCAGGAGCGCGCGCAGCCGGGGCACCAGGCGCCGCCGCGCCGCCGCGTCCACGGCGCGGGCCGGCGCCGCCCCGGTCCGCAGGGCGGCGAAGTGCAGCGCGTCGAACAGGCCGGGAACGGCGATCATCAGCCGGAACACCGTGCCACCCGCCTGCCCGGCGCCCGGCCCGAGCAGCCGCATCGCGTCCAGCGTGTGCGTGGACCAGCCGAAGTGGCGCAGTGACACCGCGCAGGCACGAGCGAGCGAGTCGTGGCCCATCCCGATCGAGCCGGACACCAGCAGGGCTCTGCGGGTGCTCATCACCGGCTCCGGTGACGCCCGGAGCAACAGGTGGTTGCCGTCCCTCGTGCCATGACCGCCTCCCGCTCGCGCCGCCATGCCCGGCTGCCCGGTGCCGCCCCCCCGCCGCGCGATCGCGGCCCGCCGTGACATAATTGCAGGAATGGCCGTTGCTGTTTCACGATTCGTCGCGTGTCACATCAGCAATTCTAGATCAGCCGGCAGCGAACGGAACTCGCGGATGCCGGGGAGCGCCTTGCCCCATGGCGGCAGTGGCCGGACGGCGGGCGCGCAGCCGGGCCGGGGCGCGCAGCCGGGCCGGGGCGCGCAGCCGGGTCGGCGGGCATGGCTTGATCACCGCGGCCGGGTGCTCGGCCCGCTGGCGGCGGGCGCGGCGGCCGCCGTGATCGCCCAGGGCGCGCCCGGGCTGGCCGGGCTGCGCAGCGTGCGCTCCGCGCTCTTCCCCGGGCTGGCCGGGCAGGGCTGGCCGGGCCACGTGGCGCTGACCTTCGACGACGGGCCGGACCCGGCGGCGACGCCGCTGTTCCTCGAACTGCTGCGGGACCGCGGCGTCCGGGCCACCTTCTTCCTGATCGGGTCGAGGATCGCGCTGGCGCCGGGACTGGCGGGCGAGATCGCCGCGGCCGGGCACGAGATCGGCATCCACGGATGGGAGCACCGGTACCTGCTGCTGCGCGGCCCGCGCGGCATGCTCGATGACCTGACCCGGGCCCGCGACGCCGTGGGAGCGGCGACCGGCACCGTTCCCTGGCTGTTCCGCCCGCCCTACGGCGTGCTGAGCGGGACGGCGCTGCTCGCCGTCCGCAGGCTCGGGTTCACGCCGGTGCTGTGGACGGCGTGGGGCCGGGAATGGGAGCCGGGGTCCACCCCCGAGTCGGTGTCCGCGACCCTGCTCTCCGGCCTGCGCGGCGGCGGCACCGTCCTGCTGCACGATTCCGACTGCACCTCGCCGGCCGGGTCGTGGCAGGCGGCCCTGGGCGCGCTGCCGGTCCTGCTGGACGAGTGCGAGCGGCGCGGCCTGCAGCCCGGGCCGCTCGGCGAGCACGGGCCGCGCTGGAGGCCGCCGGGCGAGCCGACCCCGGGGCCGGCCTCTGCGCGATGAGCAGGCCGCGCCCGGCGAGGTGAGGCCGGGGCCGGCCGCGGCGCGGGCGGGCGAGGATGCGGGCTCAGCCCCCGCCGGCCGCTGCGGCGACGATCGCCCGCAGGCGGTCGCCGTGCGCCCCGCGCCAGTACACCTGCCCGCACCGCCGGCAGCGGGAGAACTCCTGGTAGGTCCGCCGGGTCCCCGGCCGCAGCCGGGACTCGACCTCCTGCTTGGCCACCGGCGCGAGCAGCCCGTTGCACGCCGGGCACCGCGTCCACGGCGCGAGCGGCGGCGCGAACCGGCCGATCACGTCGCGGAGCTGGTCGTCGGCCCGGTCGCCGCGGACGTAGGCGCCGCGCCGCAGGGCGCGGCGCTTCAGCAGCCCGCGGTCCCGCGTGAGGAGGATGCGCCGCTGCGCGTTCGCCAGGCCGATCAGCGCGTCGTCATCCAGGTCGTTGGAGTAGGCGACGTCCAGCCCGAGCAGGCGCATCCGGCGCGCGAGCGCGCCGAGGTGGACGTCAAGGGCGAACCGGGGCTCGGCGAGCCGCTGCGGCCGGGCGACGGGCTCCACCCGGACCCGTTCGCCGCCCCGGGGCCGGTAGGACGGCCGCACCGGCCGGCCGCCGGCGGCCAGGGTGCCCACCTCGGTCAGCGGGATGCCGGCGGCCTCGACCACGTGGCCCAGCGTGGACGTGCCGTCGCAGGCGACCGCGACCAGGCCGTCCTCGCGGTGCCGCCGCGCGAGGAACATCCGCAGCGGCGGCGCGACGCTCAGCGTGATCGCCGGCCGGCTCACATGCCCAGCATGCCCGGCGCGGTTGCCGGGAGCGGGAAGGTGCGATACATCTTGCCCGTGACCTCCCTGACTCCCGAGGAGATCCGCGCAGCCGCCCAGGCGCACCGCGAGCTGGGCCCGGACTACCAGTCGGCGGTCGTCGAGAGCTTCCTCGACAAGGTCGGCCGGGAGATCGACGCCCGGGTGGACGCCCGCCTGAGCGCCGCCGGCCAGGCGCCGGCCGGGCCGGCGAGCCAGCCTCACCGGGACCGCTCTGCGTTCGCCCTCGCGGTGATCTCGATCGCGCTCGGCATCCCGCTGTCGGCTATCGCGGTCGCCGCGGGCGCTCACCCGGCGGGCCTGCCGGGGCTGCTGGTGATCTGGGCCGCGCTCGCCGTGATCAACGTGGCGTACAGCAGGCACGGCCAGCCGGGCCGCCGCGGGCGCTGAGCGCCGGCGCCCGGGCGGGCGCCCTGGTGCAGGGCGCGGCCGGGTCAGCTGCCCGAGCCGTCGCGGCGGCCGAACCGGTTCATCAGCCGCTCCCCGGCGCCGACCGCCGACCCGGCCACCCCCCGCACCACGCCGATCAGAGGGTCGGCCGAACGGCTCCAGGAGTCCTGGTAGGACTTGGCCGCGGCCTTGAACTCCTCGCCGACCGAGGCGTCCTTGTCCTCGTCGCGGCGGGGATAGTTGCCGGACAGGATGTCGCGGTACTCGCCCTCCGAAGCCCACCGGTCCAGCTCGGCGAACCTCACCACCGCGAACGGGTGGGTCGCCCCCTGGAGCTGGAGCAGCTTGATCAGGCTCTCCCGCACGTCCGGCACCGCGCCGTACTCGCGCGCCTGGCGGAGGAACTCGTCGTGGCTGAGCTCGGCGAGCTGAGCGCCCCCGGCGGTCTTCATCAGCGCCCGGCGGGCGGCCGCGACGTCCTGCCCGGCCAGCAGCCCCGCCCGGTCGGCCGACAGCTCCGACTTGCGGTACCACTCCTCCAGCCCCCAGATCACGGCCTTCAGGCCGACCCAGGCGAACGGGACAAGCGCGAGGCGCGCGGCCAGGTTCACCAGGTGGTACAGCATGGTGCGGTAGACGGCGTGCCCGGAGAGCACGTGCCCGAGCTCGTGCCCGATGATGAAGCGGATCTCCTCGGCGTCCATCAGTTCCACCATTCCGGTGGTGATCACGACGAATGGCCTGTCCGAGCCGAGCGCCATCGCGTTCACCTGCGGGTTCTGGCTGATGAACAGCTCGGGCACGCGGGGCAGGTCGAGCACGTAGGCGCCGTCGAGCAGCGTCTGGTACAGGTCGGGGAACTGCTGCTCGGAGGCGCGGACCGAGCTGGCCAGGAACATCAGCCGGAGCGCGCGATCGCTGAACAGCCCGGCCAGGTTGCGCAGGATGACGTCGAAGCCGGTCAGCTTGCGCAGCGTGGTCAGGGCGGAGCGGTCCGCCGGGTGCTCGTAGGCACGTGAGCTGATGCCGGGGAGGCGAACGCGGGAGCGATCGGGCACAGTGTTCATGCCGCCATGCTATGCGCCAGCAGAGAAGGTGACCCCGGATGAGCGTGATCAATTCCGATGGCCCCGCCGTCCCCCCGATGTTCGAGCCCGAGGCCGAGTCGATGCCCCGGGAGCGCCTCGCCGCCCTCCAGCAGGAGCGGCTGCGGGGCCTGGTGAGCCGCCTGCTCGCCGCCGGCGGGCTGCAGGCCGGCCGGCTGGCCGCCGCGGGCGTCGCCGACGGGCGCGATGTGCGCCTGGGCGACCTGGCGGGGCTGCCCGTGACGACCAAGCGGGACCTGTGGGAGCACTACCCGTTCGGCCTGCTCGCCGTCCCGCGCGATCAGGTGGTCGCGGTGCACGGGTCGAGCGGGACCGGCGGCCGGCCCACGCTCGTCGCCTACTCCAGGGCGGACCTGGCGCTGTGGGCCCGCATGTGCGCGCGGGCGCTCGCGGCGGCCGGCGCCCGGCCGGGGTCGCTGATCCACAACGCCTACGGGTACGGCCTGTTCACCGGAGGGCTGGGCATCCACCAGGGGGCGATCAAGCTGGGCGCCACGGTCGTCCCCGCCTCGGGCGGCATGACCGCCCGGCAGGTGAGGCTGATCGCGGACCTGAGGCCGCAGATCCTCACCTGCACCCCGTCGTACGCGATCCGGCTCGGCGAGGCCCTCGCCGAGGCGGGCCTCGCGCCGGGGGACGGCCTGGCGCTGACCGCGGGCGTGTTCGGCGCCGAGCCGTGGACCGAGCAGATGCGGGCGCGGATCGCCGAGCTGCTCGGGCTGCGGGCGCTGGACATCTACGGGCTGTCCGAGGTGATCGGCCCGGGCGTCGCCGCCGAGTGCCTGGCCGCCGCCGATGGCCTGCACGTGAACGAGGACCACTTCCTGGTCGAGGCCCTGGACCCGGTGACCGGGGAGCCGGTGCCGGACGGGACGCCGGGGGAGCTGACGTTCAGCACGCTCACCAAGGAGGCGCTGCCGCTGCTGCGGTACCGGACCGGCGACATCGCCTCGCTGCGCCGCGGGCACTGCCCGTGCGGCCGGACGCTGGTGAAGATGAGCAAGGTGACCGGGCGCAGGGACGACATGCTCGTGATCCGCGGCGTCAACGTGTACCCGAGCGAGGTCGAGCGGGTGCTGCTCGGCGAGCCGGAGGTGGCGCCCGACTACCTGCTCGTGGTCGACGAGCGGGAGGGCCGGCGGGAGCTGATCGCCTGCTGCGAGCGGAGAACGGGCCGTCCGCCCGGCCCCGGCGACGGGGACGGGCTCGCCGCGGCGCTGGAGCGCGGCCTCCACGACGCCCTCGGCCTGAGGGTGACGGTGGCCGTGCTGCCCGCGGGCTCGGTGCCGCGGACCGAGGTCGGCAAGGCGGTCCGGGTCGCGCGCTGGACGGGCGGCGATCCGCCGGTGCCCGGCCTGGCCGGTTAGAGTCGGCTCCCATGGGCGAAGGCGGGGCGGGGGCGGCCCGCGGCGCGCGGATCGGGGTGATGGGCGGCACGTTCGACCCGGTCCACCTCGGCCACCTGGTCGCGGCCGCCGAGGCGGGGCGGGCGTTCGGCCTGGACGAGGTCGTCTTCGTGCCCGCCGGGGAGCCGTGGCAGAAGGAGGCCCGGCGGCTCGCCCCGGCGGAGGACCGGTACGCGATGACCGTCATCGCGACCGCGGCGGACCCGCTGTTCTCGGTCAGCCGGGTGGACATCGAGCGGGCCGGGCCGACCTACACCGTGGACACGCTGGCCGACCTGAGCAGGGAGCGGGGGCCGGAGGCGGAGTTCTTCCTCATCGTCGGCGCCGACACGCTGAGCGGGCTCGGCACCTGGAAGGACCCGGGACGGCTGCTCGCCCTCGCCCGCGTCATCTGCTGCACCCGCCCCGATCACCCGCTGCGCTCGGTCGAGGCGGACGGCGACCGGATCAGCGTGCTCGAGATCCCGCAGCTGGAGATCTCCTCCACGCTGTGCCGGGACCGGGTCCGCGCGGGGCTGCCGGTCCGGTACCTGGTCCCCGACGGCGTGGCGCAGTACATCGCCAAGCGGGGGCTGTACCGCGAATAGGCTGGCGTGCGGCGCGGCCGGGCGGTCAGGATACGCTGGACGTGCCGCAGCGTCGTACCGGAGGGACCAGGTTCACTGGCCGCAGCCTCGGGCAGGGAGGGCACCCAGCACTCGTGACAGCCACGGAGCGGGCCGTCGAGCTCGTCAGGATCGCGGCGCTGGCCGCGTCCGACAAGCTGGCCACCGACATCATCGCCTACGACGTCAGCGAGCAGCTCGTGATCACCGATGCGTTCCTGCTCTGCTCGGCCGCGAACGACCGGCAGGGCGGGCGGTCGTCGACGAGATCGAGGGGAAGCTGCTGCGGGCGGGGGCCAAGCCGGCCCGGCGCGAGGGGGAGCGCGAGGCCCGGTGGGTGCTGCTGGACTACATCGACGTGGTGATCCACGTCCAGCATGCGCAGGAGCGGGCGTACTACACGCTGGAACGGCTGTGGAAGGACTGCCCGCCGATCGAGCTGCCCGAGGCCGTCGCCGCGGGACGGCCGGACGGGAGCCGGCGCTGAGCGCGGCGGGGCGCTCCGAAGGGCCCGGCGACGCGGGCGGCGCCCCCGGCCGGGGGCCGGGCGGTCACCCGGGCACCGGAGCCGGGCGAGGGCCGGGCGGCGCGCACGGCGACCTGTTCCGCCTGGTGCTGTGGCGGCACGGGGAGACGACCTACAACGCCGAGCACCGGTTCCAGGGGCAGCGTGACATCCCGCTGAACCCGGTGGGCCGGGCGCAGGCCAGGCGGGCGGCCCGGCACCTGGCCGGTCTCGGGCCGACCCACCTGTGGTCATCCGACCTGGAGCGCGCGGCCGCCACCGCCGCGTACCTGGCGCGGCTCACCGGCCTGGAGGTCCAGCGCGACCCGGACCTGCGGGAGCGGCACGGCGGCGCGTGGGAGGGCCTGACCATGGCCGAGATCCGCGAGCGCTACCCCGACGACCTGGCGGCCTGGGAGCCGCCCGGCGGCGAGCGCCTGGCGGCGGTCGCGGATCGGACGGCCGCCGCGCTGCTGCGGATCGCGGAGAAGTCCGGGCCGGGATCGCTGGCCGTGGTCGCCGGCCATGGAGCATCGCTGACCTGGGGAATGTCGCGCCTGCTCGGGCTCGACGAGCGGATCACCGGGGGGCTGGGCAACTGCTGCTGGGCGCTGCTGTCCCGCCGCGGCGAGGAAGGGCGGTGGCGGCTGCTGGAGTTCAACGTGGGCGCCCTGCCCGAGCCCGTCGAGCCGGTCGAGGTCGCCGAGCTCGGCCAGGAGGACTGAGGCCGGCCGGCGGGCCGGGGCGCCTGGCCGGTGCGGCAGGGCGATGGCCGTGCGGCAGGGTGGTGGCCGGCGGCGGGCGAGGGTGTAGCCGGGCGCGGGATGCCGCTGGCGTCTAGTACACTGACGTCGCCAGTCCACGGCCGGGCAGGGCGTGCCAGGCCATGGCAGGGCAGGGCGGTCAAGGGCCGTCGCCGCGCGTCTTGGGGCTATAGCTCAGTTGGTAGAGCGCTTGCATGGCATGCAAGAGGCCAGGGGTTCGAGTCCCCTTAGCTCCACCATGGCCGCCTTACTAGTGCCGCGTCCAAGATCGTTGTTCGTGTAATTGATCTTTAGCCGGGTGCCCGCCAGGCTGCTTTCGAGTGCGATCTCGGAGGTGGTTGATGGGGCGTCCCCC
>JAJPIV010000154.1 GCA_021324595.1 Actinomycetota bacterium | reverse complement strand
TCGAAGAACACGATCACCGGCATGCCCTCGCTGGCCTTCTCCCTGGCCCGCTGGAAGACCAGCCTGATGTGCCGCTCGGTCTCGCCGACGTACTTGTTCAGCAGCTCAGGGCCCTTGATGTTGAGGAAGAAGCTCTTGCCCTCGCGGGCCGCCTCGCCGTCGCCGGCGCCGGCCAGCTCCGCCGTGCGCCTGGCCACCTGCTTGGCCAGCGAGTTCGCGACCGCCTTGGCGATCAGCGTCTTGCCGCAGCCCGGCGGCCCGTACAGCAGCACCCCCTTGGGCGGCCGGAGCTGGTGCTCCCTGAACAGGTCCGAGTGCAGGTAGGGGAGCTCGATCGCGTCCCGGATCTGCTCGATCTGCCGGGCCAGCCCGCCGATCTGCTCGTAGGTGACGTCGGGCACCTCCTCCAGGATGAGCTCCTCGACCTCCGCCTTGGGAATGCGCTCGTACACATACCCGGACCTGGGCTCGAGCAGCAGCGAGTCGCCCGCGCGCAGGACCCCGTCGCGCAGCGGCTCGGCCAGCCGGACGATCCGCTCCTCGTCCGCGTGCGAGATCACCAGCGCCCGGTCGCCGCCCTCCAGCAGCTCCTTGAGCATCACGACCTCGCCGACGGTCTCGTAGCCCGAGGCGACCACGACGTTCAGCGCCTCGTTGAGCACCAGCTCCTGTCCCGGGCGCAGGTCGGCCGGGTCAATGCTCGGGCTGACGGCGACCCGCATCTTCCGGCCGCCGGTGAAGACGTCCACGGTCCCGTCGTCGTTGGCGCGCAGGAAGACGCCGAACCCCGAAGGCGGCTGGGCCAGCCGGTCGACCTCCTCCTTCAGCGCCACGATCTGGTCCCTGGCCTCGCGCAGCGTGGCGGTCAGCCGCTCGTTCTGGCCGGTGATGGTGGCCAGCGCGGCCTCGGTCTGGGCGAGCCGCTCCTCAAGCAGCCTGGACGACCGCGGCGTCTCGGCGAGCTTGCTGCGCAGCGCCGCGACCTCCTCCTCAAGGAAGGAGATCTGGTCCGTCAGGACCTTGACCCTGACCTCATCCTCATGGCGTGCGGCGCGAGCGCTGTCGTCACGAGAGGCCATGCCCCTCACCCCCTTCCCGAGCGGTGCCGCGGCGGCCTGCCCGACCCGCTCGCTCCCGGAACTCCGAGCGGCGGCGCGGGGCTCTCACCCGGCGCGCTCGCTCCTGGCGGACTCTGAGAGCGGACTTACCTAGACCCTACCTACGCGCGGTCATTCCGTAACCTCGCGGCGGACCCCATCCGGAAGAAATCCCGCCGCTCCCGCCGGTCCGGCCGGCGGCCGGTCCGTCTCGCGCCCGCCCGGGCCCGCCTGCTCGCCCCGCGCGCCCTTCGCCGGCCGGCGCCGCCGCGGCGGCGCGGTCACGCCCCTCGCGAGCCGGCGGGCGGTGACCAGGAACCCGGTGTGGCCCACCATCTGATGCTCGGGGCGGACCGCGAGCCCCTCGACGTGCCAGCCGCGCTCCAGGGTCTCCCAGGCGGACGGCTCGTCGAACCCGCCATGCTCGCGCAGCGCCTCCACCACCCGCGCGAGCTGGGTCGTGGTCGCCACGTAGCAGCAGATGACGCCGCCCGCCACCAGCCAGCCGGCCGCCGCCGCGGCATGCTCCCACGGGGCGAGCAGGTCGAGCACCACCCGGTCGAAGCCGTCCCCGGCCTCCCCGGCGCTCCCGGCCGCCCCGGCGCCCGGGCCGCGTTCCCCCTCCGGCGCCGCCGGCCCGGCTGCCGGGGCTCCCAGGCCCGGCACCGGGGCACCCGGCCCGGGCAGGTCGTCCTGCACCAGCCGCCAGGCCGGATGCGGCCCGCCGAACCACTCCTGCACGTTCCTGGCGGCCAGCCGCGCGAAGTCGGCCCGGCGCTCGAACGAGACGAGCAGCCCGTGCGGGCCCACCGCGCGCAGCAGCCAGCACGACAGCGCCCCGGAGCCGGCCCCGGCCTCGAGCACCCGGGCCCCGGGGAAGATGTCCGCGCGGCCGATGACCTGCGCCGCGTCCTTGGGGTACATCACCGCGGCGCCGCGGGCCATCGACACCGTGTAGTCGGCGAGCAGCGGCCGGAACGCCACGTACCGGGCGCCGGACGAGGCCTGCACGACGCTCCCCTCCGGGCGGCCGATCAGGTCGTCGTGGGCCAGCCAGCCGCGATGCGTGTGGAAGGACCGCCCGGCAGCGAGCACCAGCCGGTGCCGGCGCCCCTTGTCGTCGGTGAGCTGCACCTGGTCACCGGGCCGCAGCGGCCCGCGGCGGGAGGCGAACACGCCGGACAGGCTAGTGCACGCGCCGCCAGGGACGGCACCGCCTGGCGTCCCCGCGCGGGCCGGCGTCCCCGCACGGGCCGGCTCACGCCCTGGCGAAGACCCGGTCCAGGTCGGTGGTGGCGAGCACGCCGAAGACCTGGCCGGTCGGCTCGATCAGCAGGTACTCGCTCGCAGGGGTCCGCTGGACCGCCTTGAGCAGGTCCATCCCGGACAGGTCGGCGGGCAGCACCAGGCCCGGCTCGATCGTCCGGGCCAGCGACCCGGCCTCGATCCAGGGCCTGCGCTCCAGCGGGGTCGCCTGCACGGCCGACTCGCTGACCAGCCCGGTCGGGGTGCCCTCGGCGTCCACGATGACCAGCGCGCCCGCCCCGCTCGCCTGGGCCCGCCGCACGGCCTCGGCCAGCGGCAGGCTCGCGGGAACCGGGATGGCCCTGCGGGCCAGCCGCCGGGCGCTGACCGCGGGCAGCCGCTCCCTGATCCGCGCGGCACGGATCGCCTGGCCCGACTGCAGCCAGATGAACGCCGCGATGACCAGCAGCCAGAGCCAGTACAGGCTGAGGAATGACGACGCCATCCGCTGGCTGGCCAGCGCCAGCCCGACGAGGACCAGCGCCAGCACCCGGCCCGCCCAGGCGGCCGTGATCGTCGCCGCGCCCGGCCTGCCGGTGACCTTCCATACCCCCGCCCGGAAGATCCGGCCGCCGTCCAGCGGCAGCCCGGGCAGCAGGTTGAAGGCGCCCACCACCACGTTCGCCCAGAACAGCTGCGCGATCAGGTACCTGGGCAGGCCGGCCGGCACCACCTGGGTGAGGGCGTACCCGGCCCCGGCGATCGCCAGGGAGACGGCCGGGCCGGCCACCGAGATCAGCGCCTCGCGCCCCGGCGAGGCCGGCTCCCGCTCGATCTCCGAGTACCCCCCCAGGGGGTAGAGCAGCACCCGGCGGACCGGGATGCTGAACGCGCGGGCGACCACGCAGTGCGCGAGCTCGTGCACCAGCACCGAGACGTACAGCAGCAGCACGAACGCCGTCGCGACGACGTAGCGGTCCGTGGTCTTCGGGATGGCCTGCGCGAACCCCGAGGCGTACATCACCACCAGCACCACCGCGAACAGCAGCCAGTACGGCGAGATGTAGACCGGGATGCCGAAGGGCCGCGCGACCACCAGGCCCAGCCTCGGATCGCGCAGTGGCGGGCGGCCGGGCGGCCCGGGCGGCTGGCTGCCGGGACCGCTGGTGCCGCTGGCGCCGCGATCCGGCGCGCGTGTTGTCACAGGACGATGCTACGTGCTGCGCCGGCCGGCGGCCCCGCCCGAACGCGGGCGCGGTGTCGGCGCGCTCCCGTACGCTGCCAGGCGTGACGCAGGCAGGCGCGGCGGCCCCGGGGCAGGCGCCGCAGGAGCAGGCAACCGGGCAGCGGGTGCCCGCCGGGCCCGGCGGGCCCGGCGAGTGGCAGGGCCCGTCGCTCTCCCCGTCGCGGGCCGGGGACTTCATGACGTGCCCGCTGCTGTACCGGTTCCGGGTGATCGACCGGCTGCCCGAGCCGCCGGGCCCAGCCGCGGCACGCGGCACGCTGGTCCACGCCGTTCTCGAGCGGCTGTTCGACCTGCCGGCGGCGCAGCGCGGCCCTGAGGCGGCCGCGGCGCTGATCGAGCCGGAGTGGGACCGCCTCGTCGCAGCCGAGCCCGAGCTGGCCGGGCTGCCCTCCGGGGACGGCGGGCGCGCCCGGTGGTTCGCCCAGGCCCGGGAGATGCTGGCCCGCTACTTCACGCTGGAGGACCCGACGCGGATCGAGCCCGCTCACCGCGAGCTGCACGTGCAGGTCGTGCTCCCCTCGGGCCTGCGGCTGCGCGGCTACATCGACCGGCTCGACGTCTCGGCCGCCGGGGACGTGCGGATCGTCGACTACAAGACCGGGACGGCGCCGCGCGCGGATTTCGAGGCGCGGGCGCTGTTCCAGATGCGCTTCTACGCGGTGGTGCTCTGGCGCTCCCGGGGCATCGTGCCCCGCCAGCTTCAGCTCATCTACCTCGGCAACGGCGAGATCGTCCGGCAGGCGCCCGACGAGGCGGGCCTGCGGGCGACCGAGCGGCAGATCGAGGCGCTGTGGAAGGCGATCGAGCGGGCGACCGTGACCGGCGACTGGCGGCACCGGCCGGGCAGGCTCTGCTCCTGGTGCTCGCACCAGGAGCGCTGCCCGGCCTTCGGCGGCACGCCGCCTCCGCTGCCCGCCACGGCGCCGGCAGGGGACTCCGCGGCGGGCTCGCCGGAGATCATCGACCTGACCGACCTCGCCGGGTGACCGGGGTCAGGTGAGCCGCACCCGCGGGTCGAGCAGCGCGTAGCACATGTCCACGACGATGTTCGCGACGACGACGAACGCGGCCGCCACGATCACGAACCCGATGATCACCGGAAGGTTCCCGGTGGCGATCGCCTGCACCGAGTCCTGGCCGAGGCCCGACAGGCCGAAGACCTGCTCGACGACGACCACGCCGCCGAGCAGCCCGCCGATGTCCACGCCGAGCTGGGAGACCACCGGGGTGAGCGCGGCGCGGACGCCGTGCCGGAACACCACCCGCCGCTCGGACAGGCCCTTCGCCCGGGCGGTCCTGATGTAGTCCTCGCCGAGCGTGTCGATCAGCGACCCGCGGGACAGCCGCGTGTAGACGGCCGCTTGCACGGTGGCGAGCGTGACCCACGGCAGGATCATGTGCCCCATCCACGGGATGACCCCCTGGGAGAGCGGGTAGTAGCCGGTCTGGATCCAGCTGAACCCGTGCTGGTTGAGCGGCACGAAGATCGCGATGATCAGCAGCTCGCCGATCACGAACGTGGGCGCGGACAGCCCGGCGAGCACGCCGACCGTGGAGACCCGGTCGAACAGGCTCCGCGGCCTGGTGGCGCTGATGATGCCGACGCTCAGGCCGACGATCAGCCACAGGACCACGCCCCCGACCACGACCGACGCGGTGATCGGGATGTCCTGGGCGATGATCGTCTTGACCGACTCGCCGTTGTAGTAGGAGTAGCCGAAGTCCAGGTGCAGGAAGAGGCGGTTGAGGAAGTGCCCGTACTGCACCATGAGCGGCTGGTCCAGGCCGAGGTCCCGGATCACCTGCTGGATCACCTGGGGGCTGGCGGCCCGGCCGGCCAGCCCGCGGGCGACCACCAGCACCGGCCGGGCGAAGAACAGGAAGAACGTGCCGGTCGCGACCAGCCACAGCACCAGGATGCCGGTGAGGACGCGCCGGACGAGGAAGCGGGCCAGTGCCATCTACGCCTCACTCCCCCCGGCGGGCGCGGCGAGCGCGATCGCGGGCCCCTCGCGGCGGCGGCGGCGCCGGCTCTTGCGGCCGGCCGCGAACAGCCGCTCGGTCCGCGGATCCAGCGCGTCCCGGATGCCGTCGCCGAGCAGGTTGAACGCGAGCGTGGTGACGAGCAGCGCGGCGGCCGGGAAGACCACGTACCACCAGGAGACCTGGTAGTAGTTCTGCGCCTCGGACAGGATGCTGCCCCAGTCGGCGGTCGGCGCCGGGATGCCGATGCCGAGGAAGGACAAGGTCGCCTCGAACACGATCGCGTTCGGGATGTACAGCGTGGCGAGCACGAGCACCGGGCCGATCAGGTTCGGCAGGATGTCGACGAACATGATCCGCAGCGGCGCGGCCCCCAGCGACCTGGCCGCCTCGATGTACTCCTTCTCCTTCAGCGACAGCGTCTGGCCCCGCACGATCCGGGAGATCCCGGCCCAGGAGAAGAACGAGATCACCCCGAGCACGATCGGCAGGCTGGCGCCGAACACCGCCGCGAGGGCCAGGGCGAGCACGACGACCGGGAAGGCCAGCACGGCGTCGATGAACCGGGCGAGCACGCTGTCGACCCAGCCGCCGAAGTACCCGGCGACCAGGCCGATCGTGACCCCGGCCACGGTCGCGATCAGCGTCGTGGTGATCCCCACGAACAGGGACAGCCGGGCGCCGTACAGGATCCGGATGAGCAGGTCCCGGCCGATGTAGTCCGAGCCGAGGATGAACCCGTTGGTGCCCGGCGGTACGGGAATGCCGTCCGCGGTCAGCCCGGTGTTCGTGAACGGCTGGTCGACCCCGTGGCCGGTGAGGCTGGCGAACAGCGGTGCCAGCAGCGCGAGCACGGCCATGACGAGGATGACGACCACCGAGGCGATCGCCATCCGGTCGTGCCTCAGCCGCCGCCAGGTGAGCTGCAGCTGGCTGCGGCCCTCGATCGCCTGCTCCGGCACGGCCTCGGCGGCCTGCGCCTCGAACGCGATGTCGGTGACGCTCATACCGGCTCCCTCCGTCCGGTGCTCGCCAGGATCTCCCCGGCCTGCACGGGATAGTGGCAGGCGGTGAGGTGGGTGGGCTCGCCGCCGCTCTTGGGCTCGAGCTCGGGCACCGACTGGCTGCACAGTTCCTGGGCCTTGGGGCAGCGCGGGTGGAACCGGCAGCCGCTCGGCGGGTTGATCGGCGACGGGACGTCGCCGGTGAGGATGATGCGCTGCCGGCTCGCCGCCGACTCCGGGTCGGCGGCCGGGGACGCGGACAGCAGCGCCGCGGTGTAGGGGTGCCTCGGCGTGTCGTAGACGGGGTCCTTCGGCCCGGCCTCGGCGATCCGGCCGAGGTACATGACGATCACCGAGTCGCTGACGTGCCGCACGACCTCCAGGTCGTGCGCGATGAACAGGTACGACAGGCCGAAGTCGTCCTGCAGGTCGGCGAGCAGGTTCAGGACCTGGGCCTGGATGGACACGTCGAGCGCGGAGACCGGCTCGTCGCAGATGATCAGCTTGGGCCGCAGGGCCAGCGCCCTGGCCACCCCGATCCGCTGCCGCTGGCCGCCGGAGAACTCCGCGGGGAACCGGTTGTAGTGCTCCGGGTTCAGCCCGACCCGCTCCATGAGCTCCTGGACGGCCCGCTTGCGCTCGTTGCCGGTCGCGGTCTTGTGGATCGCGAACGGGTCGCCGATGATCGCCCCGACCCGTCGCCGGGGGTTCAGCGAGCCGTACGGATCCTGGAAGATCATCTGGATCTCCCGCCGGAACGGCCGCATCGCCCGGCGGGGCAGGTTCGTGATGTCGTGGCCCTCGAAGGTCACTGTGCCCGAGGTCACCGGGATCAGGCCCGCGATGCACCGGGCCAGGGTGGACTTGCCGCACCCGGTCTCGCCGACGAGGCCGAGCGTCTGGCCGCGCCCGATCGTCAGCGACACCCCGTCCACTGCCTGCACCTGACCGATCGTCCGGCGGACCATGCCAGTGCTGCGGACCGGGAAGTACTTGACCAGGTTCTCCACCCGCAGCAGCTCGCCCGAGCCCCCGCCGTCGGCCGGGACGGCGCTGAGCGGGCCGCTCATGCGATCACGCTCCCCTCCGGGCTCGCGGCGATCTCCTCGGCGACCCGGGCGGCCGCCGCGTGCCTGCCCTCGCCGACCGCCCGGCGGCGGGCCGCCTCGGCCGCCTCGGCCGTGCCGATCGCTGCGGCGGGCAGCCAGCAGGCGGACTTGTGGGCGCCGGCGTCGCCGACCGAGCGCAGCTGCGGCTCCTCGGTCAGGCACCGGTCCATCACGTAGGCGCACCTGGGGTGGAACGCGCAGCCGCTGGGCAGGTGGATGAGGCTGGGCGGCTGGCCGGTGATCGGCTTGAGCCGGTCCGCCGCAGCCGAGCTGCGCGGGATCGACTCCAGCAGCCCCTTGGTGTAGGGGTGGTGGGGGGCGTAGAAGATGTCGTGCTTGCTCGCCTTCTCCGCCGCCCGCCCCGCGTACATGACCATGACCTCGTCGGCGATGTCGGCGATCACGCCCAGGTCATGCGTGATCATGATCAGGGCGGTGTCGGACTCCTGCTGCAGCCGCAGCAGCAGGTCGAGGATCTGCGCCTGCACGGTCGCGTCCAGCGCCGTCGTCGGCTCGTCCGCGATGATCAGCTTGGGGCTCAGCGAGAGCGCCATCGCGATCATGGCGCGCTGCCGCATGCCCCCGGAGAACTGGTGCGGGTAGTCGTCCACCCGCCTGCTGGGCTGCGGGATGCCGACCCGGCCCAGCAGGTCGATGGCGCGCTCGCGGGCCTGCTTGCGGCTGACGGACTTGTCATGGGCGCGGATCATCTCGGCGATCTGCCACCCGACCCGGTAGAGCGGGTGCAGGCTGGTGAGCGGGTCCTGGAAGACCACCGCGATCTGCTCGCCGCGGATGCGTCGCATCTGGTCCGGGCCCAGCCCGATGAGGTTGACCCCGTTGAACATCGCCGTCCCGCTCACCTGGCTCCCGGGGGTCAGCCCGAGCAGGGTCTGGGTCAGGACGGTCTTGCCGCTGCCGGACTCCCCGACGATCCCGAGAGTCCGGCCGGTGTCGACGCTGAACGACACCCCGCGGACCGCCTGCACCACCCCGTCGGCCGTGGGGAAGCTGACGCGCAGGTCGGTCACGTCAAGCAGGCTCACTGAGCTCCTCCGATACCGCCGCGCCGCGGTGCGAGTCGCTGGAGCCAGGTCCGGGCGCGGTCGGGGGCCCTGGCGTGACGATGCGGCAGCACAGCGTACCTGATGTGCCGCGCAACCGGATTCGGCCGGGTATGCGGAGCATACCCGGCCGAATCTCACCGCTAACCGCCTCGGCTCAGCCGGTCACCCAGATGTTGGTGATGTCCGGCCCGCCGATGTTGGGCTGGTAGGCGATCGCCGTCGAGCCCGGGTTGTGCACCCGGCTGCTGGAGTAGTACGGCGCCTGCTGGTCCGTCAGCGGGACGATCCAGGCGTTCTTCATCGCCAGCAGGTTCGCCTGCGTCCACAGCGACGCCGCCTGCGATGTCGAGGTGGCCTGCTCCGCCTGCGTGATCAGCTTGTCCATCTGGGCGTTGTTGACGCACCCGTAGTTGATGGTGTTGACCACGCAGTCGGTCTGGAAGAACGGCGGGATGATCG
This sequence comes from Actinomycetota bacterium, assembly GCA_021324595.1. GTDB lineage: Bacteria > Actinomycetota > Actinomycetes > Streptosporangiales > Streptosporangiaceae > Chersky-822. Next base: position 29,444 of record JAJPIV010000154.1, on the reverse strand, counting down.
TCCGGCCGTTGAGGCCGAACCAGTCGGGGATCCAGCCGGGGAAGCCGATGTCCCAGGTGCCCGGCTTGTTGTTGGCCGGGGCGTTGCCGAGGTCGGTGAAGTAGCTCGACCCGGGCTCGGGCTTGCCCTTCAGGGTGATGCCGCAGCTGGTGAGGCTGGCCTGGACCGCCTGGAACAGCTGGGTGTTGATCGAGTCGTTGATGTACAGCGCCGTCAGCGTCAGGCCGTGCGGGTAGCCCGCCGCGGCGAGCGTGGCCTTGCACTTGGCCGGGTCGCCGTTGCCGTTGTTGTCCGGGTACAGGTTGGTGGCGGTGTAGCCCACGTTGCCGGGCGGGATCACCGAGTTGATGATCTTCGCGACCGGCGGGCCGCCGTAGACCTTCTGCACCGCGACCTTGTTGACGCCGTATTCGAACGCCTGGCGGACGCCGAGCTTGGCCATCGCGTGGCCGGCATCCGGGCTGCGCAGGTTGAACACGATGTACGGGAAGGTGTCGCTCCACGGCCAGATACGGAAGTGCGGGTCGTGGCTGGCGAGCAGGCCCGGGATCGCGGTCGACTCGAACGGGGTGTCCTGCACCAGGTCGTAGGTGCCGGCCTTCTCGTCCGCCAGCTGGGTCGCCGCGGAGGTGACGCCGATCGTGAGCGTGATCTCCTTGACCCACTGGTGCCTGATCGGGTCGCTAGAGGCCTTCCAGTTGGGGTTCGGCACCATCGTCAGCGACTTGCCCGGCACGTTGGAGCTGATCTCGTACGGGCCGTCGGAAATGATGTGCTGGTTCAGCTGGGCGCTGTTCGGCAGGTAGCTGTCGTAGCTGGCCGGCCGCGCCGAGGTGAACGGCATCGCCATGATGTAGATGAAGTCGGCCGCCGGGTGGACCAGGGTGAACTGGATCTCGGTCGGGCTCGGCGTGGCGATGCCGGAGATCGAGTGGGTGTTCTGGAAGTTGGCCACGTCCGCCGCGGTGATCGGGTGTGCCTTGGTGTTCTTGAAGTACGCCTGCTCCGCGTTGCAGTACTGGGTCATGCCCTTGATCGTGGCCTCAAAGTACACGATGTTGCCCACGAAGCCGCCGGGCGCCGGGTTGCAGAACGCCTTGAACTCGCGCAGGAAGTCCGCGGAGGTCACCGGGGCGCCGGTCTGCCAGGTCACGCCGGGCCGGATGTGGAAGGTGTAGGTCAGCCCGCCATTGGTGATCCCGCCGTTGGAGGTCGTCGGCACCTGGGTCGCGACGTCGGCCACCGGGGTGACCGCCTTGTTCCACTGCGCGTCGCCGACCGCCAGCGGCACCGCGTACGGGTACGCGAGCAGCTGCCTGGTGTAGGCGCGCTCCAGGATGTAGTCCGCGGTGTAGTAGGCCGACACCGGGTCCAGGTGGTCGAATCCGCTCGCGGCGACCAGCCGGAGCACGCCCGTCGGCTTCGACGGAGGGCCGCTCGATGGCCCCGAAGGCGTTGACGTCGACGAGCACGCGGCCAGCCCTCCGGCCGTCAGCAGCGCCGCCGAGATCGCCACTGCTCGCTTGGTGATCGGTATCATGAGCAACTCCTTCTGGCCCGGCTTGATGTCCAGGCACACGAACGCTGCTTATTGCTACCGAGCAACCATGCCATCTGTCCACCCACCTGGCCGGATCAGGTCACAGTGGTTACAGAACCGCAACTGCGCCGTGACTTGGGGCACGCCTGGGCGACCGTCAGTCCGGGCGGATCCCCGCAAGGCCGCCGGAGGGCGCGGCCGACCCCAGCTGGCGCCAGACGAGGTCCCCGAGCAGCGCCGGCGTGACCTCGGTGAGCGACGCCGCCCGGTGCGCCGGAACGCGCCCTCGCCAGCCGGCGGCGGGCCCGCCCGGGACGATCACCACCGCGCAGCCGGCGGCCGCGGCCGAGGCGGCCCCGGTCGGGGAGTCCTCGAGCGCCGCGCAGCTCCGGGGACCTGCGCCGAGCAGCGCGGCCGCCCGCAGGTAGGGCTCGGGGTGCGGCTTGCCGTGCCGCACGTCCGCTCCGGTGACCACGGCGTCGAAGCGGAGCCCGGTCCGGTCGAGCACCTTCGCGACGATCTCCGGCTGCGACGAGGTGACCAGCGCGCACGGGATGCCGGCCGCGGCGAGCCCGGCGTGCAGGGCCGCCGCCCCGGGCTGGAGCGGGACGTCCCGCTCGGCCAGCAGCGCGCTCATCCCGTCCAGCAGCCACCGTGCCACCTGCTCCCGGCCCGCCTGCTCCCGGCCCGCCTGCTCCCGGCCGGCAGGCGCCGCCCTCGCGCGGCCGAGCAGGTAGGTCACGGCCCGGTCGAGGGTGCTGCCGATCAGCGCCCGCTGGTCGGCCGGGCTCCACCGGCCGCCGAGCCGGGCCATGACCGCGCTCTCCACCTCGTACCAGAGCGGCTCGGAGTCGACGAGCAGCCCGTCCATGTCGAACAGCACGGCCTGGGGCAGCCGGCCCGCCGCCCCGGTGCCGTCAGACACTGAAGTAGCTCGCCTCGGGGTGGTGCGCGATCAGCGCGTCGGTGGACTGCTCGGGTGCCAGCTGGAACTCCTCGGACAGCTCCACGCCGATCCGCTCCCCCCCGAGCAGGCGCATCACCGTGGCCCTGTCCTCCAGGTTCGGGCAGGCCGGGTAGCCGAACGAGTAGCGGCAGCCCCGGTATCCGACGCGCAGGATGCCGTCGAGGGTGTCCGGGTCATCGCCGCTGATCCCGAGCTCGGCGCGGACCCGGGCGTGCCAGAACTCGGCGAGCGCCTCGGCCAGCTGCACCGACAGGCCGTGCAGCTCCAGGTAGTCGCGGTAGGCGTGCTTGGCGAACAGCTCCGCGGTGGCCTCGCTGATCCTCGGGCCCATGGTCACCAGCTGCAGCGCGAGCACGTCGGTCTCGCCGCTGGAGCGGGGGCGGAAGAAATCGGCAAGGCACAGCCTGCGGTCGCGGCGCTGCCTCGGGAAGCTGAACCGCTCCCGCTCCGCCCCGTCCTCGCCGAGGACGATCAGGTCGTTGCCCTCGCTGACGCACCGGAAGTACCCGTGCACGACAGCGGCCTGGACGAGCCCCTCGGTCTGCACCCGTTCCAGCCACATGCGCAGCCGGGGGCGGCCCTGCGTCGCCGCGAGCTCGTCGTAGCCGGGGCCGGCGCCCCCCCGGGCGGGCTTGAGCCCCCACTGGCCGAGGAACAGCGCCCGCTCGTCGAGGTAGGCGGCGTAGTCGGCGAGCGGGATGCCGCGGGCGACCCGGGTGCCGAGGAACGGCGGATCGGGGACCGGGACCAGCGCAGAGACGTCGGAGCGGGCCCGGCCGGAGTCCTCGTCCTCCGCCGGCCGCGCCGCCGCCCGGACCCGCCGCTGCCGCAGGGCCGGCAGCTCGGCGCCCGGGACGCCGCGGCGGACCGCCATGAACGCGTCCATCAGCCGCAGCCCCTCGAACGCGTCCCTGGCGTAGCGGACCTGCCCGGCGAACATCTGCGCCAGGTCCTGCTCGACGTAGGACCTGGTCAGCGCGGCGCCGCCGAGCAGCACCGGCCACCTCCCGGCAAGGCCGCGCGCGTTGAGCTCGGCGAGGTTGTCCCGCATCACCACGGTGGACTTGACCAGCAGGCCGGACATCCCGATCACGTCGACGCCATGCTCGTCCGCCGCCGCGATGATGGCCGAGATCGGCTGCTTGATCCCGAGATTCACCACGTCGTAGCCATTGTTCGACAGGATGATGTCGACCAGGTTCTTGCCGATGTCATGCACGTCGCCTTTGACGGTGGCGAGCAGGATCTTGCCCTTCCCCACCTCCCCGGTGCGCTCCATGTGGGGCTCGAGATAGCCCACGGCCGCCTTCATGACCTCGGCGGACTGCAGCACGAACGGCAGCTGCATCTGCCCGGAGCCGAACAGGTCGCCCACTGTCCGCATGGCGTCCAGCAGCACGTCGTTGACGATCTCCAGGGCGGGGCGCTCCCGCAGCGCCTCGTCCAGGTCTTCCTCGAGCCCGCCCCGCTCGCCGTCGATGATCCGGCGCTTGAGGCGCTCGGCGAGCGGCAGGGCACGCAGCTCGGCGGCCCGGTCGGCGCGCTGCGACGCCGCGTCGACTCCCTCGAAGAGCCTGAGCATCTCCTCCAGCGGGTCGTACGAGCCGTCCCTGCGGTCATAGATCAGGTCGAGGGCGACCTGGAGCTGCCGCTCCGGTATGCGGGCGATCGGCATGATGCGCGCGGCGTGCACGATGGCCGAGTCCAGCCCGGCCGCGACGCACTCGTGCAGGAAGACCGAGTTCAGCACCGCGCGCGCGGCCGGGGCCAGGCCGAACGAGACGTTCGACACCCCGAGCGTGGTCTGCACGTCGGGGAAGCGCCGCTTGACCTCGCGGATGGCCTCGATCGTCTCTGCCGCGTCGCGCCGGGTCTCCTCCTGGCCGGTGGCGATCGGGAAGGTGAGGCAGTCCACGATGATGTCGCTGGCCCGCATCCCCCACCGGCCGGTCAGGTCCCCGATCAGCCGGGCGGCCACCTCCACCTTCCGCTCGGCCGTCCTGGCCTGGCCCTGCTCGTCGATGGTGAGCGCGATCACGGCCGCGCCGTGCTCGGCCACCAGGGGCATGACGCGGGCGATCCGCGAGCCCGGCCCGTCGCCGTCCTCGTAGTTCACCGAGTTGACCACCGACCGGCCGCCGGTCAGCTCCAGGCCGGCCCTGATCACCTCCGGCTCGGTGGAGTCGAGCACCAGCGGCAGGGTCGCGGCGGTCGCCAGCCGGCTCACGATCTCGGTCATGTCAGCCACGCCGTCCCGGCCGACGTAGTCGACGCACACGTCGAGCAGGTGCGCGCCGTCCCTGGTCTGGGACCTGGCGATCTCGACGCACTCGTCGTACCGGCCCGCGAGCATCGCCTCGCGGAACGCCTTCGATCCGTTGGCGTTGGTCCGCTCGCCAATCGCGAGGAACGCGGTGTCCTGGCGGAACGGCACGTGCTGGTAGAGCGAGGAGACCCCGGGCTCGGGCCGGGCGGCCCGGGTCGCCGCGGGCCGCCCGGCAAGCCGGCCGACGACGGCCGCGAGGTGCTCCGGGGTGGTGCCGCAGCAGCCGCCCACCATCGCCAGGCCGTACTCGGTCACGAACATGTCGTGGGCGGCGGCGAGCTCGCCCGGCGTGACCGGGTATCTTGCCCCGTCCGCGGTCAGCTCGGGCAGGCCGGCGTTGGGCATGCAGGACAGCGGCAGCGGCGAGTGCGCGGCGAGGTAGCGCAGGTGCTCGCTCATCTCGGCCGGCCCGGTCGCGCAGTTCAGCCCGATCATGTCGATGCCCAGCGGCTCGAGGGCGGTCAGCGCTGCCCCGATCTCGGTGCCGAGCAGCATGGCCCCGGTGGTCTCGATGGTCACCTGGGCGATGAGCAGGGTCGACGCGGCGCCCGGGCGCCCGGCGATGGCCCGCCGCGCGCCGATGATCGCCGCCTTCGCCTGGAGCAGGTCCTGGCAGGTCTCCACGATCAGCGCGTCGGCGCCGCCGTCGAGCAGCCCGGCGGCGTTGCTCTCGTAGGCGTCGCGGAGCTGCGCGAACCGGACATGGCCGAGCGTGGGCAGCTTGGTCCCGGGGCCGATCGAGCCGAGGACCCACCGGGGCCGCCCGTCCGCCGCCGCCGCCGCGTCGGCCGCCTGCCGCGCGAGCACCGCCCCTGCCCTGGACAGCTCGTAGATGCGCTCGGGGATGCCGTACTCGCCCAGGTTGCCGAGGTTCGCCCCGAACGTGTTGGTCGTGACGCAGTCCACGCCGGCCGCCAGGTACCCGTCGTGGATCGCGCGGACGACATCGGGCCGGGTGACGTTGAGGATCTCGTTGCAGCCCTCGTACCCGGCGAAGTCACCGGGGGCGACCGGGCTGCCCTGCAGCATCGAGCCCATCGCGCCGTCGGCGATGACCAGCCGCTCGGCGAGGGCGGCGCGCAGCAGCGCCCCCCTGGGAGGCTGTCCGGCATGTTCGGCTGCGGGCGACATGATGACCCCCATCCTAGGCGCACCGCAGGGCGACTAGGCTGGTGGTACGAGCGTGACGTCGCCCGGCGGGCCACGGCGGGCGCGGGACCAAGTCCTGGAGGTGGCTTCCGATCGAGCTCGACGGACTCCCGGCGCCGGGCCAGGACGGCAGCGGCCAGGACGGCGCCGGAGGCCGGCACGGCTCCGGCCGGCGACTGGCCAGGCCGGCGGTCATCGCGGCGTTCGAGGGCTGGAACGACGCGGGCGAGGCGGCGAGCGCGGCCGTGACCCACCTCGGCGCATCCTGGGATGCCACCGCGGTCGGCGAGATCGACCCGGAGGACTACTACGACTTCCAGGTCACCAGGCCGGTCGTCGAGGTGGCCGGCGGCCGGACCCGCCGGCTGACCTGGCCGACCACCAGGCTCGCCGTGGCCAGCCCTGCGGGGCTCGGCCGCGATGTGGTGCTCGTCCACGGGATCGAGCCCAACATGCGCTGGCGCGCGTTCACCGCCGAGCTGGTCGACGCCTTCCGGCGGCTGGGCGCCGATCTGGTGATCCTGCTCGGCGCGCTGCTCGCCGACTCGCCGCACACCAGGCCGGTCCCGGTGACCGTGGCGGCCTCGGACGAGGCCCTGGCGGGCGCGCTGCGCACCGGGCAGGTGGACTACCAGGGGCCGGCCGGCATCGTCGGCGTGCTGCAGGACGCCTGCGCCCGGGCCGGCCTGCCCGCGGTCTCGCTCTGGGCGGCGGTGCCCCACTACGTCGCCCAGCCGCCGAGCCCCAAGGCGACGCTGGCGCTGCTGCGCGGCGTGGAGGACCTGCTCGACGCCCCGCTCCCGCTCGGTGACCTGCCGGACGAGGCACGGGCGTGGGAGCGCGGGGTGGACGAGCTCGCCCAGCAGGACAGCGAGGTCGCTGACTACGTCCGGGCGCTTGAGGAGGCCAAGGACGCCGCCGACCTGCCCGAGGCGAGCGGGGACGCGATCGCCCGCGAGTTCGAGCGCTACCTGCGCCGTCGCGGCGAGCAGGGCGGCCGGTAGCCGGCGGCCCGCTCACGCCGGCGGCCCGCTCACACCGGCGGCCAGGGGACCGCGGGCCAGTCTCGCGGTGGCTGCGGGTGGACCCGGTGGCGCAGCAGCGTCCGGACCCTGGCCGAGGTGGCGGCGACCTCCCCGGCGGTCAGCCAGCGCCGCAGGGTGGCGGCCAGGTCGCCGGCCTCGAGCCGGGCGCGCAGCCGCTCCAGCGCCTCGACGTCCGCCTCGGCGAGCGGATCTCCCCGCCACTGCCACAGCACCGTGCGCAGCTTGTACTCCTCGGCGAAGCACACCCCGTGGTCGCAGCCGTACACGTGCCCGCCGGGCACGGGGAGCAGGTGGCCGATCTTGCGGTCGGCGTTGTTGATCACCGCGTCGAAGACCGCCATCGCCCGCAGCCCGGCGTGATCGGCGCTCCTGGCGAGCGCGAGCAGGTCCACGGCGGGGTCAGCGTCGATCCACAGCTGGCACATGCCCGGCCCGAACGGGCCGTCACGGTACACCGTCGGCGGCACGATGTTCCACCCGGACGCGCGCGAGACCGCGTAGGCCGCGACCTCCCGCCCGGCCAGCGAGCCGTGCGGGAAGTCCCACAACGGGCGCTCGCCCGCCACCGGCTTGTACACGCACGCGCCGGCCCGGCCGCGGTGCGTGACGGTGCAGTAGAGGGTGGCGTTCGACGCCTCCGCGAGCCGGCCGGCCACGGTGAGGCGTCCCGCCGACAGCAGCTCTAGGGCGGCGTCCTCGGCCTCGCCGGGGCCGGCCGGCCCGGCCGGCGCCTCCCGGAGCGCCCGCGCGGCGGCGGCCGGCCCGCCCGGGTCGGCCAGGTCGCGGCGCCGCCGCTCAGGAGCGCCCAATCCGGTGCCCGTTCTGCCGCGGGCAGACGTGCCCGGACGCGTCCAGTGGCAGGCCGCACAGCGGGCACGGCGGCCGGCCCGCCAGCACGACCGTGAGCGCCCGCTTGGCGAACGCCCGCGCGGCGGCGGCGCTGATCGTGACCCGCAGTACCGCGGGGCCGTCCTCGGGAAGGTCCTCCGACAGCGGCTCTAGCGGCTCGTCGCTGAGCTCCTGCGCCTCGATGATCACGCGCTGGCTTTCGCCATCCCAGGCGAGCGCGATCGCCCCCGCGCGGAAGTCCTCCAGCACCGGCTGCTCGAGCGGGCCGTCGTCGGCGAGCGCGGACGGCGCGACCGCCGGGATGGGGGCCGACCCGCCGCTGCGCCGCATCACCTCGTCGAGCAGCTCATCGAGCCGCTCGGCGAGCTGGCTGACCTGCCCCTTCTCGACGAGCACGCTGGTGACCCGGCCGCCGCCCGAGGCCTGCAGGTAGAACGTGCGCTCGCCGGGCTGGCCGACCGTTCCCGCGATGAATCGCTCGGGCGGATCGTACGCGTAGACGGCCATGTTCCTATCCTCCCGCCCCGCCGCCCACCGGCGCGTCGCCCGGCCGCGGCGCGAACGCGGGGGCCGGGGCCTTCTCCGATCTGGACTGTACCGCCCTGGCGAGCGCCGCGACGCTGCCGCCGACGTCGTTCAGCCGCTCGACGAACGGCCGGGTCGGCGTGTAGCGGATCACGCTGAGCGAGCACGGGTCGATCACGATCCGCTGGTACAGGTCCAGGTGGAGCCCGAGGCTGTCGGCCAGGATCGCCTTGATCACGTCGGCGTGGGAGCAGACCAGGTAGACGGCGCCGGACCCGAGCCGGCCGTTCCAGTCCCGGATCGCGGCCACCGCGCGGCGCTGGATGTCGGCCATCGCCTCACCGCCCGGTCCGGGGAAGGTCACCGCGCTGGGGTGCGCCTGCACGGTTCGCCACAGCGGGTCGCGGGCCAGCTTGCGCAGGGGCTTGCCGGTCCAGTCGCCGTAGCCGCACTCGGTGAGCCGCTCGTCGGTGACCACCGCGGCGCCCTGCCCCGCCCGCGCCACCGCCTCGGCAGTCTGCACGCACCGCTCCATCGGGCTCGACACGATCGCGTCGAGCCGGACCCCGGCCAGCCGCTGCGCCAGCGCGGCCGCCTGGGCCCGGCCGCGGTCGTCCAGGGCGATCCCGGGGGTCCGGCCGGCCAGCGCCGTGCCGGTCGCCGCGGTCAGCCCGTGCCGCACCACCAGGACGAGGGTCACGGTCCGACTCTATGGCCTGCCGGCCAGCCGGGCCGCAGTGCCCGCAGGCCAGGCGGGCCGGCATGCCGGCCCCGCCGGCCGTGCCCTCCGGGCGCCGCGCCGTCAGCCGAGCGCCGCAGGGACGTCGCGGACGATGAAGCTGACCGAGCCGAAAGTCACCCGGTCACCCGGCCGCAGCGGCACCCCGGTGGTGACGCGCCAGCCGTTCAGCCTGGTGCCGTTGGTCGAGCCCAGGTCGGACAGCAGCCAGGCCTCGCCATCCTTGTGGAGCTTGGCGTGCCAGCGGGAGACGGAAAGGTCGGCCAGGGTGAAGTCGCAGGCCATCGCCCGCCCGATGGTGAACCGGCCGTTTGCCTGCCTGGGCAGGTAGAACGGCGGGAGGAACTGGTCGTGGCGCGCGGCACTGTACCCGGCGGCGCCCGGCCCGGGCCGCCACCGCCCGGCGATCCGGGCGGCCCAGCCCAGCCAGCCGCGCCCCGGCCGGCCGCCGGCGAGCCAGCCCTGCCGCCGCGGCGGGAGGTCCCCGAGCAGGCCGGACAGCTCCGCCGAGTCCTTCGCGCGCAGGGCGCGGTCGAGGCGGTACAGGAACGTCTCCTGGCTCAGCCGGCCCTCCGCGAAGCGCTCCCGCAGCTCGCCGGCCGCCCGGTCCCGCTCCTCGTCCGACGCCCGGATGCCGGTCATGCCCACAGTATCGGGTGGCCCCGCGGGGGGCGCAACACGCCGGGCCCGGACGGGAGGGGGGGCCGGACCGGGCCGCCGACGGTGGGGAGGCGGGGCCCGCCGCTAGCCCGCGGGGCCGCCCGCCGGGGCCGTTCCCTCGCTGGCGGTCACGGTCACCGCGGCCGGCTCTGGCAGGTCCGCGGGGCTGCGCAGCGGGAAGTGGCAGGCGGCCACGTGCCCGGCGCCGAACGAGCGCAGCGCCGGCTCCTGCTCGGAGCACACATCCTGGGCAAATGGGCACCGTGTCCGGAACCGGCAGCCGGACGGCGGGCGGATCGGGCTGGGCAGCTCCCCGGAGATCCCGGCTCCCCGCCTGGTCCGCGCCACCTCGGGCTCGGGCACCGGGATCGTGGCGATCAGGCCCGCCGTGTAGGGGTGCGCGGCGCGCTGGTAGATGTCGTCGGCGGATCCCATCTCGACCAGCTTGCCGAGGTACATCACGCCGATCCGGTCGGCCAGGTACTTGACGACGGCCAGGTCATGGGAGATCACGACGTAGGTGAGGTCGTGGTCGGCCTGCAGCCGCTTCATTAGGTTGAGCACCTGTGCCCTGATCGACACGTCGAGCGCGCTGACCGGCTCGTCGGCCACGATCACCCGCGGGTTGAGGGTCAGCGCGCGGGCCAGCCCGATCCGCTGCCGCTGGCCGCCGGAGAACTCGTGCGGGTACCGTTCCACCGCGTTGCGCGGCAGGCCGACCTCGTCGAGCAGCTCGTAGACCCGCTGCTGCTGCTGCGCGCGGGACCCGATGCGCTGGATCGCCAGCGGCTCCCTGATGATCGCGCCGACCCGCATCCTCGGGTCCAGCGAGGAGTACGGGTCCTGGAACATCAGCTGCAGGTCCTTGCGGTACCGGCGCAGCTCCGATCCGCGCAGGGCGGAGACGTCCCGCCCGGCGAGCAGCACGCTGCCCGAGTTGGGCCGCTCGAGCGCGACGATCATCTTGCCGATCGTGGTCTTCCCGCAGCCGGACTCGCCGACCAGCCCGAAGGTCTCCCCGGCGTTGACGGTGAAGGAGACGCCGGAGACCGCGTGCACTGCCCCGGTCCGGCGCTGCAGGATCGCCCCTGAGGTGACGGGGTACTCCTTGACGACGTCCCTGATCTCCAGCAGGGGGGAGCCGCGGAGCACCTCCCCGGGGCCGGTCTGGGCGTCGTGCCCCTGCGGCGGGGCGCCGGCCGCCGCAGCCCGCGCGGCGCCTGTCCGCGCGGCGCCCGCCCCGTTCGCCGCGGTGGCGGCGAGCGGGCCGTCGACCGGGTGCCAGCAGGCGAACAGGTGCCCGGCGTCCGGCCCGGTCAGCCGCGGTTCCTCGGTGACGCACCGGTCCGTGGCGCGGCCGCACCGGGCGGCGAACCGGCAGCCCGCCGGCGGGTGCGCCAGGTCCGGGGGCAGGCCGGGGATGTTCAGCAGCGGCCTGGCGCTGTCGCTGTCCAGCTTGGGAATCGAGGCGAGCAGGGCCTGCGTGTACGGGTGGTGCATGCGCGCGAACAGGTTGGTCGTCTCGCTGGCCTCGACGATCCGGCCGGCGTACATCACGTTGACCCGGTCGGCGTGGCCGGCGATCACCCCCATGTCGTGGGTGATCAGCAGCATCGCCATGCCGAGGCGGGTCCGCAGGTCGTCGAGGAGCTTGAGGATCTGCGCCTGGATCGTCACGTCGAGCGCGGTGGTCGGCTCGTCGGCGATGAGCAGCTTCGGCTCGCACGCCAGCGCCATCGCGATCATCACCCGCTGGCGCAGCCCGCCGGACAGCTGGTGCGGGTAGTCGGCCAGCCGTTCCTTCGGGCGCGGCAGGCCGACCAGGCCGAGCACCTCCTCGGCGCGCGCCAGGGCCTCCGCCTTGCTCGCGCCCCGGTGCAGCCGCACCGGCTCGGCGACCTGGTAGCCGACCGTCTTGGTCGGGTCGAGCGAGGTCAGCGGATCCTGGAAGATCATCGCGATCTCGTTGCCGCGGAGCTTGCGGAGCTCGGCATCGGGCAGCCCGACCAGCTCCCGCCCCTCCAGCTTGATCGAGCCGCCCACCACGCTGCCGCCCGGCGGGAGCAGGCCCATGATCGACAGCCCGGTCATCGACTTGCCGCAGCCGGACTCCCCCACCAGGCCCAGCGTCTCCCCGGCCTCGATCCGCAGCGAGACGTTGCCGACGGCCTGGACGACGGAGCGGCTGAGCTTGATGTGGGTGGACAGGTCGTCGATCTCAAGGACGGGGGACATCGGGGATGCTCCTAGGTCAGCGGTGCCGGGGGTTGGGCTGCGTCGCGCGCGCCTTCGCGCCCGGCGGCGCCGGCCCGGCCGCCCTCACCGGCGCCTCAGCCGCACGTCGAGCGAGTCACGCAGGGCGTCGCCCACCAGGTTGGCGGCCATGACCACGAGCACGATGCACGCGCCGACCGGGTAGACCAGCCACCAGTACCCGTCCTGCAGCGACTGGATGCCGTTGGAGAGCATGTCGCCCCAGTCCTGCGTGGGGTAGTGCAGGCCGAAGCCCAGGTAGCCGAGCGCGGCCACGGCCAGGATCGCGTCGGCCACGTTGAACGTGACGTTGACGATCATCACGCCGAGCGCGTTGGGGAGCAGGTGCTTGCGGATCAGCCGCAGGCGCCCCGACCCGGCCGCGCGGGCAGCCGAGACGAAGTCCCGCACGCGCAGAGTCAGCACCTCGCCCCGGACCAGCCTGGACGGCACCAGCCAGGTGAACGCGCCGATGATCAGGCTGAGCCCGAGCACGGACGCGCCGTACCTGACCGCGACGATCAGCACGATGAACAGGAACGGGATCGCCAGGAACATGTCGACGATCCGCATCATGACCGCGTCCACGATCCCGCCGGCCAGCCCGGAGACCGACCCCCAGATCGCGCCGATCCCGATCCCGATGATCGCGGCGAAGAACCCGACCTCAAGCGCGGCCCGGCCGCCCCACATGAGCAGGGCCAGCTCGTCGAAGCCCTCGTCGTCGGTGCCGAGCGGGTGGCCGGCCCCGGGCGGCATGTCGGCGGCGGTCAGGTTCGTGTTGAACACCTGCCCGTGGTAGAACAGCGGCCCGGCGAAGCAGAACACCACGAAGAACACCAGGATCGCCAGGCCGATCACCGCGAGCCTGTTCTGCGCGAACTCGCGTATCGCCAGCTTCCACCCGCTCTGGATCGGCCCGATCTCGCCGCCCTCGGGCGCGCGGGTGATGTCGAGCGGCGTCAGTGAGGTGCTGACCTGCGCCACGTCCGGTCCCCTTCCCTGCCCTGTCCCGCCGCCGACCGTCAGGCCAGCCTGATCCGCGGATCGGCGACCGTCAGCGAGATGTCGGCGATCAGGTTGCCGACCACGGTGAGCAGCGCCCCGAGCATCGTGTAGGCGAGCAGCGTGTTGTAGTCCACGTTGTTCAGGCTGTCGAAGAACAGCAGCCCGAGGCCCTGGTAGTTGAAGAGCTGCTCGGTGATCAGGTTCCCGGCCAGCAGGAACGGGATCGACAGGCCGATCAGCGTGACCATCGGCAGGCAGGCGTTGCGCAGCAGGTGGCGCCACAGGACCAGCCGCTCGGGCAGCCCCTTGGCCCGCGCTGCCTTGATGTAGTCCTGCGCGAGCTGGTCGATCGCGCTCGAGCGCATGTACCGGGAGAAGCCGGCCACGCTGATCAGCGTGAGCGTCGCGATCGGCAGCGTCATGGAGCGCCAGTCCGTCATGACGCCCCACACGGACATCGACTGGCTCGCCTCGTAGTTGAAGATCGGGAACGACAGCGCGAAGACCTGGATCAGGATGAGCCCGAGCATGAAGACCGGCATCGCGTAGGTGACGAACGCCAGCCCGGTGACGACGTTGTCGGCGATGGTGTTCCGCCGGACCGCCTGGAAGATCCCCAGCGGGATGGCGATCAGCACCGCGAAGACCAGCGAGATGCCCGACAGGTAGGCGCTGCGCGCCCATCGCTCGGCGAACAGGGCGGTGACGCTCTGGTTCGCCTTCCAGGAGTAGCCGAAGTTGCCGTGCAGCAGGTTCCCCAGGTAGCTGAGGTACTGGACGATGAACGGCCGGTCGAACCCGTGCTGGAGGTTCCATGACCGGATCGCCGGGCCGGTGGCCTTGGGCCCGAGCACGTCGATCGCCGGCGACGGGTAGATCAGGTGCAGGAGGAAGAAGATGATGAACGTGACGCCGAGCACGACGACGATCGACGTCCCGATCCGCCGCAGTATGTACGCGGTCACCGCCGCTGCCCCTTCCCGCGAGCCCGCCGCGCCCGCACGGCCACCACGCCGGGGCGCCGTGGAGCGCCCCTGGCCTACGGTGTAGCACCCGCGGGCCAGGGGCGTCCAGAGGCGGCCCTTGCGCGTTACTTCGTGAAGTACCAGAACTCGGGGTTGAGCTGGTACTGGGTGAGCGACTCGAACGACAGCGGGTCACCCGAGATCGTCTTCTTCCAGACCACCACGTTGTCCACGAGCGGCTGGAACAGGCTCGGCTGCTGCTCGGTCAGGTAGGCGGCCTCGTTCTTCACCGCGGACGGGTTCCCGCTGGTCACCGACGCGTTGATGAGCGTGTCGGCCTGCGGGTCCTTGTACCCGCCGATGTTGAACGAGCCGGTCGAGTTGAAGATGCCGAGCGTGGTCGGGTAGGCGGAGATGCTGAACCCTCCGAAGTCCTCCATCGCCCAGAGGTTGTCGGCCTTCGGGTTGGCCACGTCGTAGTAGGTCGCGATCATGTGGTTGAAGTTGTCCGACTTCAGCGTGATCGTGATGCCGGCCTTGCGCGCCTGGGAGACCAGGTCGGTGACCTGCTCGCCGATGATCGCCGGCGAGGTGTTGTAGATCATGTTCCAGGCGAGCTTGGTGCCCTTCGGGATGCCGGCGCCGCACTGGTTCGCCCCGGTCCCCGGGTTGGCGCACACGTCGGTACCGCCCGGGTTGATCGTCCAGCCGTGGCTCTTCAGCAGGCTGATCGCGGCGCTGACGCTGAACGGGTACGGGTTGGTCAGCGCGTTGGACGGCGTGTAGGGGGTCGCCGGGATCGCCGGGACCGGGCCGTACGCCTGGCCGCCCGCGCCGTGGAAGAACGCCTTGATGTAGCCGGCCTCGTCCTCCAGGTGGGCCATCGCCTGCCGGATGTACAGCTGCTTGATGATGTTGTTGAAGTCCCCGGTCTTGTCCAGGAAGTTGTAGGTCACGTAGTTGAACCCGAACCCGGGGTAGCCGAACACGTTGTAGGTCGACTTGATCGAGCCGATCTGCGGCACGTCGGTCAGCGGGACGTAGCCCTGGTCGATCTGGCCGGACTTGACCGCGTTGAACTCCGCGGTGTCGGAGGTGAACGGCACGGCCGACAGGCTGGACATCGGGGTCGCGTGCGGGCCGCTGTACTTGGCGTTCGGCTTCGCGGTCCACGCGCCGGTGGTGTTGTTGAATGAGGTGATCTGGTACGGGCCGTCCACGATCTGCCACAGCGGGTTGGTCGCGTAGGTCTTCGTGGACTTCGACTGCGCGGCGAGGAAGTCGTAGATCTTCTTCGCGTTCGCCGGGTTGGTGAAGTCGAGGATCGGGCCGCTGACCGAGGCCTTCGCCCAGGCGTGCGCGGGGATCGGCTGGATCAGCGGCAGCTCGTCCTCGAAGAACCAGGTCGGGTTGACCGCCTTGTTGAGCGTGAGCACAAGCGTCTTGGCGTTCGGCGTGGTCGCGGTCACGATCTGGTCCGGGATGCCGTACTTGGGCGTGTAGTTGCCCCAGTTCGCCGGGGACTCCTTGATCGCCGCCCTGGCCTCGTCGATCCAGAACAGCAGGTCCTTGGAGGTGACCGGCTGGCCGTCGGACCACACCCAGTTCTTCAGCGTGACCGTGACGGTCTTGTCGCCGTTGCTGAACACCGGGTCGTTGGCCATGCTCATCGGCTTGTACTCGACCGGCCGGACGCCGTTGACGATCCAGTACAGCGGGCGCCAGAACTCGTACTGGAACGAGTACGCGGTGTACACCGAGCTGTTGGCACCGGGCGTGACCGGGAAGATCCAGGTCGGCGTGGCGCCCGGGGGCTCGGCGACCGTGATCGTGCCAGCGTGCTTCGGCCCGCTTGCCGCCGGCGGCACCTTGCCGAAGGCTCCGGACGGGCCGATGAACGACGGCGTTGACGTGCTCGTGCCGCACGCGGCGAGCACCGTCGCGCCGACGGCGGCGAGCGCCGCCATCTTCATCACCGGATGGGCGACTTTCATCAGATCCCCTTGCTCTCAGGGCGGTCACGGTGGAGCGCGGCGCCCGGGCGCGAGCCGGGCACGGCGTCACGCGCTGCGGGCACTGCCTGGCCACCTTCCTCGGTCCGCCGGTTGCTCAGCATCCATGCGTGCATCAGCCCAGCGGCTTGCCGGAAGCGTAGACGCGATCCCGTAGAGAACAAGATTCCGGAACGTCACAAGTTGTTATCAATTCCCGCCGGCCCCGGGCTGCCGCGCCCGGCTCGCGGGCGGTCAGCCACCGACCGCGTGCACCCCGCCGTCCACGTGGACGATCTCGCCGGTGGTGGCGGGGAACCAGTCTGACAGCAGCGCCACGCACGCCCGGGCGGCGGGCTCGTGGTTGCCCAGGTCCCAGCCGAGCGGCGCTCGCTCCCCCCAGACCGACTCGAACCGCTCGAAGCCGGGGATGGAGGTGGCCGCGATCGTGCGCAGCGGGCCGGCGGCCACGAGGTTGACCCGGATCCGGTGCTCGCCGAGGTAACGGGCCAGGTAGCGGGCGCACGACTCCAGGCCGGCCTTGGCCACGCCCATCCAGTCGTACGACGGCCAGGCGAGGCTGGCGTCGAAGTCCAGGCCCACGATCGCGCCGCCGCGCTCGCGCATCAACGGCAGCGCGGCCATCGCCAGGGCCTTGAGCGAGTAGGTGGACACGTGCAGCGCGGCCGACACGTCGTCCCAGGCCGTGTTCAGGAAGTTCCCGCCGAGCGCGGCGGCCGGGGCGTTGGCGACCGCGTGCACCACGCCGTCGAGCCGGTCCACGTGCTCGCCGACCCGGCCGGCGAGCGAGTCCAGCTGCCCGGGGTCGGTCACGTCCAGCTCGAGGACCGGCGGCGGGTCGGGGAGCCTGCGGGCGATCCGCTCCACGAGGCTGAGCCGCCCGAACCCGGTGAGCACCACCGCCGCGCCCTGCTCCTGGGCGATCCTGGCCACGTGGAACGCGATCGAGGAGTCGGTGAGGACGCCGGTGACGAGGATCCGCTTGCCGTCGAGAAGTCCCATCGGTCCCTCCTAGTGCCCCATGCCGAGGCCGCCGTCGACCGGGATCACGGCGCCGGTGATGTAGGCCGCGTCCGGGCCGGCCAGGAACTGGACCACCCCGGCCACCTCGTCCGGCGAGGCGGTGCGCCCGAGCGGCACGGCGGCCAGGATCGCCCGCTTGCGCTCGGCCGGCAGGGCAGCGGTCATGTCGGAGTCCGCGAACCCCGGGGCGACCACGTTCACCGTGATGTTGCGGCTGCCGAGCTCGCGGGCGAGCGAGCGCGCCATCCCGATCAGCCCGGCCTTGGACGCGGCGTAGTTCGCCTGCCCGGCCGAGCCGAGCAGGCCGACGACCGAGGAGATGAAGATGATCCGGCCGCGGCGCAGCCGCATCATCGGCCGGACGGCGCGCCTGGCCACCCGGTAGGCGCCGGTCAGGTTGGTGTCGATGACCGAGGTGAACTCCTCCTCGCTCATCAGCGCGAGGAGCTGGTCGCTGGTCACCCCGGCGTTGGCCACGACCACCTCGACGGGGCCGTGGGCAGCCTCCGCCGCGGCGAAGGCCGCGTCCACGGCCGCCGCGCTGCGCACGTCGCAGCGGACCACGGTGAGCCCGTCGACCGGTTCACCCGACCGCGAGGTGACGGTGACCGCGTCGCCGCCGGCCGCCAGGCGCCGGGCGATCGCCAGCCCGATTCCCCGGTTGCCCCCGGTCACCAGGACGGACCGGCCCATCGTTCACCTCCGTGCCCGCGGCGCCCCGCCGGCCCTCGCCGCCTGCCCGCGCGGACCGAGCGTACCCGGCCGCGCGCGGGGTCCAGGCCCGGGGTCCCGGGCCGGACGCGCGGGGTGGCCCTCAGGCGTCCTCCAGCCGGAAGCCGATCTTCAGGCCCACCTGGATGTGGGCGATCTCGTTGTCCTCGACCTGGCCGCGGATCTGCGTCACCTCGAACCAGTCGAGGTGACGCAGGGTCGCGGCGGCACGGCGCAGGCCGTTGCGGATCGCCGCGTCGATGCTCTCCGGCGAGGTGCCGACGATCTCGACGACCCGGTAGGTACGTTCGCTCATGACGTCCTCTCCGCGTGCTCGCCGCCGGCACCGCGCCGGCGCGGCAGGTCCAGGACTACCACCCGCGGGCGGCGCGGCGCAGGATCGCCGCGCCGGGGGCCGGCCCCGCTCCCCGGCGCGGGATTGGCGTCCCAGCGAAGGCACGCCTAACGTGGGAGGCGTGCGCACCCGATCCCGCCGCCAGGCCCACCTCGTGACCGAGGCCCGGCAGCCGCGCTCGGCGGAGATCGGCCAGCGGCAGCGCCGGTACCTGCTGATGATGGGCATCCGGCTGGCCTGCTTCATCGTGGCCGTGGTGATGTTCCTGCACCATGCCGGCTGGCTGGCCGCGATCCCGGCGCTCGGCGCCACCGTGCTGCCCTACTTCGCGGTCGTGGTCGCGAACGCGCGCCGGCCCGGCAGCCGCGGGCGCGGGTTCCGGCCGTACGAGCCCGCGCTGCCGGAGCGCCGCGCCGGCCAGACCGGGCCGGGCCGCGCCGCGCCGCAGGACCGGGCCGCGCCGCAGGACCGGGCCGCGCCGCCCAGCCCCGCCGGAGCGCCGGGCCGGCCCGCAGACGACCGCGGGCAAACCTGGGCCGGCTAGCCCCGTCCGGGCCGGCCGGGCGCGTCCGGGCGGATCGGACGGCACGGCCCGCACGGCCGGGCGCATATCGGCCGACCAGGCCGCTACCGGCTCGTAACGAGTGATCCGCAGATTCGCTTCTCATCCGGTCTTGACGCACATGGGGCCGGTTCGGTGTAACATGCATACCGGTGCTCTGGTCCCCCGCTGGGGCACCGTTGCCGGCGTTCCGGGCCCCCGTCGGAACGCCGATGAATGCGACGCCGGGTGGTTTGCCCCCGTAGCCACCCGGCGTCGCCCTTTCTTCCCGGGAACAAGCGTTCCTTCTCGTCCGCTCCGCAGCCCACCCGCGGGCCGGGGCGTGAGCTACTCGGTCCGGCGGAACTGGGCGATCGCGACGCCCATCATCGACAGCCCCATGACGGCGACCATGGCCAGCGACAGCCAGGTCGGCACCGGCCAGCCGGCCCAGGTCAGCTCGGGCGCCAGGAAGTGCTGCTCGACCGCGGGGATGCTCAGGTGGCTGAAGACCGCCTCCCGCATCGGGCCGACCACGTAGGTGAGCGGGTCGACCCGGGTCAGCACGGTCAGCCAGCCGGGCAGCCCGCTCAGCGGGTAGAGCGCGCCCGAGAGGAAGAACAGCGGCATGACCAGCATCTGGGTGAGCGCCATGAACGCCTGGAACTGCGTGATCCGCGCCGCCATCATCACCCCGAAGGCCGTGAGGGTGAACGCGAGCAGCAGCAGCTCGCCCACCAGGGCAAGCAGGAGCAGCGGGTCGTAGGGTACGTGCGCGAAGCCCGCCAGAGCCAGGAACACGGCCCCCTGCAAGGTGGCGATCGTCGCCCCGCCGAGGCACTTGCCGACCACGATCGAGGCCCGGCTGACCGGCGCGACGAGGATCTCCCGCAGGAACCCGAACTCGCGGTCCCAGACGATCGACCCGGCCGAGAATATGGCGGTGAACAGGACCGACATGGCGAGCACGCCGGGGTAGATGAAGGTCTTGAAGTCCACCCCCGGCGGCAGCCTGCCGCCGGCCAGCGAGGACAGCCCGGTTCCGAGGATGAACAGGAACAGGAACGGCTGGATCAGGGAGGTGACCGCGCGGAGCCGGTCGGCCTTGAACCTGATCAGCTCGCGGCGCCAGACGACGCTCGCCGCCCGCAAGTCGTGCCGGATGCCATGCTCCGGGACGGCCACCCTGATCGATTCGACCAGGGCCGCCTCGGCGGCCTTGCCGATGGTGTCGGTTGTCATGAGTCAGCGCCTTCCCCGCCAGCGCGCCGCCATCTGGCGCATCGCGTCGGTCCCCGACACCTCCGTGTCGCGGATCGTCCTGCCCGTGTAGGACATGAACACGTCGTCCAGGGACGGCCGCGAGACGCTGACCGCCCGGATGGGCACCCCGAGCTCGGCGAACAGGCGGGGCACGAACTGCTCGCCGGAGGGCACCGAGAACGTGACCGCCCCGTCATGCATCCCGGCCGTGACCCCGAAGACCCGGCGGAGCGCGTCGATCGCCTGCTCGTCGTCGGCGGTGTGGATCTGCACCCGGTCGGTGCCCACGCTCGCCTTGAGCGCCTCGGGCGTGTCCATGGCCACGATCCGGCCATGATCGATGATCGCGATCCGGTCGCAGTGCTCGGCCTCGTCCATGTAATGCGTGGTCAGGAAGATCGTGATGTCCTCGCGCCGCTTCAGCTCGTTGATGTACGCCCAGATCGAGGACCGGGTCTGGGGGTCCAGGCCGACGGTCGGCTCGTCGAGGAAGAGCACGTGGGGGGCGTGCAGCAGGCCGCGGGCGATCTCCAGCCGCCGCTGCATGCCCCCGGAGAACGTGCTGACCAGGCTGTCCTTGCGGTCCCAGAGCCCGACCATGTCGAGCACCTGCCGCATCCGCGGCCCGAGCGCGCCCTTGGGCACCCCGTAGAGCTCGGCGTGGAAGCGGAGGTTCTGCTCGGCGGTCAGGTAGTTGTCGAGCGTGGTGTCCTGGAACACCAGCCCGATGTTCCGCCGGACCTGGTCGCGCTGGGTGGCGGTGTCGTACCCGGCGACCATCGCCCGTCCCGAGGTCGCGGCCGCGAGCGTGCAGAGGATCTTGATGGTGGTGGTCTTCCCGGCGCCGTTCGGTCCCAGGAACCCGAAGGTCTCGCCCCGGCGGACGGTCAGGTCGATGCCGCGCACCGCCTCGATCGCACCGTAGCGCTTGGCCAGCGACGTCACCACGATGACCGGCTCACGGCCGTCCTCGGAGCCTGCTGACGGGTACACCGCTCACCTCCCTGGCGCGAGCCTAGCCCGCGCCGCCGCCGGCACCCGCGGGCCTGCCGGCGTCACCGCCCTCCGGGCCCGGCGCCTCGGCGTCCGGCGCATCGTCCTCCTGCGCCAGGATGCCGTAGAGCGCCCTCCTGGCCTGCGCCAGCACGTCGCCCGCCTGCCGCACCTGGGCCGGCGTGCCGGCGCTGATCACCTGGAACGCCGCCAGGTGGACCTGGTGGACCAGCGCGCGCATGCCCGCCGCCGCGCTCGCCGCGTCGCCGCCCACCGTCGACCAGGCCGCCCTGAGCTCGCCGGCGTGCTCGGCGACGTACCGCCGGCCCCGCTCGGTCAGCGCGTAGGCCCGGCCATGCCCGTCCGCCGCGCGCTCGACCAGCCCCTCGTCCTCCAGCTGAGCAAGCGCCGGATAGACCGACCCGGGGCTGGCCCGCCACAGGCCGCCGCTGCGGTCGGCGATCTGCTGGATGATCTGGTACCCGTTCATCGGCTCCTCGGCGAGCAGCGCGAGCACGGCCGCTCGCACGTCGCCGCGGCGCGCGCGGCCGCCCCGGTGGCCGTGGCCGCGATGCCAGCCCGGCGCGCCCGGTGACTCCGAAGGGTCCGGGCCGGAGCCCGTCGGGCCAGCCCAGCCCGGCGGGCCGACCCAGGCCGGGGACGGCCCCCAGGGCGCCTGCCGCATCCACGGGCCGTGACCGTGGCGCCGGAAGCGCTTCCCCGGCCAGGGGCCACCGTGCCCGGGCCACCCGTGCCCGGGCTCCCCATGCCCGGGCCCCCCCGGCATGCCCGGCCCCGCGCCCGCCGGCCCGCCCCTGCCCTCGTCACCGTGCTCGTCGAACCGCTCGGTCATGACAACCGCCTCCCGCCGAATCTCGATAACTCAACGATATATCGTTGAGTTATCCTCGGCAAGCGCCCCGTCAGCGGTCCGCAACGTCCTGCCCGGCACCGCCGCCCTGCCCGGCACCGCCGCCCGGCCAGCCCTCCGCGAGTGCCCGTACCCGCTCAGCCGCGGGACCCAGCGGCTGACCGCTGCCGACCGCCACCCCGAGGAGGAACGTGGTGACCGGGGCGAGCGGCCGGGCGACCCGGTGCGCGGCATCCCGCGCAACCGCCAGGACCTCGCGCTCGTCCACGACCGCCTCGCTGATCCCCAGCTCCGCGCAGACGGCGCCGATCCACTCGCTCATGGTGCTCATCGCCGCTCCCTTGCTCGCGATCAACCGCCGATGGCCGACATCGGCCTGGCTGGCTGGAGGAACCCGGGGTCGTTGATCCCGTGCCCAGGGAGCTTCCTGGCCACGGCCTGCCGCCAGCGCTCGGCGATCTCCTCATCGGAGGCCCCCGCGCGCAACGGCGTCCGCAGGTCGCTCTCCTCGCGGGCGAACAGGCAGTTCCGCACCTGCCCGTCCGCGGTGCGCCGCACCCGGTCGCAGGCGGCGCAGAACGGCCGGGTCACCGACCCGATCACGCCCACCCGGGCCGGCCCGCCGTCGATCAGGAACGATTCCGCCGGGGCCGAGCCGCGCTTGCCGGGGTCGTCCGGGATCAGGGTGAACTCGGCAGACAGGATCGTCAGGATCTCATCGGCGGTGATCATGTCCTCCCGGCGCCATCCGTGCTGGGCGTCGAGGGGCATCTGCTCAATGAACCGCATCTCGTAGCCGCGCTCCAGGCAGAACCGCAGCAGGCGCGGCGCCTCACGGTCGTTGATGCCGCGCATCAGCACCGCGTTGACCTTGACCGGGCTGAGCCCGGCCGCCGCGGCGGCCTCGAGCCCGGCGAGCACCTCGGGCAGCCGGTCCCGCTTGGAGAGCGTGACGAAGGTGCTCCGGTCGAGCGTGTCGAGGGAGACGTTGATCCGGTCCAGGCCCGCCTGCCGCAGCGGGCCGGCCAGCCTGGACAGCCCGATCCCGTTGGTCGTGAGCGAGATCTCCGGCCTGGGTCGCAGCGCCGCTGTGCGTGCGACGATCCCGGTCAGGCCCCGCCGCAGCAGCGGCTCCCCGCCAGTGAACCTGACCTCGGTGATGCCCAGGCGCCCGACCGCGATGGCGAGCAGCCGGAGCAGCTCGTCGTCGGTGAGCTGCGCTGGGCCGGGCAGCCAGTCCAGGCCTTCGGGCGGCATGCAGTAGGTGCACCGGAGGTTGCACCTGTCGGTGAGCGAGACCCGCAAGTCCGTCGCGACACGACCGTAGGAGTCGGCGAGCACTGCACCTCCCCGCCGGCGGGCACCGGCTGCCGCCGTGACCGCCTAGCCTACTTCCGGTCCCCGCCTACTTCCGGTCCCCGCCCCCCGCCGGGCGGCCACCTCCCGCTACAACACCCGCCTCCGCCCCCGATTCCCGCGCGCCCGCCGGATGCCCTGGCCGAGGATGGGCACATGACCGTGACCGGCGCGATCTGGCGGGAGCAGCTCACCACCGAGCAGCGGGCCCTGCTCGGCCGGGGCGCCGGCGAGATCATCGATTCCCGGCCGGACATCCTGGTGGTCGGCGGCGGCATGCTCGGCGTCGCGACGGCGGCGGCCGTGCACGACGCCGGGCTGGGCACGGTGCAGCTCATCGAGGCCGGGCGGCTGGGATCGGGCGCGACCGGCGGGGCGACCGGGCTGCTGATACCCGAGCCGCACCAGTGGAGCGACCCGGAGACCTTCATCGACCTGGAGCGAGCCAGCCTGGAGCGCTGGCGCTACCTCGATCAGGTGACGCCCGGCGGGCTCGGGCTGGTGGAGCTGGACTGGATCGGCCTGGCGCCCGACCCGACCGGGCAGGCCGCCCGGCTGCCCTCGCACATCCGCTGGCTCACGGCGGCCCAGGTCGCCGCGCTCGTGCCGGGCCTGGCCTGGCGCCTGGGCGGCACGCTGATCCGGCACCAGGCGCGGCTCAACCCGCTCCGGGCGCTGGCCGGCCTGGCAGAGGGCCTGCCCGCCATCGGCACCGCCGTCGCCGCGCTGGCCGCGACGGTCCGGGGCGAGCGGATCGAGACGGTCATCACCTCTGCCGGCCGGATCCACCCGGGCGTGGTCGTGTTCGCCACCGGGCAGCCTCCCGTCCTGGACGGGCTTCACCTCGACGTGCCATCGGACCGCGTCAAGGGGCACCTGCTCGTCACCGACCCCGCGCCGGTGCTGTTGCCCTGCACGGTGGCGCCAGTGGCGACGCCGCTGGAGGACGGGCGCCTGCTCGCCGGCGGGACGTTCGACTACGGCGACGAGAGCCCGCAGGTCCGCGAGGAGGTCATCGAACTGATTATGGCAAGCCTGCGCGCCGCGCTGCCCGGGGCGCGGCGGCTGGGCGTCTCCCACCAGTGGTGCTGCTTCCGCCCGCGCCACCCGGACGGGCGCCCCGTCATCGACCGGGTGCCCGGGATCGGGAACGCCTGGCTGACCTCCGGCCACTTCCGCACCGGGATCCTGAACGCGCCGGCGACCGGGCTCGCGATCGCCCGGTGGATCTCGGCCGGCCGGCCGCCGCCCGAGGCCGGCGCGTGGAGCGCGACCCGGTTCGCGCGATCCCGCTGACGGCGCCGGCTGCGGGACGGTCAGCGCGGCCCGCCGCGGCTGGCGCCCGCGGCGGCCAGCACCGCGGCGACCAGCTCGCCGTCGTCCTCCTGCGCCACCGCGAACAGGTCGAGCAGCAGCCGGCCGCCGCGGAGCCGGCCGACCACGGCCGGGTGCGCGCCGCCGCGGACCTGCTCGCCGCAGCGGAGCGGGACCGCGAGCGAGGCGGGCACGCTCACCGCGGCGCTGGGCAGCTCGACCCCGGGTGCGCCGCCTCCCCCCGCGGCCGCCGCGGACGAGACCGGGCGCGCATCGATCCCGGCGGCGGCGAGCGCGGCGGCGACGCGCCCGGCCCGCGCCGCCAGCTGCCCGGGCCGGGCGGCCAGCGCCCGGAAGACCGGCGGCGGCGGGCCGGCGAGCGTCGCCTCGAGCGCCGCCACGGTCAGCTTGCCGACCCGCAGCGCGCGGGCAAGGGGGTGCCTGGCCAGCCGCGCGATCAGGTCGGCGCGGCCGAGCAGCAGCCCGGCCTGGGGGCCGCCGAGCAGCTTGTCCCCGCTGGCCGTGACGATCGCCGCCCCGGCGCGCAGCCACGTGGCCGCGTCCGGCTCGCCGGGCAGCGCCGGGTGCGGGGCGAGCAGCCCGGAGCCGATGTCGCCGACCACCGGCACGCCAAGGCCGGCCAGGTCCCTGATCCCCACGCCCGAGGTGAACCCTTCGATCCGGTAGTTGGAGGGATGCACCTTGAGCACGAAGGCGGTCCGGGGGCCGATCGCGGCGGCGTAGTCCGCGAGCGTCGTCCGGTTCGTACTGCCCACCTCGCGGACCCGGGCGCCGGTGCTCGCCAGCAGCTCAGGGAGCCGGAACCCGTCACCGATCTCGATCAGCTCCCCCCGGCTCAGCACCACCTCCCGGCCCGCGCCCAGGGCCGTCGCAACCAGGACCAGGGCGGCGGCGTTGTTGTTCACCACGTGCACGGCCTGCGCGTCGGGAACGGCGCGGGCGAGCGCGGCGAGCAGCGCCGCTCCGCGCCTGCCGCGGCGCCCCGTGCCCAGGTCGTACTCCAGGTCCGCGTAGCCGGCCGCCGCCGCCGCGGCGTCCCGCGCGGCCGGGGACAACGGCGCCCGGCCCAGGTTGGTGTGGACCAGGACGCCGGTCGCGTTGATCACCGGCACGAGGCCCGCGGCGCGCGGCGGCAGGCTCGCCAGGGCGGCGTCGGCCACCTCTGCCGGGCTGATCTGCCCGGTCCTGGCCAGCTGCTGCGCCCGGCGGACCGCGTCGCGGACCACGGGGCGGCCGAGCCTGGCCTGCGCGGACTCCAGCCGCGGGTCCGCGAGCACCGCGTCGGTCCGCGGGACCAGCCGGCGGGCATCGTTCACGGTCAGGTGACGATACCGTCACCTGCCCCGCGCTTCAGCCGTGATCGGCCGGCTCGGCGTAGAGCTGGTCGATGACGTCGGCGTACTTGCTGTGGATGACCCGGCGCTTGAGCTTGAGCGTGGGGGTCAGCTCCTCGCTCTCGGCGGTCCACTCCACCGGCAGCAGCCGCCACCGCTTGACCTGCTGCACGCGCGCCAGCCTCTGGTTCGCCGCGGCCACTGCCTCGCCCACCGCGTCCAGCACCAGCGGGGTCCCGGCCAGCTCGGCCAGCGACGAGGCCTCGACCCCGCGCGCCCGCGCCCAGGCGGGCGCCACCTCGCCGTCCAGCGTGAGCAGCGCCACCACGTACTTGCGCCGGTCGCCGTAGGCGAGGGCCTGGCCGATCAGCGGGTGCGCGACGAGCAGGTTCTCGATCGCGGCCGGCGAGATGTTCTCCCCGCCCGAGGTGATGATCAGCTCCTTCTTGCGGTCCACCACGGACACGAAGCCGTCGGCGTCGACCGAGCCGATGTCCCCGGTGTGCAGCCAGCCGTCGGAGTCCAGCAGCTCAGCGGTCTGACCGGACAGGTTGAGGTAGCCGGGCGTGTTGAGCGGGCCACGGGTCAGGATCTCCCCGTCGTCGGCGACCCTGACCTCGGTGCCCGGGACCGGCCGCCCGACAGTGCCGAGCTTGAACGCGCCCGGCGTGTTCATCGTGAACGCGCCGGTGGTCTCCGTCATCCCGTAGACGTCGAGGATCCTCATCCCGAGCCCGGCGAAGAACGCGCTGACGTCCGGCGGCAGCGGCGCGGCGGCGCTCACCACCACCCGGGCCTCGCCCAGGCCGAGCAGGGACTTGATCGGCCCGAGCACGCCGGCCTCGGCGCGCGCGTACTCCGCCTCCAGCCCGGGGGGCATGACGCGGCCGAACTGGCTGCTCTCCACGTAGCGCCGGCCGACGTCCATCGCCGCGGCGACCGCCGCCCGCTTCGCCTCGTCCCGCTCCGCCGCCAGCAGCGCCTGCAGGCCGGCCTGGATCTTCTCCCAGACCCGGGGGACCCCGAAGAACGAGGTCGGCTTCACCTCGCCGATCACCTGCACCAGGTCGGTGGCGGCGTTGTGGCAGAAATAAGTGTGCCCGGCCAGGAACGCGGCCAGGTACAGGGTGAACATGCGCTCGGCGATGTGGGCGAGCGGCAGGTAGGAGACCCAGCGCACATGCATGATCGCGCTTCCGGACATCCGGGCGGTGACGCACTCGTACAGCACGCTGCGGTGGGTGATGACCACGCCCTTCGGGCTGGCGGTGGTGCCCGAGGTGTAGAGCAGCGTGACCGGGTCGTCCGGGGTGATCGCCGCGGTCCGGCGGGCCACCTCGGCCGCCTCGGCCCCGGCCGCCGCGTCCCTGCCGATCGCAGCCAGGCCCGCCCAGGTGAGGAATGGCTCGCCGGCCGGGCACGCGGCGCTGTCGCGCACGACCACCGCCCGCACGCCCGGCAGGTCGGGCAGCACCGCCTGCCACCTGGCCAGCTCGGACGGGCCGTCCAGCACGGCGACGCGCGCGTCGCAGTCGGCCGCGATGTACCTGACCTGGTCGGGGGCGAGCGTGGCGTACAAGGTGACCGGCACCCCGCCGGCGTGGACCACGGCCTGGTCGGCGAGCACGTGCTCGGCCCGGTTGGGCAGCATCAGGGCGACCCGCTCCCCGGGCCTCAGCCCGAGCCTGACCAGTGCCGCGGCCAGCCCCAGCACCTCGCCGCGGAACTGGCCCCAGGTGAGCGTCCGCCACGCCTGAGAGCCGTCCCGGTCGGAATAGGCGGGCAGGTCGCCATGGCTGGCCACGGTCTGCGCGAGCACGTCGCACAGCGTCCGCCCGCCGACCTCAGCCTCGACGGCTGCCCGCTGCTCGAGGACATCGCTGGCCATCTGGGTCACCTCACCGACATCGGCGTACCTGCCAGAACGGCACTGCCAGATATGCCACCACGCCCGGTGGCGATCGGCAAGCCCGGCCAGCGCCGCGCCCGGCCAGCGGGCCGCCCGGCCATCTGGCAGACTGCTGGCCGGGCGCGGCGCCCGCCGGCGAGCGCGGGCACCAGACGCCGGCCCCGCGCGTCTTAGCTCACAGGTGCCGACTCGGGCGATGAGGAGGGTCCGTTCGTGCAGTCGCAGGCCGGCGTCGGCCGGATGCCGTGGAACCGGATCATCGGCGGCGGCGGCCTGGCCGTGGCCGGGCTGCTCTACCTGACGTCGCTGACCGCCTACCTCACGGACCTCGCCGTGCACCCCGGCGCGCTGCTGGACTGGTATGACCTCAACGTCTACAACGACGCGGGCCTGATCACCAGGCAGCTTCCCTCGATCCTGTACACCTGGCAGCTCACCCAGGGGGTCAAGTTCACCTACACGCCGTTCGCGGCGCTCGTCTTCGCGCTCGGCTCGTTGCTGTCCTGGGCCACGCTCCGGTGGCTGATGACGGTGTCCAGCCTGGCCGCCGTCCCGGTGGCCGCCTGGCTGACCCTCGGCGCCATGGGCCGGCGCGGCGCGGCCCGGCTGGCCGCGGCGCTCGCGGTGGCCGCGCTCGCGCTGTGGACCGAGCCGGTGGTGAAGGGCCTGTTTCTCGGCCAGATCGAACCGGTGCTGCTGCTGCTGGTGGTCTGGGACCTGACCCGCGGCGACCGGCGGGCATGGAAAGGGATCGGGGTCGGGATCGCGGCCGGCATCAAGCTGGTCCCGCTGCTGTTCATCCCCTACCTGCTGGTCGCCGGGAAGACCCGGCAGGCGCTGACCGCCGCGGCAGCGTTCGCCGGCACGATCGCGGTCGGCTTCGCCGTCCTGCCCGGGCCGTCGGCCTCGTACTGGCTGACCGGCTACTTCATCCGCCCCGGCCGCACCGGCGGCGTGGACTCGCTGGTCAACCAGTCGCTGCTCGGAGCGATCGCGCGGGCCGCCGGCGGCGTCCCCCAGGGACAACCGATCTGGCTGCCCGTGGCGATCGCCGTGGCGCTCGCCGGCTTGGCCGGCGGCGCGGCCTTCGCCCGGTCGGGCCGGCCAGTCCACGGCTGGGTGCTGGTCGGCATCACCAGCGTGCTCGTCTCGCCGATCAGCTGGGACCATCACTGGGTCTGGATCGTGCCACTGCTGGCGCTGCTCGCCGGGCTGGCGATGGAGGGCGCCGGCCGGGCCCGGGCCGCCTGGGTGATCGTGCTGGTGGCCCCCGCCGCCGTCTTCGGGGCGTGGCCGTGGCAGTACAGCGGGCCGCTCGCGTTCGTCCCGGGCCGGGGCCTGCTCGCCTGGGCGGTCAGGCCGCCCCAGATCTATCAGGTGACGTCGCTGCACGGGTGGCAGCTACTGACCTGGAACCTGTTCGTCGCTGCGGGCGGAGCCGCCTGGCTGGCGCTGCTGGCCGGCGCGTGGCTGGCCTGGCGGCGTCGCCCGAAGGCCCCGCGACCCGCCCCGGCGCCCCCGCCGGGCGAGGTCGACGCGCTGCTGGCCCGGGCGGACGCGGTGCTCAAGGGCGACCGCCCCGCGGCCGGCCCGGCCGCCCTGCGGGCCTAGGGCGTGTCTTACAGATCATTGTGTCGGTGTCAGCTTGAATTATCTTATGGATGATGATCGCCTGAAACGACATGACCTGACCGATGCGGAGTGGGCGCGGCTG
>JAJPIV010000125.1 GCA_021324595.1 Actinomycetota bacterium | reverse complement strand
GCTGGCCATGGCCGCCGCCATCTGGCACAACTGGCAGCTCACCACAACCGGCCTGCGATCCCTGATCGCCTACGACCACTGAATCCATAAGGAATCACTCATCTAGGGCGGCCGCTTCACCGCTGCGCCGGGCGCGGGCGTGCCGCTCGCCGGCCGGGCGGGCCAGGGCGAGGCCCGGGAGCGGCTGGCGGAGCTGGCGCTCGCCGGTGCCCGGCCGGGCACCGGCACCGCCTGGCGTCACTGGCGCCTGCGCATCCCTCCGCAGAGCGTCCCGCAGATGAAATCGGTGTAAATGTCATTGAGGCCGGTAATGAAACCGGCATCGACGCCAGGCTGGGCGCTGCAGGCCCTGACTCTCACCCAGAAACTGGAGTTCTTCGACGCTTGCGAGTACGATGAGCATATGGTTTTGTCTGAGGTCTCGTGAGGCGATCCCCAGACGTCCGAGGTTGCCTTGGTGACGGGATCGGACACCCAGAGGTTGACGATCCAATAAGATATGTGACCGCTCATCGCCTGCACGGTGGTGCATGAGTATCCGGCACCAGTGGAACTCGTGTAATGTGGGCTTTCCCATACGTTGCTGGACTGGCTCGTCTGCACCACGATCTCGAACGGGTCCTGATTCACCGTCTCCGCTCGAGAGGCCGGGGCAAGGTACACGCCGATCGCGAGAATCAAGGCGATCGCCATCGCCAGCTCGGGGAGCACCCGGAACCTTCTCATGGTGACCTTCCATCGTGAAATCGTGGCGCGAGGGGCGCGGAGTGACTGACGCGGCGGATTTAGATCCCGGCGACGGCGGATGAGCGCCACTCGGCACTGGTCACGAAGTAGCCGCGGTTGACCGGGCCGATGACCGTGATCCGAGTCGGTGCCCGAGGCGACCACAAGGCGAGGCTCCGGTGCCCGAAGAGCAGGATCTGGCGGCCGTCCGGGCTCCATGCCAGGGGGCGCCATCCTGGCGGCAGCATCTGGCGCCTGCCCGTCAGGTACAGCACCTCAAACGTGTCCTTGGACGAGCCGACGACCAGCGCGGGGGCCGTCGGCCCCCAGAACGAGTTGTAGCCGAGCTCGCGGAACCCGGAACGGAGGCCGCCGATGACCGGCCCATGGCCGTCGTCCGAGAAGATCAGAACGTCAGGTGCGCCACGCAGGTTCGTCCAGTACGGTCCGACCAGGGCCAGCATCCGGTCAGGACCGAAGGATGGGATGATCATGCCCGAAAGTTTCTGATATTGACGTACAAGGTAGTCTTGCCCTGCCCACGAGGACCTGACCCATATGCTGGACGCCCCTCCGGCCAAAATATATGCTATTGTTCCATCATTACTTATATCTGGAACTGCTCCGTTGATCCGCCCAATGCGGCCTGCCGTTGGGGTGCAGCCATACTGGGCCGGTCCGGGTCCACCGCGCGATCTCGGCATAAGGGGGCACATCGACCGTGACCACCATGCCCCGGGCGGAGAGCGCCAGGCTCTCGATCCACCGGCCGATGTCCCCGCGCGTGACGATCTGCTGGCGCCCGCCGGTGACCTGCCACACGCTGGCCCAGGCCGAGGCCTGCGGTGGTCCGGCCAGCAGGTAGAAGACGCCGCGCGGGAGCCTCCTGGCCGTCGCCGCGGGGAGCGGGACCGCCGGCATGCTCGCCGGGCCGGGCCATGGGTGGTAGGTGTGCACCGAGACGGCGGGAGCCGGAGCCGTGGTGACCTGCCGGGCCGGCGGGGCCGCGCAGCCCGCGCCAGCCGCCGTCACGATGAGGGCGCCCAGGGCCGCCACTGTGACCGGGGCCCGCCCCTGGCCTGGCCGGCTTGGCGCGTCAGGAGCCATTCGCCACGCCCTTTCCGCAGAGTGTCTGGCTGCCGCTGGTGACGCAGCTGACGAGGATGGAGAACGTGTAGTAGACGTGCTTGCCGTTGTCCGTGCCGTTCGCGTTCCACCATTCCCAGAGCGCCTCGCCGCCGTTTCCCACCGGTTCGACGGTCTGCCGCCCGGCCGGGGTGTCCGACTTCCACCACACGTTCAGCCGGGTCGGCCAGTACTTGAGCAGGTCCTCCCCGGGCGGGTTCGGGAAGAGGTAGCCCCAGTGCGCGTCCGTGCCGCCGGACAGGCCTCCGATCTCCGCCGTGGTGACGGTGCTGACGACGCTCTCGCCCGACGACACGCCGATCACCGCTCCCTGGTACTGGCCGCCGAGCTGGAAGTTCAGGTTGCTGGCCACCGTGCTGGTGGAGGTGTCCAGCGCCCCCCAGTGCGCGTTGGCGAGGGTCCCGGAGCCGGTGTCGTTCACCTCCACCGCGTCCTCCAGGAGAGTGGCGTGGTAGTTCCTGTTCTGGGTCTGGCCGTCACCCGACGCGCACATCATCGCTTCGAAGGCCCAGAGCTTGGTCGCCGCGTTGTAATTCGCTCCGGTCAGCGTGTACAGCCAGTTGACCCAGTGGAAGAATCCCCAGCCGCTGTCATACTCGTTGTTGAACTCGACGGGTCCCGATGGCCCACCGGTGGTGTTCCTGATGTGCTTGGAGCACCCGTAGGACTGGGTGCTCGCCTGGGAGAGGGCGTCGGCGGTGTCCGGCGTGACCGGCGTGGTGACGATGTTCCCGCTGGCGTCGGTCGCCAGGCTGAGGGCGTAACTGTCGGCGACCGAGGCCTGCCCGGTCGCCGGATCGACGGAGAAGCCCAGCTCCTGGGCGATCGCGTGCCATCCGGCGCCGGGAGTCCCCGCTGCCGGGGCCGTGGGCGGCAACGCGTACTCGTCGTCCGCCCCGGCGCTGCTGCCGTACGCGTTCGTGGCAGTGACCGTGAAGTCGTCCGCGCTGGCGTTGGTCAGGCCGGTCAGCGTCACGCTCGTGGTGCCGGGACCCACCGTCACGGACTGGGCGTCCGGCGGCGCGGTGATCGTGTAGCCGGTGATCGGCGCGTTGCCGTCGCCGAAGGGCGGCTGCCATGAGACCGTCTCGCTCGTCTGGCTGACCGGGGTGTCCAGGACGGAGTCCGGCGGGTTGGGCGCGGTGGGAGCGGTGTAGTAGCCGCGGATGGCGACCACCACGTCGACGGTGCCGCTGCTGTGGTTCGTGACGGTGACGTCCCCGGCGTTGGATACGGGGGTCACCATCGCCGCAGTGAGGTCGTTGTCCTGGATGTCGCCGGCGTTGAAGTTCACGCCTGGCTCGTCGGGATCCGCCCCTCCGGCCGGGTAGACCGACAGGTAGCCGTTCCCGGTTGGGTTCAGCGCCGCGACCGTCTGCACGACCGCGGACACGCCCGACGCCGGCACGCCGTCGGCTCCGGTGGCGCTGAATGTCACCGACCCGCCCGCGGGGACGGGCGTCGCCGGGACGCCGCCGGTCCCGTCGCGGGTGTCGGCGATCCGCCGCTCGGGGACGCTCGTGTAGGTGCTGCCGCCCGCCAGGGCGGCCGGCCCGCTGAGGTACCCCTGGACCAGCGCCATCAGGTCCACCGGCGCGGTTCCGTGGTTGACCAGGGTGAGCCGGCCGGATGATGACAACGGGCCGTAGTACAGGTTGTGGACCACCCGGCCGGGCGCGTAGGAGAGCACCCTGAGGTTCGGATCGGTGCCGCCGGCGGGGTACGCGGACACCCAGCCCGCCTGGCTGGCGTTGGCCGCGCCCAGGAACACCGCCGCTCCAGCCGCGCCGGACGGGACACCGGCCACCCCGGCGATCTGGACGGTGACGCTCCCGCCTGCGGGCACCTGTGCCCGCGGCGCCCCGAGCCCGGACCGGGTGTCGAGCACCGCCGCCTCGGGCAGCGCGGTGTAGAGGTCCCCAGGAATCCGGCTGGTCTGATCCGCGACGTACCCGAGCACCGTCACCGAGACATCGGCGGTACCGGAGCTGGCGTTCGTCACGGAGATGTCACCCGATCCGCTGACCTGGATCATGTCGCTGACGGTGACGTCAGGCCCGCCTCCGGTGAACGGCAGCGTCCAGATTCCGGGGTTGCTGACGTCCGTGTTGTAGTCCTCGATCGCGCCTGACGCGGTCGGGTTGAAGGCGCTGATCACCGCGTAGACGTCCGTCACGCCGGCGGGCGGGACCTGGCCCATGCCATCCACCGGCACGATGACCGTCGCCCCAGCCGCCAGCGGCGCCGCCGGCACCCCTCCGGTCCCGTCCCTGGTGTCGAGCACCTTGACGGGGGTGACCGGGAAGTACTGGCCCGGCCCGGCCTCCAGGGTGGGGGTGCCGCCCGATGCCAGCGCGGCCGGCGTCCCGGGCAGGCCCGGCGCGCCGGCTGCGAGCGCGGTCACCAGGCCCAGCGGCGCCACGACGGCGAGGCCGCGGCTGAGCCGCCGGCGAGCAGCGCCGGGCCGGAGAACCGGGCGGGAAGGCTTCATGATCGCGATCCTTTCAGCGGGGCGGTGCACGCGAGCCTGCCGAGTGGCCGTTCCCTCGGACATCGCCGCGATCTGGGCCGACCGGATACGGTAATTAGCATTGATCTAATGATGAATCAAGATTTATGCAAATAAGCGGATCGCGGTGGGGGAGGCGCCCGGCCGCGGTCGGCTCTGCCCTGGCGAGGCCGCTGGCGCGCGGGCGCGTCGGCGGGCAGGGTAGTGAGGCGGAGCGGGCCGCATGGCCCGCCGGAGACCCGCGGGCCGACATCAGCCTGTACATCAACTCCCCGGGCGGCCCGGTCAGCGCGGGCATGGCGATCTGCGACGTGATCCGGCTGGTCCCTCGCCGCGGGCACGCCCGGCGGGCTCGCGGTCGGCCGGACCTCCGCTCGCAGGTCCGGAATGCCGATCCCGAGCGCGTCGCAGGTGGCGGCGAGGCCTCGGCGGACGCCTCCTTGCTGGCCCGCTCCACCCCGGAAAGGCACGGCATCGACGCAGCGGCGGCCGCGGCCACGTCCGTGAGGGTGCGGTCCTGCGCCAGCCTGATCTGCCGGAGTGCACCGCCGAGGAGCGGCCGTGCTCGCGGAGCCAGGCAGCGGCGCGCGCGGGCGGGCGGGGGGTGCGGAAGAACACGAAGGACTTCCCGCCGACCTGGTAGACGAGGTTGCCGCGCGGCCCAGCGGTGCGCGTGACATGAGGCATGCCCAGGGCCAGCTCATGGACGTCCTCGATCCGCGCCGGGCGCGGCCACGATGCCATGACCGCACCGCAAGCGGGTATCACCGACCTGGCGAGCAGGTCATGGGCGGACGGGGGGTGAGCCGATGACGGGGCGCGGTCGGCCGCCGCGGCGCGGCGCGAGGCGACGGCCGGCGGCCACGCCCGCGAAGGCGCTGCTCGGCTCGCTCACCGCGGTCTCGGCGGCGTTGTCCGTCGCCGGGTGCGCGCGGCCATCCGCCACCTGCACGGTCCGCCACCACTACGCGATCGTCATCTTCCAGGACGGCGTCGGCGAGAGCGCCGGCCGGACCGTCACGCGATTCCGGCTGAACGTGGACTACGGCGCCGGCAACGTCGAGCGCTGGCTGATCCGGGGCCGCATCGTGCTCGCGCCGGAGGACGGCGCCAACCCGCCGGTGATCGTCCGGACGTACCCCGTCGGCCGCGCCCTGGGCTGCCGGGTCGACCAGGTGCGCACCCGGATGTAGCGGCCGGGGCGGGCGTCCGGTTTGCGGGGCGGGGCCGCGTGGGCCACGATCAGCAGCGTGAGCGGCTGGCAGGGGTTCTCGGCGGCGGAGCTTGGCCGGCGCCGGGCCGCGTTCGGCGCGGAGATGGCGCGGGCCGGGGTGTCGCACGCGCTGGTGTACGGCGCCAACCGGTCGGGGAGCGCGGTCACCTGGCTGACCGGCTGGCCGGTCACCCGCGAGGCGCTGCTGATCGCCGGCCCCGATCCCGGGGAGGACCGGCTGCTGGTCTCGTTCGCCAACCACGTTCCGCAGGCCAGGCGGCTGTCCGCGGTCCCGGTCGACTGGGCCGGCCCGCGGGCCGTCGTGACCGCGCTGGAGCTGCTCGGCGGGCGCGGCCCGCTGCCCGCGCGGGTCGGCGTCGCCGGCGCGCTGCCATTCGACCAGTACCAGATCCTGGCCGGGCGGGTCCGCGAGGTCGCCGACCTGAACGCCGCCCATGGCAGGCTCCGCCTGGTCAAGTCGGCCGAGGAGATCGCGGCGCTGCGGCACGGCGCGGCGCTCACCGACGCTGCGGTCGAGGCGCTCGCCGGCGCGCTGCGGCCCGGGGCGAGCGACCACGAGGTGCTCGCTGCGGCCGAGCACGCTTACGTGCGGCGGGGCGGGCTGCACCAGATCCACTACCTGGGCATCACGGCTATGAGCGCCCCGGATGTCGCCGTGCCCGGGCAGTGGCCGACCGGGCGGGTGGTCCGCCCCGGCGACGTGGTCACCTGCGAGGTCAGCGCGGCGGCCGCACCGGAGTACGCGGGCCAGCTGCTGCGCACGTTCACCGTGGCGGAGCCGCCGACGGGCCTGTACGCGGAGCTGCACGCGGTCGCCGGCGCGGCGTTCGACGCGATCGCGGCGCGGCTGGTCCCGGGCGCGCGCGCGGCCGAGCTCGCCGCCGCCGGGGCCTTGGTCATCGAGGAGGCCGGGTACACGGCCGTCGACGACCTCGCCCACGGCTTCGGCGGCGGCTACCTCGCCCCGGTGCTGCCGGCGCCCGGCCGCCCGCTGGCCACGCCCGGCCTGGCCCTGGAGGAGGGCATGGCCGTGGTCGTCCAGCCGAATGTGGTCACCCGGGACGGCCGCGCCGGGGTGCAGACCGGGGAGCTGCTCCTGGTCACCGCGCGGGGGCCGGAGCGGCTGCACGCGTTCCCGCGGGGCCTGCTGCGGGCGGGGTGAGCCTGCGCCCCGGCGGGCCCACGACGGCCGCGCCTGCAGGACGCGCCAGGCTCGCCTACAGGACGACGGGGGGCCAGAGGTTGTGCCTGGCGGCGATCGGGTCGCCCGGCCACTCGCGCATCGCGTCGAGGTTGTCGTGGGCCGGGTACTTCCCGGCGGCCGGCCCCTCGGCGAACGCGCGCAGCACGTTGGCGGTCACCCGCCGGGTGAACCGGCCGCACGCGCGGGTGATCCCCCAGTGGTACAGCGGCGGGCCGAACGACTCGACCCAGCGCATCGTGCCGACGTTGAAGACGCCCGCCCCGCCCCGGTGGGTGTAGTAGGCCGAGTCCTGGTAGCTGTTGACGCCGTTGCAGGTCAGCGGCGAGTGGGCGAGCACCTGGATCGGCCGCCGCACCGGGTAGCCGGGGTTGACCCGGTCGTACTCGATCCCGACCAGCGCCCGGAACCTGGTGCCCTTGCGCACCCCGGTCCCGCGGAACATCCACGCGTGCGGGGTGGCCACCACGTAGTCGGCCACGGCCGGGTAGCTCTCGTAGATCGTGCCGGTCACCGAGGACTCCGGGTCGGGGTGCGGCGGCTCGCGGAAGTCGTTGGTGACCAGCGCGTCGTCCCTGCCGTACATCGGGTCGAGCAGGTAGCTCGTCTTGTAGCAGACCACCCTGCGGTTCTCCCCGAGCCGGGTCGGCTCCAGCCGGATCCGGCGGAACATGCAGTTGGCGCCCAGGAACGCCAGGTTCACCCCCCGGTCACGGGCCGCCGTGACATGCGCCCGCTCGGCGGGCGTCCAGTACTCGTCGTGGCCGGGTGACACGAACGCCGCCGCCCCGTCCAGCGCGCGCGGATCCGCGGCGATCTCCATCGAGGTCAGGTAGGCCAGCGGCAGGCCCATCCGCTCCGCCAGGCTGACCAGCTTGCGCTCGTAGACCAGGAACAGGTTCGCGCCTTCCTTGTCGAACGGGCGGTCCAGGCTGACCACGTAGGACCGGTCGCCGTACCCGCCGGGGCCCAGGTACAGGTCGTAGCCGCCCCACAGGTTGTACGCCTGCCAGGTGGAGACCGCGCTCTTGAGCACGACCTTCCCGGCCGCGCTCGCCGACCGCACCGTCAGCGGCACGTACCGCTGCGCCCCCGACTCGGCGTCCAGCCGCAGCAGGTACGCGCCCTCCGGCCAGCCGTCGGTCGGGACCGTCAGCGACTCGCCCCACCGGGTGTACACGGTCCTGGTCGGCTCGTCCATCTCCGCCGCCCGCTGCCGGTGGCCCCGGACCGGCCCGGACCGCCACACCCGGCGGGCCAGGTCGCCCCGGTACCAGCCGATCCGGAACGCCGTCACCGTGAACTCCCGGGACGTCGTCGACGCGAAGAGGCGGGCCGGCTCGCCGGGCAGCACGCTGGCCGGGGCCGCGTACCCCATGATCGCGTCCGGGCGGCCGAGGTGCCTGATGTGCCAGTTCGGGTCACCCGGCTTGGAGTTCTCCGGGACCGCCCGGCGGGCGGCCGGCCGGCCGGGCCCCCCGGCGGCGGCGCCGGCGCGCTGGCAGCCCGCCAGCGCGCCGCTGGTGAGCAACCCGGCGCCGATCGCCCCCGCGCCCGCCGTCCGGCTCAGGAACGTCCGCCTGCTCGGATGCGATGGTGGCTCGCTCATGTCACCAAGCATGCCGCGGCGCGGCGGGAATCTGCGGCCGGACGGTCAGGGTGCCGGGGCCGCGCCATGCCGCGTGTGCCCCGGCGGCCCGGCTGGTTCCTGACCGTTGCCGGCCTGATAAGAATCCGCCATGACCGTGCTGGTGGGGCACCTGGCGCGGGCCCTGCTGGGCGCGCTGGCCGCGGGCGTGCTCCCGGGCTGGTCCTGGGCCGGCTTCGCCCGCCGCTGCGACGGCGTGGCCGAGCGGCTGGCCTACTCGCTGGCGCTGTCGATGGCCCTCGTGCCGTCGGCCGCGCTGCTGCTCGCCGGCGCGGCGGGCAGCGGGGTGAGCCTGGCCGTCGCCCTCGCCGCCGTCGCCCTCGTGGCCGGGTCCGGGGCGCTGGCTCTCCGGCTCCGCGGCCCCGGCCGCGCCCCGGAAGCGCCCGCGCTGCCGGTGCCCGGCGCCCCGGGGCGCACCGCCCTGGCGCTGGCGGCACTCGCGCTCGGGCTGTCGCTGGCCCGGACGCTCGGCGGGCTGGTCGGCGCCTGGGTGCTGCCGGCGATCGCGGCCGCGCTCGTTGCAGGCGGCCTGCTCGCCGGGCGGGCCACCTGGCCGGCCCGGCCCCCGGCACGGCGGGACGGCGCGGCTGACCGGGACGGCGCGGCTGACCGGTACGGCGCGGCTGACCGGGACGGCGCGGCTGACCGGGATGGCGCAGCTGACCGGGGCAACGGAACGACGCGGCCCTGGCCGCCCGGCCTGCGGGCCGCCGCGCTGCTGCTGGTCCTGGCGCTCACCGCAGCCCTGTCCTACTCGGGGGTGATCTGGCACGACTGGCCGTACCTGCGCGGCGAGGACCAGTTCTCGCACGCGGTGATGACCGAGCAGATGCTCAGCCACGGCTCCTACCGGTCCTACCTGGTCTACCCGCCGGGCTTCGCGACCCTGAGCGCGGTGATCTGCCGGCTGACCGGGCTCCAGCCGCTCGCCCTGTTCCCGGTCCTCGCCCCGGCCCTCCCGCTGTCGGCCGCGCTGGCGTCGTACGCCCTGGCGAGCCGGCTGTGGGGCTGGCGGCACGGCCTGGCCGCGTCCGCCCTGGCCGGGCTGGTCCTGGTCGGCCCCTACCAGGCGTTCGCGGGGGGGCTCTACCCCGACCTGCTGTCGGCGTTCGTGCTGATGGTGATGACCGTGGCGGCCGTGATCACGGTCCTGCAGGCCCCGTCGGCCCGATCGGGCTTCCTGCTCGCGGTGACCGGGGCCGCGGTGGTCCTGTACCACACGGTCGCGACGCTCTACCTGGTGCTGCTGCTGGCCGCCGTCTGCCTGATCTGCCTGCCGTACCTGCTGGTGCGCGGCCGGCCGGGCCGGGTGCTGGCGCGGGCGCTGGCGCTGTCGCTGGCCGCCCTCGGCGCCGCCGGCGTCGGCTGCGCCTGGTACGTCTACGACCTGGGGGCGTTCTTCCAGCCGGGGTCCACGGCCCGGTCGACCGTCCTGCTGGACGTGGACAGCCAGCCCGTCCTGCGCGCCGGGGTGCTGCTGCACTGGGTCGGCTCACCGGTCGCCTGGCTGGGCGTGCTCGGGCTCGCGGCGCTGGTGGCCGCGCTGCCCCGGATGGCCAGCCCCGCCCAGGCGGCCGCCGTGCTCACCGTCGTGCTCTGGTGCGCGGTCATGTACCTGGGCAGCAGGACCGCGCTCGACGGGTTCCCGCAGCGGTTCGAGCGGGACGTGGGCGCGCCGCTGACGGTGCTGGCGGCGCTCGGCGCCGGCCTGGTCGCCCGGTCGCTGGCGCTGGTGGCCCGGTCGCTGGCTCCGGCTGCCCGGCGGGCCGCCGGCGCGCGCGCCCGGGCGCTGCCCGCCGGGATGCTCCCCGCGATCGCGGCCGGCGCCGCGGTGGCCGCGGCCCTGGCGGTGCAGGTCCGGGCCAACGCGCTGCAGGACACCCGGCGCTCGCGCGAGGTGCTGACCCCGGCCG
Organism: Actinomycetota bacterium; assembly: GCA_021324595.1. GTDB lineage: Bacteria > Actinomycetota > Actinomycetes > Streptosporangiales > Streptosporangiaceae > Chersky-822. The sequence continues at coordinate 7,925 of JAJPIV010000125.1, read as the reverse complement.
AGGCTGCCGCCGGGCGGTGGCTGCGCGCCCGCAACACCGGGGGCACGATCATCTCCACGCCCGATCTGCGCCGCGGGGTCACCAACCGCGCGGTCCTGGCGATGGGCGGCTATGCCGGGCTCCAGTCCTATCCGCTGCCCAGGGTGCTGCACCCGCGATCGCTGCCCGGCACAGGGCTCCGCCAGGTGCTCGGCTCCCGCGTCGTCCTGCTCGACCCGGCCAGCTGCGCGGCCGCGGCGGTGATCGCGAGGGACGACGTCCGGTACGTCGTCGTCTACTGGCCGGGCACCGAGGCGAACCTGGCCGGGTTCACCGCCGAGCCGCAGCGCTACCCGGTCGTCTACGTGAACTCGCAGATCATCATCTACGCCCCGGTCAGGGGGCCGGCTCCGGGCTGCGGCTGACGCGGGGCGCGGGCGCCGCCCGGCTACTTCCCGGCCGGCTTGCGCGCCTGCCCGCCGGCCGGGCGCTCCGGAGGCGCCTGCCCGGCCGGGGCCGGCCCGGACAGCTCCTCGAGCGCCTTCACGAGCCGGGGCGCGATCTGCTCGGCGAGGGCGGGCGCCAGCGACTCGGCGAGCTCGGTGGCGACCACGTCCGCGACCAGCAGCCGCTCCAGGGCGGAGGTCCGCGACGGCGCGCGCGACGAGCTCAGCGCGGTCTCCAGCAGCGCGCTCCCGGTGGCGCCGCGCCCGGCCCGGGACGGCGCCCGGTGCTCGCGGAAGATGTCGCGGATCAGGTCGTCGACCAGGGACGCCACCTGCTCCTTGCGTGATTCCTTCGGTGATTCGTCAGCCGCCATGTCGTCCATCCCTCAAGCCTGGGGTCGCTGCCACGGTCCCGGGGCGGGGCCCGCCCTCCCGCCGCCTTCCGGGGACGGGAGGGCGGGCCCGCCTGCTGCGTGCCGTCCGGCTTTCACCGGGCCAGGGCGGCGAGCAGCAGCGGGTTGTCGATGACGCTCTCGCCGCGCTCGCGGCGGCGGCGCATGAGGGCGGCGAGCAGGAGCGGGTGCTCGATGATCGGCTCCTCTTCCTCCTCGCGGCGGCGGCGCATGAGGGCGGCGAGCAGGAGCGGGTGCTCGAAGGCCCGCCCGTCCTCCTCCTCGCGCCCCATGAGCGCGGCGAACAGCTCGTCCTCGGCCGCCTGGCTCATGTGGGCGCGCTCGGTTGTTGTTGCCACAGATCCTCCTTGGCGATGGTCCGCAGGAGCGCTCACGCGGGCCGGCCGGCTCGCGGGCGCCTGGTGAAGCACTGGCTATCTGCCCGCGGGCGGGCGCGGCGACCTCACCCGCGCCGGGTGAAGGTCAGCCGGCCCGGCCGGCCGGCCCGGCGCCCCGGGCGCGGGATCACCGGGGCGGACGCCCGGGCGGCGGCTCATCGCCAGTCGTCGATCACGTAGGCGTCGCCAGTGTGGTAGCCGGGCTCGTTGGGCCGGTGCATCGCCACCCCCTGCATGGCCGGGCGGAAGCCCCGTTCGGCCATGGCCGTCCAGGCCCGGTCGCAGCCCGCGTTCACCCCGGCGACGAGCTGGGAGGCGCCGCGCCGGGCGGCGAGGGAGGCGCAGGCGTCGAGCAGCCGCCCGAACCAGCCGGCCGCGCCCGGGCCCGGCCGGACGGCCCCGAACTTGACGTAGCAGGCGCCGCTGCCCGCCTCCGACCCGGCGCCCAGGTGGCAGACCGCCACGGCGCGGAGCCCCGCGGCGTCCTCGACGAGCACGGTCTCGCCCAGCCCCTGGCGCAGGACCGCCTCGATCTCCCGGCTCACGTCAAGCCCGGGGTGGAGGGAGCCGGTCAGCCCGGCGACCGCCCGGATCGCGCCCGGCCGGTCCCGCTCGGAAAGCTGCGACAGCAGGAGGGCGGAGGCCGGCGCCGGGGCCGGGCCGACGGGCAGCGACATGATCGCGGTGAGGAAGCGCGGGCGGAAGCCGAACTTCCGGTACAGGCCGACGTGCTTGGCGCTGTGAGCGAAGGTGAACAGGCCGACGTGGCCGGTGCCCCACGCGGCGAACTGCCCCATCGTCGCCTCGAGCAGCTGCTGCCCGATCGCCCGGTCCCACAGCAGCGGGTGGACGGTGAGCGGGCCGAAGAACCCGGTGCTGCCCCAGCGGGTGAGGAAGTTCGAGCCGGCCAGCCGCCCGCCGGCCTCGGCGGCCAGGGCCGCCGAGGGGTCGGCCCGCCACCGGGTCCGCACCAGGTCGGCGTCCCCGCCGAACTGCGCCGGGTCGGGCATCCCGAGGAAGGTGCCGAACGCCAGCCGGAAGATCCGGTCGGCCTCGTTCAGGTCCGCCCCGGCCAGGGGCCGCACGCGCACGCCGTCTGTGGTCATGGTCCGCCTCCGTCCCGCGCGGCTCCCCGCCGCGGCCTCACCCTGGCCCACCGCGCGGGGCGGGCCGGCACGGCCATGGTGCCCGCGGCCGCCGCCGGCCGCATCGGGGAGAACACGTAGCCGGGCCGCGCGGTCAGGACAGGTGCACGTAGTCCCAGTCGAACGGCTTGCCGTTGATGCCCTGGCGCGGCGGGGCGATCCACGCCGCGATCTTGCCGCGCTCGTGGACCGGCTGCATGAGGGAGCGCACGTAGGTCTTGTCGACCTCGGTGGGCAGCCACTCGCCCTTGCGGCGCTCCCACTCCCCGGGGGCGAGCCGCTCTCCGTCCGGGGTGACGTCGATCCCGGCGAACGCGCCGACCTTCCGGTTGAACGCGACGTGCGGAAGCCGCAGCCGGTGCGGCAGGCGGGCCGACTCCAGGATCCTGTTCCACCGGCTGACGCCGCTGGCGCAGTCGGCGATGTACTGGCGGCGCAGGTCGGTGTTGAGCGCGAGCAGGGCCACGACTTCCTGCTGGCCGATCTCCCCGTCCTCGGTCACCGCGTCCACCAGCATCGAGTCGCTGGTGAGGGCGTGATCGTCGCGCCGCCGCTCCTCCATCCAGCGGCCCTTGAGGCCGGCGGTGTAGTACCTGGCCGCGTTCGTGGAGGTCTCGCTGCCGAACAGGTCGAGCGAGACCGAGTAGTGGAAGTTGAGGTACTTCTGGATGATCGCGAGCGGGATCGCGCCGTGCCCGGTCACGTCGTCGGTGTCGTTCTCCGCCATGACCTGGGCGGTCCGCTCGACCACCCGGTCGATGCCGGTGGTCCCCACCATCATGTGGTGGGCCTCCTCCTTGAGCATGAACTCGCAGGTCCGGCTCAGCGGGTCGAACGCCGACTCCTTCAGCGTGCCGAGCTGGTACTTGCCGTCCCGGTCGGTGAAATACGTGAACATGTAGAACGACAGCCAGTCCGGCGTCTGCTCGTTGAACGCGCCGAGGATCCGCGGCGACTCCAGGCTCCCCGACGAGCGCCGGAGCAGCTCCTCGGCCTCCTCCCGGCCCTCCCGGCCGAAGTGGGCGTGCAGCAGGTACACCATCGCCCACAGGTGCCGGCCCTCCTCGACGTTGACCTGGAAGAGGTTCCGCAGGTCGTACAGGGAGGGCGCGGTCGCGCCGAGGTACCGCTGCTGCTCGACCGAGGCGGGCTCGGTGTCGCCCTGGATCACGATCAGCCGCCGCAGGTCCGCGCGGTACTCGCCGGGCACCTTCTCCCAGGCCGGCTCGCCCTTGTGCTCGCCGAACGCGATCCGCCGGCCCGGGTCCCGCTCGGCGAGGAAGATCCCCCACCGGTACTCGCGCATCGGGACGAACCCGAACCGGGCCCAGCCCTCGCGGCCGACGCTGACCGCGGTGCGCAGGTAGACGTCCCTTGTGGGCAGCGCCGGGCCCATCGCGTCCCACCAGGCCAGGAAGCTCGGCTGCCAGGCCTCGAGCGCCCGCTGCAGCCGGCGGTCCTCGTGCAGGCCGACGTTGTTGGGGATCTTCTCCTGGTAATCCGCCGCCGTCATGGACGACCTCCCGCGCTTGCGTCCTCACGCCCTGGCCCGGTCGAACCTGGCCCGCTGGCCGGTCCCGTAGCGGCGCAGCGCCCCGTGCGGCCCGGAGGCGTTCGGCCGGGTGAAGATCCAGTTCTGCCATGCCGACAGCCGCCCGAAGATCTTGGTCTCCATCGTCTCCGGGCCGGGGAGCCGGAGGTTCGCCTCCAGCCCGGTGAGGGCGTCGGGGCTGAAGCTTGACCGCTCCTCGATCGCGATCCTGACCTCGTCGTCCCAGTCGATGTCGTCGGGGGCGAAGGTGACCAGGCCGAGCCGCTCGGCGTCCGGGGCGGCCAGCAGCTCCCCGGCCTGCTTCTCCGCCGCGGCCAGGCCATCGGGGTCGCCGTGGAACCGGCAGGCCAGCCGGGTCAGCCCGTTGCCCGCCGGGAGCGGCCCGAGGTTCATCTCGCCCACCGCCACGACCGCCGGGCCGGCGGCTCGCTCACCCCGGCTCTCGCCGGGCCAGGTCCCGGCGAGCATGTAGGACCGGTCCGCGGCCAGCGCCAGCTCCAGGAGCGAGCCGGCGAAGCAGCTGCCCGGCTCGATCAGCGCGATCAGGCTCCGGCTGGTCACGTCCAGCCGCTTGAGGGTCCGCTTCAGGTAATGCACGATCTCGTTGACCAGCCAGTCGCCGCAGTGCCCGGCCAGCAGCCGGTCCCAGGCGAGGACCCGCCGCGGGTCGCCGTCCGTGCGCAGCACCCAGGTGCCCAGCTCCGGCTCGTTCGTGCGCAGGTCCAGGATCAGGTCGTCGAGCTCGCGGGTCATGGCGAGCGGCCAGAGCCCGGCGCCCTGGGCGTGGACGGCCGCGAGGTCCGCCGGGGGCCCGGCGTCCGGTCCCCGGACCGTGATCTCGGCGACGCCGGCGCCGTGGTCGAGCCGCGCGCGGACGTGGCGGTAGCCGATGGCATCTCCGGAGCGGTCCTTGGCGAGGCGGGGGAGCGCGCACCCGGCCGCGCCCGCCGGCCTGGCGGACCGCGCGGCGAGCGCCGCGGCGCGGTCCGCGACGGCCTGCGCCCACCGGGAGCGCGGCGCCAGCTCATCAACCAGCCGCCAGGCCACAGCCCGCTGCCCGCCGACTCCCTCGGCCCGGGTGGCGAACCAGTCGGCCAGGTCCCGGCGGACGTGCCGCTTGTCGGTCACCCGGGTCAGCCCTCCGGTGCCCGGCAGCACCGCCAGCAGCGGCAGCTCGGGCAGGGAGACCACCGAGGACCGGTCGTCCACCAGCATGATGTGCTCGCACGCGAGCGCGAGCTCGTAGCCGCCGCCCGAGGCGGTGCCGTTCAGCGCGGCGAGGTAGGCCTGCCCGGAGTGCCGGGCCGCGTCCTCGATGTCGTTGCGGGTCTCGTTGGTGAACTTGCAGAAGTTGACCTTGGCGGGATGGGTGGCCGCGGCCAGCATCGGGATGTTCGCCCCCGCGCAGAAGACCCGGTCCTTGCCGCTGGTGAGGACCACCGCGCGGACCTCGGGGTGCTCGAACCGCAGCCGCTGGACCGCGTCGCGCAGCTCGATGTCGACCCCGAGGTCGTAGGAGTTCAGCTTCAGCTCGTAGCCCTCGCCGAGCCCGCCGTCCTCCTGGACGTCCAGCACCAGCCACGCCACCGGCGGCTCGACGGTCATCCTCCAGTGCCGGTACCGGCCCGGATCGGTCTCGAAGCTGACCCGGCCCGGGGCGCCGCCGGCCGGAGTCCCGGGGACGGGCGCGCCCTGCGCCCCGCTCGCCGTCATGCGGCTCCTCCCGTGTGCAGGCCCGGCCTCCATGTTCTACATTCAGCGACAATGATGTCAATGTTCTGTAGCACATTGGCCCGGGATGGGGGCACGGGCGGTGGCGGCCGCGGCGCGCGCCGGCGGTGACCGGGCGGGCGAGCGCGTGGCGCCGCGCGCCGGCGGTGACCGTCCGGCCGGCCCGCCGGCGCTGGCGCGCGGGGGCGCCGCGGGCACGGCGAGCGCGCGCGGCCTGCTGCTGACCGTGCTCGGCGAGCTCGTCCTGCCTGCCGGCGGAGCGGCGTGGACCAGCGCGTTCATCGCGGCGTTCGCCAGGCTGGGGGTGGGGGAGAAGGCGATCAGGCAGGCGCTGGCCCGGGCCGGCGCCGCCGGGTGGATCAGGCCTGAGCGGCACGGCCGGCGCACCCGGTGGGTGCTCACGGCCGGCGGGACCCGGCTGCTGACAGAGGGAACCGAGCGGATCTACGCGTTCACCGGGACCCAGCGGGACTGGGACGGCTCGTGGATGCTCGTGCTGGCCCCGGTGCCGGACGCCGGCCGGCCGGCCCGGCGCCGGCTCCGGACCCGGCTGAGCTGGGCCGGGCTCGGCAGCCCGGCCCCCGGCGTGTGGATCACCACCCACGCCAACCGCCTGGCGGAGGTCGAGGACGCGCTGCGCGGGGCGGGCATCGCGTCCTGGCAGGCGTTCGCGGCCGAGCACCGCGCCGGCGCGGGCCTGGCCGCCCTGGTCGCGCAGGCCTGGGACCTGCCGGCGATCGAGAAGCGGTACGAGGAGTTCCTCGCCGAGTTCGGCTCCCCGGCGGCCGCTGACCCGCTCGCCCGGCTCGTCGAGCTCGTCCACGCCTGGCGCCGGTTCCCGTTCATCGACCCGGGGCTGCCCGGCCGGCTGCTGCCGCCCGGGTGGATCGGAATGCGCGCGGCCCGGCTGTTCACCGCGCGGCACGAGCGCTGGTCGCCGCCCGCTGCGGCGGAGTGGGCCCGGCTCAATGGCCCGGCCGCGGTCACGGACGCTGGGCTGCGAACGCCTCCCTGATCCGCTCGGCGTCAGCCCCGGCGGCCAGCAGCACGTGCAGCAGCAGCCGGGCCTTGACCGGGGCCAGGTCGCCGGCGCTGATCAGACCGCGGGCGAGCAGGTCCGCCTCGGAGCCGGGGAAGGCGTACGTGTGGTCGTGGACCGCTCCGGCGCCGGTGCGGGAGGCCAGCACGACCGGCATCCGCGCCGCGAGGCCGGCGAGCGCCGGCACCATCTCGGCCGGCACGTGGCCCGCCCCGAGGGCGGCCACGACCAGCCCGTCCACGTGCTCGCCCAGGGACCGCAGCGGCACGCCGTCATCGCCGAGCGTGACCACGGCCAGGCCCACGCGGACGCCCCGGATCGCGGCGGGCCCGGGGACCGCCGCGGGCCCGGGGACCGAGGCGCGCCGGGCGAGCCGGACCGGGATGGCGACCTGGCCCTCGGTGACGTGGCCGACTGGGCCGTGACCGGGGGAGGTGAACGCGGCCGGGCTGGCGGTGTGGGCCTTGCGCACCCAGCGGGCGGCGTGGATCTCGTCGTTCAGCACCACCAGGGCGCCCAGCCCGCGGGCGGCCCGGCTCGCCGCGACCCGGATCGCGGCGAGCAGGTTCGCCGGGCCGTCGGCCCCGGCCAGCCCAGGGTGGCGCATCGCCCCGGTCACCACGACCGGGGCGTCCCCCGGGACGAGCAGGTCGAGCAGGTAGGCGGTCTCCTCGATGGTGTCGGTGCCCTGCACCACCACCGCCCCCGCGCAGCCATCGGCCAGCGCCGCGCCGATCGCGCCCGCCAGTTCGCAGACGTCGGCGAGCGACAGTGAGGCGCCGGGCTTGTTCACGATCTCGCTGACCCGCAGGCCGATCCCGGCCTGGTCCAGGCCCGGCACGGAGGCGAGCAGCTCCGCGCCGGCCAGCGCCGGCCTCACCCCGGCGCCTGCCTCGGCCGGGCGCATCGCGATCGTGCCGCCCATGGTGAGCACCGCTACCTGCGGCCTGCCAGATGCGGTCATGGGAACTCCCTCCAGCCCGGGACCACTGCCATCCTCCCGGATCGCCGGCCCCGCGCGGGGCCGGGGGGAAGGCGGCTCGCGAGGACGCGGGCGGGCCGGGCGCGAACCGGGCCGCCCGGGCCACGGCGAGACGGGGCCGCCCCCCGCTTCCGGGAGGCGGCCCCGTTCGCTTGCCGGCGGCCCGGTTCGCGCGCCGGCGGCCCGGTTCGCGCGCCGGCGGCCCGGTTCGCGCGCCGGCGGCCCGGTTCGCGCGCCGGCGGCCCGGTTCGCGCGCCGGCG
>JAJPIV010000131.1 GCA_021324595.1 Actinomycetota bacterium | reverse complement strand
GGTGCGGCGGCTGGCGGAGCGTTCGAGCTCGTCGGCGGAGTCGGTCGGGGCGATCATCGCGGCGGTGCGGGACGAGGCCAACGCGACGATCATGGCGACCGAGCAGGGGGCGCGGCAGGCCAGGGAGGTCGGCGAGCTGATGACCTCCACCGCCGCGATGCTCCAGGACGCGCTCGACGCCGCGAGGAAGGAGAGCGCCGCCGTCGATCAGGTGGTCGCGGCGGTCCAGCAGATCCGGGAGGCGGCCGAGCAGCTGGCGGCGGACCAGGCGCGGTGGGTGGCGAACTCGGACCGGCTGGAGGCGCTCATGGGCGACCTGGCGACCGCGCTGCGCGACGGCGACGGAGGCCAGCGGTGAGCACGTACGTGCGCATCCGGGTCGGGGCCGAGCGCTACGCCATCCCCGTCGGCCACGTCGTGGAGGTCTGCGATCTCGACCCCGCCGGGATCGTCCCCGTGCCCGGGGCGCGGCCCGAGGTGCTGGGCGTCAGGAACCTGCGGGGCCTCGTCCTGCCGGTCGTCGATCTGGCCGCGGTCCTCCGCGTGCCCCGGGCCGCTCCGCCGGGCGGGCTGCTCGTCGCCGAGTCCGGCGGCGCGCGGGCCGGCCTGGCCATCGACCGGGTCGTCGGCGTCGAGGAGATGGGGGAGCCCAGCGAGCGGTGCGACTCGCCGCTGCTGGCCGGCGCGATTCTGTCCGACGGGCAGCTGACCGGCGTCATCGACGTGCCGCGTGTCTTCGGGGCGCTGGAGGCCGAGGGCTCGTGAGCGAGGCCGCTCCCGACCTGAGCCAGATCTTCCGTGACGAGGCCGCCGAGCGGCTCGACGCCATGGACCGCGCGCTGCTCGCCTGCGAGTCGGGCCAGCCTGGCGGCGAGGTCGTCGAGGAGCTGTTCCGGCACGCGCACACGATCAAGGGAACCGCAGGGCTCGTGGGGCGCGACGATGTGAGCTCGTTCGCGCACGAGGTCGAGGACGTGCTGGACGGCATCCGGCAGCGCGGGGAGTTCCCGCGCGAGGTCGCCTCGCTCCTGCTCGATGCCGTCAGCGCGCTCAGGGCGCTGGTGACGGGATCCGCGGCGCCCTCCGCGGAGCTGCGCCGAAGGCTCGGCGAGGCGGCCGGGCAGGTCCGCGGGGCACCGCGCGGCGCCAGCCCGGCGGCGGAGCAACCGGGCGGTCCCGGAGGTGCCGGCGCGGCTGGCGGCGCTGCCGCGGCCGGTGCGGCCGGCGGTCCCGGCGCGGCGGCGTCGCGCGTGCTCCGCGTGCCCGCCGCGAAGATCGACCACCTGCTGGACGTGGTGGCCGAGGTCGTGCAGTTCCGGCACCGGCTCGCGCACTCCGCGGAGTCTGGCATCGGGGCGGACAGCCCGCTGGCCGATGACCTGCGCGCCGGGGAGCGGATGCTCGACGAGCTGAGGGACACGGCGGTGGCGATGCGGATGCTGCCGGTCGCGACCATCACCGGCCCGCTCCCCCGCGCGGTGCGCGACATGGCGCGGCAGGCCGGCAAGGAGGCCGAGCTGGTGATGGCCGGCACGGGGACCGAGATGGACCGCGTCGTGCTGGAAAGCCTGTCCGAGCCGATCGCCCACTTGCTGCGCAACGCCGTCACGCACGGGATCGAGACGCCGGAGGAACGGCAGCGGGCCGGCAAGCCCCGCCGCGGGCGAGTCGAGCTCCGGGCCGCTCCGCGCGGCAGCAGCGCGGAGATCGTAGTCGCCGACGATGGCCGGGGCGTCGCGCCCGAGGTCATCCAGGAGGCGGGCCGGTCCGGCTCGCTGGTGGACCTGCTGACCAGGCCCGGCTACTCCACTGCGGGAGAGGTCACGGGTGCCTCGGGGCGCGGCGTCGGCCTCAACGCGGTCCGTGCCCAGGTGAACGCGCTCGGGGGGAGCATGGAGATCCGCAGCTGGCCGGGGCGGGGAACCGAGGTCGCGCTGCTGCTCCCGCTCGCCCTGTCCCTGCTCGAGGTGCTGCTCTTCGAGCGCTCCGGCGCGGTCTACGGCGTGCCGCAGGCCTCGGTCCAGGAGGTCGTGGCAATCCGCGAGCCCATGCACCTCCAGGGCCGGCCCATGCTCGCCGTGCACGGCCACCCGGTCCCGCTCGCCGACATCGCGGACCTGCTGGGGGTGCGGGCACCGCGGCTGCAAGAGAATGCCCCCGCGCTCGTCATCCGCTCAGGAGACCGGCGGGTGGCCGTCTCCTGCGACGTGCTGGCCGGCCAGCAGGAGGTCGCGGTGAAGCCGCTCGGGCGGTTCCTCGGCGGCACGACGGGGTACCTGGGCTCGGCGGTCCTGGGGGACGGGCGGATCGCCCTGCTCCTGGAGCCCAAGACGCTCGCCACCGGCATCGGCAGGGCGCCCGGCCCGCGCGCGGACGCGCCGGCCGACCTCCCCCGGGCCGAGCCTCCCCCGGCCGCGGGCGCGGAGGCCGCCGCCCCGCGGGAGCGGCCGGCGATCCTGGTGGTCGAGGACTCCTTCACGGTGCGCGAGCTGCAGCGCAGCATCCTGGAGAGCGCCGGGTACCCGGTGGCGACCGCGCGCGACGGCCAGGACGCCCTGGAGGTGCTCAGGCGCGACCCGCGGGTCGGCCTGGTGGTCACGGATGTGGAGATGCCCGTGCTGGACGGGCTGTCGATGCTCCGCGCCATCCGGGCCGATCCGGATCGCGCGTCGCTGCCGGTCGTGGTGGTGACCGCCCATGCCAGTGACGAGGAGCGGCGGCAGGGCGTCGAGGCGGGCGCCGATGCCTACCTGGCCAAGGGCAGCTTCGACCAGCAGGCGCTGCTCGCCATCGTCGCCAGGCTGCTCGGCCGGTGAGGGGGAGCCGTGCTGCGCGTGCTGATCTGCGACGGGTTCCGGCCGGAGGTGGCCGCCCTGACCCAGATGCTCGAGCACGACGGGGACATCGCCGTGGCCGGCCACTGCCCGGAGGCCGCCAGGGTGACCGGCGCCGTCTCGCGCGTGGCGCCCGACCTCGTGGTGATCGGGCCCGACCTGCCCGACGAGGACAGGCGGGCGGCCGTGGAGGAGATCATGGCCACCGCGCCGCGTCCCGTTCTGGTGCTGCTGTCCCGGCGACAGGAGCCGCCCGAGGCAGCAGCCGCCTGCCTGGCCGCCGGCGCCCTGGAGGCCTCCTGGCAGGAGGAGTTGCACCTGCTCGACCCGGCCGGGGATGCCGGGCGCGCCTTCCGCGCCCGGGTGAGGCTGCTGGGCCGGGCGCGAGTGGCGGGCCAGCCGGCGCGGAGGCGGGCGCCGGCGGGCGGGCAGGAGCGCCCCGCCGGCCCGGGGGCGGTGCGCCCGCAGTGGCGGCGGCGCGCCGCGGTCGTCGGGATCTGCGCCTCCACCGGAGGGCCGACAATCCTGTCGGCGTTGCTTGCCGCGCTGCCCGCGGACTACCCGGTGCCGATCCTGATCGTCCAGCACATCGCCCGGGGATTCACCGAGGGACTGGCCCACTGGCTCGACATGACCGTCCCGTTGCCGGTGCGGCTCGCCGCCGATGGCGCCGGCCTCGGGACGGGCGCGTCGGTCGCGCCTGAGGGAGCGCACCTGAGGCTGGCCAGGACAAGCCGGCTGGCCCTCGACGGCTCCGCGGGGCCCGGGCCGTACCAGCCATCGGCGGATGTCCTGTTCACCAGCATCGCGGCGGTCGCTCGCCGGGACGGCGTGGCGATCGTCCTCACCGGGATGGGCGAGGACGGCGCCGCCGGGGCCGCCGCGGTGCGGGAGGCCGGGGGAACGGCGATCGCCCAGGACGAGCGGTCATCGGCCATCTTCGGCATGCCCAAGGCAGCGATCTCCCGGGGGGTCAGCTCGGTGCTCTCGCCGCCGGAGATCGCCGCGTTCCTGCTCAGCCTGGAGCACCAGCCGCTGGGGCGGGCGTCGTGACCGCGTGCCTGAGCCAGGTTGCCGAGATCATCCGGCAGCGGACGGGCATCGTGCTGCCGGCCAGCCACGCGCCCGCGCTGCTGGCCGCGCTGCGCCGGGCGGCGCCGGAATTCGGCGACCCGTGCGAGCTGGCCCGGGCGCTGGTCGGCCGGGGCGGGGACGGCCTGCTGGACCGGGTCCTCGACGAGGTCACCGTGCAGGAGAGCTCGTTCGCGCGGGCGCGGTCCGAGCTCGACGCGATACCGTGGCCGGCGCTGGGCGCCGCCGCCAGGGCAGGCTCCGCGCGGATCCGCGTCTGGAGCGCGGGCTGCGCCCGCGGCGAGGAGACCTACACGCTGGCGCTGCTCGCGGCGGAGGCGCTCGCCCCGCAGCCAAGCCCGGCCGACGTGCTCGGCACCGACATCTCGGTGGCGGCGCTCGGCGCCGCGCGGGCCGGCCGGTACCGGCACCGCGCGGTGCGGGCGCTGCAGGAACCGCTGCTGCGGCGCTACTTCGAACGCGGCGATGACGGCAGCTACGTGGTCACGGCGGCGCTGCGCGCCATGGTCAGGTTCCGCCGGCACAACCTGGCCGAGGGGCCGTTCCCGCCGCCCGGCGAGGACAGGTTCGACCTGATCGTCTGCCGCAACGTGCTCATCTACCTGGACATGCCGGTGGTGGCCGCGGTGATCAATGGCCTGGAGCGGGCGCTGCGGCCCGGCGGCACGCTGCTGCTCGGCGCGGCAGACCGGCTCATGCGGGCCGGGCCAGCCGCCGAGCGCGCGGCAGGGGCGGGCGGGCACGGCGGGGGCCGGGCGCGCCTGGCGCGCGCCGGGGAGCCGCGCCGGGACCGGCCGGCGCGCGCCGGGCAGCCGGGCCGGGAACCGGCGCCGGCCTCCGGCGCCGGCCCGCAGGCCGGCGGCCGCGTCGCGCAGGCGCTCGCCGCGGCGGACCGGGGCGAGTTCGGCGCCGCCTTCACCCTCGTGAACGCGATGCTCGCACAGGACCCGCTGGACTCGGGCGCCCACTTCGCCCTCGGCCTCATCCTGCTGGAGACCGGCGACCCGGCGGGGGCCGTCGCGGCGCTGCGGCGGGCACTGTGCTCGGACGGCTCGTTCGCCCTCGCCGCGTTCGTCCTGGGCGCGCCTACGACCGGCTCGGCGACCGGCGCGCCGCGCGGCGCTGCTACCGGCGGACGCTCGGCTTGCTCGACCCGGACGACCGCAGGTGGGATCCGCTGCTCCAGCAGGTGGACATCGGCGACATCGCCGCGGCGTGCCGCGTGCGCCTGGGAGGCAGGCCATGAAGATCCTGATCGCGGACGACTCCTCGACCGTGCGGCGGCTGGTGGCGGCCAGGCTGAGCGCCGACGGCTACCAGGTGCTCGAGGCCGCCGACGGGGCGGAGGCCGTCGAGCTGGCCAGGTCCGGACGGCCGGACCTGCTCGTGCTCGACAAGGTCATGCCGAAGATGGACGGCTTCGAGGTGGTCCGCGCGCTGCGGGAGGACCCGCGGACCGCGTCGGTGCCGATCGTCATGCTCACCGAGCGCACCAGCGAGCAGGACGTGCTCGGCGGCCTGGGCCTGGGGGTCGAGGAGTACATGCCCAAGCCGTTCAGCCCGCTCGAGCTGTCGCTGCGGGTGCGCCGGCTGCTCGCCCGGGCGGCGCCGTGACGATCGCGCTCGCCGGCGTGGTCGGCGGGATGGCGCTGCTGCTGGCCTGCCTGTCGGGCGCGGACGCGCGGATCAGGCGCCGCGCCGCGGAGGCCGAGCGGCTCAGGCGCCGCTACCTGCCGCGGGCCGAGCAGGGCATCGCCGGCTACCTGGCCGGCTCACCCGATCTCCCCGCGCCGTCCGGCGCGGCCGAGCGGGCGCTGCTGCTGGCCGTCGGCCTGGAGGCGCTGGCGGACCTGCGGGGCAGCGAGCGCCAGCGCCTGGCCGGGCTGCTCGAGCGCCTCGGCTACGTGGCCGAGGCCACCGCCGCCCTGCGGTCGCGCCAGGCCGCGGCGCGCCGCCGGGCTGCCGAATGCCTGGCGGTGATCGCCACTCCGGCCACCCTGCCGGGCCTGATGGCCGGCGTCGCGGACGGCGACGTGCTGGTGCGGTGCGCCTGCGCCCGCGCCCTCGCAGAGATCGGCGGGGACGATGCCCTGCGGGCGGTGACCGCCACGGCCGAGCGCGACGCAGCCCGGGCGCCGGGGCAGGTCGCCGCGATCGTGCTGGCCCTCGGCTCGAGCCATCCCGCCGCGCTCGCGCCGCTGCTCGCCGGGGCGTCCGGGCCGCGGCTGCGGGCGCTCGCGGCCGAGGTTGCCGGGGCGCTACGGCTGGCCCAGCACGCCGGGTCGCTGCGCTCCCTGCTGGGAGCAGAGGACCACCTGGCGGCGGTCGCGGCCGGCGGCCTCGGCGCGATCGGCGACATCGATGCGGTCGGCGACCTGGCGGCGCTGGCGGCGGACGACCGCAGGTCGCCCGCCGTCAGGGTGGCCGCGGTCACGGCGCTCGGCGCGATCGGGGACGCCAGCGCCGTGCCGTGCCTGGAGCCGCTGCTGCGCGCGCCCGACTGGTCACTGCGGACCGCCGCCGGCTACGCCCTCGCGGGCCTGTCCGAGCCGGGCCGCGCGGCGCTGCGCCGGGCGGCCGGATCGGAACGCAAGGAGATCAGGGACCTCGCCGGGGCGGTGCTTGGATCGTGATCGCCTACACCTGGTTCGCGGCCTGCTTCCTCGTCGCGTTCGTCGTGGTCAACACCGGGGTGCTGGCGCTGGCCGCCGCCGAGGTCCGGCGCTACCTCGCCCGCGCGAGCGCGAGCGGCCTGCGGCGCATGCTCCGCTCGCCGTTGACCCCGGCGGTCTCGATCATCGTCCCGGCGCACAACGAGGCCGCCGGCATCGCCGACAGCGTGCGATCGCTGCTCGCGCTCGACTACCGCCTGCTCGAGGTCATCGTCGTCAGCGACGGCTCCACCGACGACACGGTCGGCTGCCTGGTGCGGGCCTTCGACCTGCGGCCGGTGCTGCGGCCCAATCCGCCGTTCCTGGAGTACGCGCCGATCCGGGCGATCTACGCGCCGCGCGGCACGCTGCGGCTGCTGGTGGTCGACAAGGAGAACGGCGGCAAGGCCGATGCCCTCAACGCCGGGATCGCGTTCGCGTCGTTCCCGCTGTACTGCACGGTCGACGCCGACTCGATGCTCGAGCAGGACGCCCTCGCCAAGACCGTCCGGCCGTTCGTGGAAGACCCGGAGCGCACGGTCGCGACCGGGGGCATGATCCGGATCGCCAACGGCTGCCGGGTGGAGCGGGGCCGCGTGGTGGAGGCGCGCCTGCCCCGCTCGCGCCTGGCGATGTTCCAGGTCGTCGAGTACGTCCGCGGGTTCTTCGGCACCCGGACCGGCTGGAGCGCGATCAACGCGCTGCTGATCGTCTCCGGGGCGTTCGGCGTGTTCCGCCGGGACGTCGTGATCGAGGCCGGGGGCTACCGGTCGGGCAGCCTCGGCGAGGACTTCGAGCTGGTCGTACGGCTGCACCGGTTCTGCCGGAAGGCCGGCCGCCCCTACCGGATCGTCTACGTGCCCGATCCGGTCTGCTGGACCGAGGCGCCGGAGGAGGCGCGCTTCCTCAAGCGGCAGCGGCGCCGCTGGTACCTGGGGTGCGTGGAGACGATCCTGATCCACCGGGCGATGCTGCTGAACCCGCGCTACGGGGCAGTCGGGCTGGTCGCCCTCCCGGCCATGGCGCTCTTCGAGGCCCTCGGCCCGCTCGTCGAGATCGCAGGGTACGTGATCGCGGCGGCCGCGGCAGCTCTGGGCGCGATCTCGTGGCCGGCCTTCGCGCTGTTCCTGGCGATCTGCGTGCTCTATGGCCAGGTGCTCACCGCAGGGGCGCTCGCTGTCGAGGACGCCACCCCGAGGCAGCACCCCTTCTGGGAGGACCCGCGCAGGCTCCGGCGGTACGCATGGCTGGAGAACCTCGGCTTCCGGCAGCGCCAGCAGCTGTGGCGGGCCGCGAGCCTCGTGCAGTTCGCCCGCAAGCGAGGGTGGGGGCCGATGGAGCGCAAGGGCCTGTCCCGTCCGGCGGTGGCCGGGGCGGGAGCCGGGGGTGACCCGCCGGCCCCGCGGTGAACGGCCGGCGGACGGCCCGTTCGGCTCCCTGCCCCGCGCGCACCGCGCGGCCGCCCGCCGGCGCCCGGCGGGCGGGCCCCGGCGGGGCCCCCGGCACGGCTCAGTCCAGCGAGCTCATGACGTGCTTGACCCGGGTGTAGTCCTCGAACCCGTACATCGACAGGTCCTTGCCGTAGCCGGAGCTCTTGAACCCGCCGTGCGGCATCTCCGCGACCAGCGGGATGTGGGTGTTGATCCACACGCAGCCGAAGTCCAGCCGCCTGGCCATCCGCATCGCCCGGCCGTGGTCCCGCGTCCAGACCGAGGAAGCCAGGCCGTACTCGGTGCCGTTCGCCCAGGCGACCGCCTGGTCCTCGTCGGTGAACCGCTGCACGGTGATGACCGGGCCGAAGACCTCGGTCTGGATGATCTCGTCCTCCTGGTCCAGGCCGGCGACCACGCTCGGCTCGAAGAAGTAGCCGCGGTCCCCGGTCCGCTTGCCGCCGGTGAGCACCCGGGCGTGATCGGGCAGCCGGGCGATGAACCCGCTGACCCGCTCAAGCTGGGCGGCGTTGTTGAGGGGGCCGAAGTCCGCCTCCACGTCCGGCCCGCCAGTGGTCTGCCCCTTCGCCTGCTCGACGAGCGCCTCGACGAAGTCGTCGTGGATCCCGGGCGCGGCGAGGACCCGGGTGGCGGCGGTGCAGTCCTGGCCGGCGTTGAAGTACCCGGCCGCCGCGATCGCCTCGGCCGCCTTGGCCACGTCCGCGTCGTCGAAGACCACGACCGGCGCCTTGCCGCCGAGCTCGAGGTGGACCCGCTTGAGCCCGTCCGCCGCCGCCGCCGCGACCTCCCGGCCCGCCCGCACGCTGCCGGTGATCGAGACCATCCGGGGGACCGGGTGGGCGACCAGCGCGCGGCCGGTGTCCCGGTTGCCGCAGATCACGTTGATCACGCCCGGGGGCAGGAACTCGGCCATCAGCTCGGCCATCATCAGCGTGGTGACCGGCGTGGTGTCCGAGGGCTTGAGCACGACCGTGTTGCCCGCCGCGATCGCGGGCGCCCACTTCCACACGGCCATCATCATCGGGTAGTTCCACGGCGTGACCTGGGCGCACACCCCGACCGGCTCGCGCCGGATCATCGAGGTGAACCCGGACATGTACTCCCCGGCCGAGCGCCCCTCCAGCATCCGCGCCGCCCCGGCGAAGAACCTGATCTGATCCACCATCGGCGGGATCTCCTCGGACCGGGTGAGCGCCACCGGCTTGCCGGTGTTCTCGCACTCGGCGGCCACGAACTCGTCGGCGCGCGCCTCGATCGCGTCGGCGATGCGCAGCAGCGCCAGGCTCCGCTCCGAGGGTGTCGCGTCCCGCCAGGCCTCGAACGCCTCGGCGGCCGCCCGGCAGGCGGCGTCCACGTCGGCCTGGCCGGAGACCGGCGCGGTCGCGAAGGCCTCGCCGGTCGCCGGGTTGATCAGTTCCTCGCGGCGGCTCTCCACCGAGTCGGCCCACGCGCCGCCGACGAAGTTGCGAAGGTCTTTCATGTCGGTCCCACCTGTCCTCGTCCGCTTCGAAGTTTCCCGCCTCAGCGGGCGGGCGTGCGCTCGTCGCACGCCCACGGGGAGCCATGGTCGGCCAGCAGGTCGAGGAACGGGGCCGCCGGCAGCGCCTCCGGGCCGAGCACGCCGGCGCCTGACCAGGCTCCGGAGTCGATCAGCTCGAGGGCTATGACGGGGTTGAGCGCCGTCTGCCACACCACGGCCTGCGATCCGTACTCGGCCATCGACCAGGAGTTGTCGACCACGTGGTAAAGGTATGCCTCGCGGGGAGCGCCGTCCTTCCCGGCGCCGCGGACCCAGGTGCCCGCGCAGGTCAGCCCGGACATCCGGTCGCCGAGCGTCGCCGGGTCGGGAAGGCAGGCCGCGACCACGTCGCGCGGGCTGACCTGGTGGCCGCCGACGCTGACCGGCTCCGTGGCGTCCAGCCCGAGCCTGTGCAGCGTCTTCAGCACGCCGATGAACTCCTCGCCGAGGCCGTACTTGAACGTGACGCGGCGGGCGCTGATCCAGCGCGGGATCAGCAGGACCTCCTCGTGCTCCACGTTGACGCACTCCACCGGGCCGATCCCGGCGGGGAACTCGAAGACCTCCGGCTCGCTGAACGGCTCGGTGGTGAACCAGCCCCGGCCCGCCTCCCAGATCACCGGGGGATTCAGGCACTCCTCGATGGTGGTCCAGATCGAGAACGTGGGGGCGAAGTCGTGCCCGGCCACGACCAGGTTCGCCCCGTCCCGCACCCCGATCTCGTCGATCTGGCTGAACATCTCGTCGGCCGCGTGCCGGGCGAAGACGTCCGACAGGCCCGGCTCGACGCCCATGCCCACGAGCGCGAGCAGGCCGCGCTCCTCCCACCGGGGGGCCAGCGCGAACTGCTCGTCGCCGAGCTTGACGCCCACCTGGTGGTAGGGGTCTTCCCGGTGCGGCCGGGACAGCGACATCGCCATGTCCAGGTACGTGACGCCGGCGGCCAGCGCGGCGCGGAACAGCGGCATCACGAACCTCGGGTCGGTCGCGTTCATCAGCACGTCGCAGGAGTGCTCGCGCAGCAACGCGACGGTGGCCTGCTCGTCCCGGGCGTCCAGGCGGACGGCCCGGTACCGGTCGCTGGCCGCCGCGGCCCGCTCCGCCCTGGCCAGGTCGTGGTCGCCGATCACCAGGTCGGCGAACCGGCGGCGGGCGGCGATCCGCGCGAAGGCCGTTCCCACGCCCCCGGCGCCCACGAGCAGCACGCGCATGCGGGTGATCTTAGACCCCGGGGCCGGCCGGGCATCGCCCGGTGCCGGCCCGGCGTGGTCCGGGTTGGCGGCAGCGCCGGCGGGGAATGCACGCTGTGCCACGGGGGGGTGAGGAAATGGCGCTGAGCCACCAGGCGTCCGCGCCCGTCGAGCAGCCGGAGGACAAGGGCCTCAAGGCCGGGGCGATCGGCTTGCTGTCCACCACGATCATCGCGACCGCCTCGGTCGCGCCCGCCTACAGCCTGGCGGCCACGCTCGCCTTCGTCGTCGCCGTCGTCGGCCTGCAGGCGCCGGCGGTGACCTGGCTCGCGTTCATCCCGATGCTGCTGACCTCGATCGGTTACGCGGAGCTGAACAAGGCCGACCCCGACTGCGGCACCACGTTCACCTGGGCGACGAGGGCGTTCCGGCCGGGGGCCGGCTGGGCGGGCGGCTGGGCGATCGTCGCCGCGGACGTGCTCGTCATGGCCAGCCTCGCGCAGGTCGCCGGCCAGTACGTGTTCTTCCTCGTGGCGGGCCCGGGCAGCGGCATCGGCAAGACCCCGGCGAGCAGCTGGGTGCTGCTCGCCGGGGTCATCTGGATCATCCTGATGACGACCATCTGCTACCTCGGCATCGAGGTCTCGGCGAACTTCCAGAAGCTGCTGCTGAGCATCGAGATCCTGATGCTGCTGGCGCTCTCGGTGACCGCGCTGGTCAAGGTGGAGACCGGGCACGCGCCGCCCGGGCACCTGACCCCGAGCGCAGCCTGGCTCAACCCGCTGCACATCTCGAGCTTCAGCGCGTTCGCCAGCGGCATCATCCTCATGGTCTTCATCTACTGGGGATGGGACACCGCCGTCTCGGTGAACGAGGAGACCAAGGACTCCCGGCGCACGCCCGGCCTGGCGGCCATCTTGTCCACGATCATCCTGCTGGTCACCTACAGCGTGACCGTGTTCGCCGTGGAGGCGTTCGCCGGCACCGGCACCAAGGGGATCGGCCTGGGGAACCCGGCCAACTTCGGCGACGTGTTCTCCCCGCTCGGCAGCGCGGTCTTCGGCACGTCGGCCGCGGGGACGTTCTTCACCCGGCTGCTGTTCCTGATGATCCTGTCGTCGGCGGCCGCCTCGACCCAGACCACGATCCTGCCGACGGCGCGGACCACGCTGTCGATGGCGGTCTACAAGGCGCTGCCGAGATCGTTCGCGCGCATCCACCCGCGGTTCCTGACCCCCAGCGTGTCGACGATCGTGATGGGCCTGGTGTCGATCGCGGTCTACATCCCGATGAACTACAGCACGAACCCGACCGGCGTGATCGGCGACGCGGTCATCGCGATCGGCCTGTACATCGCGTTCTACTACGGGCTCACCGGGTTCGCCTGCGCCTGGTACTACCGCCGGAACCTGCTGACCAGCGTCAGGAACCTGTTCATGCAGGGCGTCCTGCCGGTCCTCGGGGGGCTGATGCTGTACTTCCTCGGCGGCTGGAGCATGTGGCTGGACTACGACGTGGCGACCAAGAACGACTACACGATGTGGACGGTCCCGGTCATCCACTGGCAGGTCGGCGGGGCGTTCGTGATCGCGGTCGCCGCCGCGCTGGTCGGCGTGGTGATCTTCGTGGCGATGCGGGTCGCCGCCCCGGCGTTCTTCAAGGGCAGGACGCTGACGCGGTCCACTCCCACGCTGGCGCCCGACCCCGGCGCCTGACCAGCCGGCGGCGCCGCGCGCCGCGCGCGGGCCTGTGCTGTCGGCGGGAACGCCTATGGTGAGCAGGTGACCACCACCGCCGCCGGGACCCTGCTGGACGGGCTGAACCCGCAGCAGCGCGCCGCGGTGCTGCACGAGGGCGGCCCGCTGCTGATCGTGGCCGGAGCCGGCTCCGGCAAGACCCGGGTGCTCACCCACCGCATCGCCTACCTGGTCGCGGAGCGCCAGGTGGCACCGCGGCAGATCCTGGCGATCACGTTCACCAACAAGGCGGCGGGCGAGATGGCGGCCCGCGCCCAGGCGCTGACCGGCGCGCGGGCGCGGGGCATGTGGCTGCTGACGTTCCACTCGGCGTGCGTGCGGATCCTGCGCCGCGAGGCGCCCAGGCTCGGCTACCCGGCCTCGTTCACGATCTACGACCAGGCCGACTCCGAGCGGCTGATGACCCTGGTCTGCCGGGAGCTCGATCTGGATCAGAAGTTCTACCCGCCGAGGCAGCTCGCCGCGCAGGTGTCGGCGCTCAAGAACGAGCTGATCGACTTCGAGGCCGTGGCCGCCCGCGCGGCCGACCACCGGGGGAAGGTGCTCGCCGAGGCCTACGCCGAGTACCAGCGGAGGCTGGTGGCGGCCGGGGCGATGGACTTCGATGACCTGATCATGGTCACGGTCACCGTGCTGCAGGCGTTCCCCGATGTGGCGGCCGAGTACCGGGACCGCTTCCGGCACGTGCTCGTCGACGAGTACCAGGACACCAATCACGCCCAGTACGTGCTGATCAAGGAGCTGACCCTCGGCGGGGACGCGGGCGCCGGCCGGCCCGGCGCCGCGGCGCCACCCCCGGAACTGTGCGTGGTCGGCGACGCCGACCAGTCCATCTACGCGTTCCGCGGCGCCACGATCCGGAACATCACCGAGTTCGAGCGGGACTTCCCCGGCGCGCGGGTGATCCTGCTGGAGCAGAACTACCGCTCCACGCGGAACATCCTGGCCGCGGCCAACGCGGTCGTCGCGAGGAACGCCGGCCGGGTGCCGAAGAACCTGTGGTCGGAGGCGGGCGCGGGCCCGCCGCTGGTCGGGTACGTCGCAGACAGCGAGCACGACGAGGCCGCCTTCGTGGCGCAGGAGGTGGACCGCCTCGCCGACGCGGGCGAGGCGAGCCCGGGGGACATCGCGGTCTTCTACCGGACGAATGCCCAGTCCCGGGTCTTCGAGGAGGTGTTCATCCGGGCCGGCCTGCCCTACCGGGTGGTCGGCGGGGTGCGCTTCTACGAGCGCCGCGAGGTCCGCGACCTGCTCGCCTACCTGCGGCTGATCGCCAATCCGGCCGACGAGGTGAGCCTGCGCCGGGTGATCAACGTGCCGCGGCGCGGGATCGGCGACCGGGCGCTCGAATGCGTGGCGGCCTTCGCCGCGCGGGAGCGGGTCGGCTTCCCGCAGGCGCTGGCCAGGCCGCGGGACGTGCCCGGGCTCCCAGCCAGGTCGGCGCGTGCGATCGAGGCGTTCCACGAGATGATCGAGGGGTTCCGCCAGGCGGCCGGGGAGGGCGCGCCAGTGGGCGACCTGGTGGCCGCGGTCATCGACCGGACGGGCTACGCCGCCGAGCTCGCGGCCTCGGCCGACCTGCAGGACGCCGGCCGGGCAGAGAACCTGACCGAGCTGGTCGCGGTCGCCAGGGAGTTCGACGCGCGGGACGAGGGGGGCGGCCTGCCGGCGTTCCTTGAGCAGGTCTCGCTGGTCGCGGACGCCGATGAGATCCCCGAGGGGCCCGATCACGGCGGGATGGTCACGCTGATGACCTTGCACACCGCGAAGGGCCTGGAGTTCCCGGTCGTCTTCCTCACCGGGATGGAGGAAGGCGTCTTCCCGCACGAGCGCTCGGTCTCCGGGGGTGACTCGCGCGAGCTGGAGGAGGAGCGCCGGCTCGCCTACGTCGGGATCACCCGCGCGCGGGAGCGGCTCTACGTGACCCGCGCCGTGGCGCGCGCCTGGTGGGGCCGGCCCGCCTACCACCCGCCGTCGAGGTTCCTCGCCGAGATCCCGTCCGAGCTCATCGACTGGCGGCGGGATGCCGCCGCCGCGGCAGCGGCGATGGCGCCGGCCTCGGAGCGGATGGCCCGGCGGCCGGGGATGGCGGGCCCTGGCGGCCGGCCCGTGCCCTCGCTGCGCCCCGGCGACCTGGTCAACCATGACAGCTACGGCCTTGGCCGGGTGCTGAGCGTGGAGGGCGGGGGAGAGGACCCCGAAGCCAAGATCGACTTCGGCGATGAGTACGGCATCAAGCACCTGCTGCTGCGCTACGCGCCGATCGAGAAGCTCTAGGCGCCGCGTCCCGCCTTCCGCGCGGCCCCGTTCCCGCGCGGCGTCCCGCCCTCCCCGCGCGGCCCCTTCCGGGTGGCCATCTGCCTCCTCCCCGCCGCCCTGTTCCGTGCCGCGCGCCTGGGGGCGGATAGCCTGCCGGTGGAGGCACCGGGCCGGCATCGTGGCCGCCCGGGCATCGGGCCAGCGGAGGGCGCCGGATGCAGCGCGCGAACGGGACCGGCAGGATCAGGGTCATCGTGGCCAAGCCCGGCCTGGACGGGCACGACCGGGGCGCCAAGGTCGTCGCGCGGGCGCTGCGCGACGCGGGCATCGAGGTCATCTACACCGGCCTGCACCAGACTCCCGAGCAGATCGTCGCCGCCGCGCTGCAGGAGGATGCCGACGCGATCGGCCTGTCGATCCTCTCCGGCGCGCACATGACCCTGTTCGGCCGGGTGCTTGACCTGCTGCGCGAGCGCGACGCGACCGACATCACCGTCTTCGGCGGCGGGATCATCCCCGACGCCGACATCCCCGAGCTCACGGCCATGGGGGTGGCGAAGATATTCACGCCCGGCACGCCGACCTCGGACATCGTCGAGTGGGTGCGATCCGCGCTGGGCGGCAAGGCGCGGTCGAGGGCGGGCTGAACGGCCACCCCCGGCGCCGGAGCGAGTGGCCGCCCGGGCCGGCTCCCGCGGCTGCCTGGCCGCCGGGCCGGCCTGGGCCGCTAGGCTGCGATGCGGGCCGCTCATCCCCCGCTTCCGCGCGCGGCGCGCGGCGGGCGGGCCAGGGCCGCCGGAAGGGTCACTGCGGACCACAGGATCAGCCAGAACGGACGCGGACGTGGACCTGTTCGAACATCAGGCGAAGGAGCTGTTCGCCGACTACGGCGTGCCCGTGCCGGCCGGCAAGGTCGCGCGCACCGCGGAGGAGGCCAGGGAGGCCGCCGCGGGGTTCGCCGCCACCGGGCACCCGAGGGTCGTGGTCAAGGCTCAGGTCAAGACCGGGGGGCGGGGGAAGGCCGGCGGCGTGAGGGTGGCCGACGGGCCCGACCAGGCCCAGGTCATCGCCGGCCAGATCCTCGGCATGGAGATCAAGGGCCACCTCGTGCGCTCGGTGCTCGTCGAGGAGGCGAGCGAGATCGCCCAGGAGTACTACCTGTCGTTCCTGGTCGACCGGGCCGGACGGCAGTTCCTGTCGATCTGCTCGGTGCAGGGCGGCATGGAGATCGAGGAGGTTGCGCGGACCCGGCCAGACGCGGTCGCGCGGGTTCCGGTCAGCCCGCTGACGGGAGTGGACCGGGCCCTGGCGCAGCAGATCGTCACTGCGGGCGGGCTGCCCGAGCAGGCGCGCGACGGCGCCGCCGAGCTGGCCGAGCGCCTGTGGGCGGTGTTCACCGACGAGGACGCCACGCTAGTCGAGGTCAACCCGATGATCCTCACCACCGATGGCAGGGTCGTGGCGCTCGACGGCAAGGTCACGCTCGATGACAACGCCGCCTTCCGGCAGGAGCACGGGAGGTTCGCCGACCCGGAGGCGGCCGACCCGCTTGAGGCGCGCGCGCGGGCCAGGCACCTGAACTACGTCAAGCTCGATGGCCAGGTCGGCATCATCGGCAACGGGGCCGGCCTGGTGATGTCGACGCTCGACGTGGTCGCCTACGCCGGGGAGGAGTTCGGCGGCATCCGCCCCGCGAACTTCCTCGACATCGGCGGCGGCGCCTCGGCCGAGGTCATGGCCAGCGGGCTGGAGATCGTGCTCTCCGACCCGTCCGTGAGGGCCGTGCTCGTCAACGTGTTCGGCGGGATCACCTCCTGCGACGCGGTCGCCAGCGGGATCGTGTCGGCGATCGGCATGCTCGCCGGGCGCGGCGAGCCGGCCCGCCATCCGATCGTCGTCCGGCTGGACGGAAACAATGCCGCGCAGGGCCGCCGGATCCTGGACGAGGCGAACATCGCGGTCGTGGAGCAGGCCGCGACGATGGACGAGGCGGCGCGGCGCGCCGCCGAGCTGGCCAGCCTGGCCGCGAGGGGAGCCTGAGATGGCGATCTTCCTGACCGCCGAGAGCCGGGTCATCGTCTAGGGCATCACCGGCTCCGAAGGCCGCAAGCATGGTGCCCGGATGATCGGGGCGGGGACGAAGATCGTGGGCGGGACCAACCCGCGCAAGGCCGGCCAGTCCATCGGCCTGGCCGGGGTGAGCGTGCCGGTCTTCGGGACGGTGGCCGAGGCGATGGCGCAGACGGGCGCGGACGTCTCCGTCGTGTTCGTGCCGCCGGCGGGCACCAAGGACGCGGTCGTCGAGGCGGTCGACGCGGGAATCGGCCTGGTGATCGTCATCACCGAGGGCGTCCCGGTCCACGACAGCGCCACGTTCTGGGCCCACGCCTGCGCGCGCGGGAACGCGACCAGGATCGTCGGCCCGAACTGCCCGGGAGTCGCCTCGCCCGGCAAGTCGAACGCGGGCATCATCCCGGCCGATATCACCACCGAGGGGCGGATCGGCCTGGTCTCCAAGTCCGGCACGCTCACCTACCAGATGATGTTCGAGCTGCGGGACATCGGATTCTCCACCGCGGTCGGAATCGGCGGTGACCCGATCATCGGGACCACGCACATCGACTGCCTGGAGGCATTCGAGAAGGACCCTGAGACGGATGCGATCGTGATGATCGGCGAGATCGGCGGTGACGCAGAGGAGCGGGCCGCGGCGTACATCGAGGCGCACATGACCAAGCCGGTCGTCGCCTACGTGGCGGGATTCACCGCTCCGGAGGGAAGGACGATGGGGCACGCCGGCGCGATCAGCTCCGGGTCGTCGGGGACCGCGCAGGCAAAGAAGGAGGCCCTGGAGAAGGCCGGCGTCAAGGTCGGCCGGACGCCGAGCGAGACGGCTCGCCTGGTCCGCGAGGTCATGCTGGCCCGCTGACCGGCCCGGCCGGCGTTGCGGCGCGCCTCCGCCCCGAGCCCGCGGAGGATTGCGAAGGTTGAGATGTGACCGCCTCAGCCTCCGGGGACGCGCGTGCCGGGCCGGCCCGCGCTGGTGCCTCGCGCGGGAGGACGAGCCTGCCCGTCCCGCTGGTCGTCGCCGGGATCCGCGCGGCGCTGGCGGCCGCGGGCGCGGGACTGGCGATCGTGACGATCCTGGTGCTCATCGGGTGGATCGCCGCGCCGCATCCGGGCATCGGCCTGACCGGAGTGCTGCGGACGGCCGCGGTGGTCTGGCTCGCCGGCCACCATGTGACCGTCCAGGTCAGCGGTGCCGGGCGGATCGGGATGCTCCCGCTCGGGCTGGTGGCGCTGCCCGGCGCCCTGCTGTGGCGGGGCGGCCGGGCGCTGGCGCGCGGCCGCCAGGTCGCCGGGCCGGGTCAGGTCGCGGCGGTGGCGCTGTGCATCGCGGTCCCCTACGCGCTGCTGGCCGCGGCGCTGGCGCTGGCCAGCGGCACCGAGCTGGCCGCGGCGTCGGCGCCGCAGGCGCTGCTCGCCGGCTTCGGCGTGGCCCTGGTGGGCGCTGGCTTCGGCGCGGCGCGTGCCCTGGCGCCCGCGCCGCACGTGGGAGACCTGCTGTCCCCGCGGACCCGGGCCGTCCTGACCGGGATGACCGCTTCGCTGGCGCTTCTTGCCGCCGCCGGCCTGCTCGCCACGGCGATGGCGCTGGCCAGTCACCTTCGCCAGTTCAGCGCCGCATACGCCCGGCTCGACCCGGGCGCTGCCGGAGCCGGGCTGCTGCTGCTCATTCAGCTCGCCTACCTGCCGAACGCGGCCCTGTGGGCCGTCTCCTACATGCTCGGGCCGGGGTTCGCGGTGGGAACGGGCACCGTGGTGGCGCCGACTGGCTCGGTGCTCGGCCCGGTGCCCGCATTCCCGCTGCTCGCCGCGCTGCCGTCGGGGCCGGGAGGCACGGCTCCGGCATGGCTGGGCGCTGTCATCCTCGCGGTGCCGTACCTGGCCGGAGCGATCGGCGGGCTGCTCGTCGCCAGGATCGCCCCGGGGGGGTCGGCCGATGCGGCCGCTCTGCGCGGGTTCTGCTCAGGGGCGCTCGCCGGGGTTCTGATTGGCGTGCTCGCCGTGTTCGCCGGCGGGCCGCTCGGCGATGGCAGGATGTCCGCGGTCGGGCCGTCCGGGTGGCAGGCCGGGCTCGTCGCCGCGCTGGAGATCGGCATCTCGGCCGCGGTGGCCGCGGGCGCGGCGCGCTGGCGGGGCGCACGGTCGCCGCAGGCCGGCTCCGGGGCGCGCGGGGAGCCCGCGCCCGGCGGTCCGGCCCGGGCGCGCGGCCGGCCCGGGCTGGACCCGGCGGACCCGGCCGACCCGCACGTGATCTGCCTTGACGCATGGCCGGCGGGCAGGGGAGATGCGGCGCCCCGGCGGCGCTCCCGCGGCCCGTCGTCGCTGCCCTGAACGGCCTCGCCGCGCGAGTGCCGGCTCAGGGGCGCACGGACCGGTTGAAGTGGTTCAGGCAGACCTGGAGCTGGCTGGCGGACTGGGCCTGGCTGACGCACTGGAGGTAGCTGGAGATCTGGCTCGGGAAGACCAGGTAGGTAACCAGCAGCGGCACCGACAGCAGGCACGCCAGCGCGCCGAGCACGATGCCGCCCACAGCTCCCCTCGGCCGGTAGGAACCGGTGCGGCGCGCCTTGACCAGCGCGGTGATCCCGATGATGCCCGCCGCCAGCCCCACCGCGGCGCTGAAGAGCAGCAGGTAGACGCCGCGGTGGAGATTCGCCCCGAGTCCCAGCATCGCCACCAGGGCCAGCAGCCCGAAGACCAGCGAGGCGATCGCCCGGTGCCTCAGCTCGGTGTCCGGCGGCCTGCTGCGGGCCGGCCTGGCCGGCCGGCCCCAGGCCTGGCCCGGCTGGGGCAGTGGCGTGCCGAACTGCCATCCTGCGGGCTGGGGCGGGGCGCCGGCCTGGGGCGGGGCGCCGGCCTGGGGCGGGGCGGCGGGCTCTGCCACCTCGCTCGCCGGATCGGCGAAGTACAGCCTGGGCAGTCCCGGCAGCGCGGCAGGCGGCTCGGGATGCGCGGGCGTGCCGTCAACGGCGGTTCGAGGCGCCGGGTCCGGTTCCGCCCGCGGCGGGTGCGGTTCCGCCCGCGGCGGGTGCGGTTCCGCCCGCGGCGGGTGCGGCTCCGCCCGCGGCGGGTCCGGCTCGGCGTGCGCGCCGGAGCCGGCCGGCTGCGGCTCATCTGGCCGCCGGGGTGCTCCTGGCGCGTGCGGTGGGCTGGTCTCGGTGGACAGTGATTCCTCCGCTCGGCTGGGTTCCTCCGCTCGGCTGGCGGCCACGACGTGGCGCCGCTCCTATTCCATCACCCGCTCGCGCCATCCGGACCGGGCGGCGGGCGAGGCGCGCCGTCGAGGCCTATGCCATCGCCGTCACTGGCCCGGGCGGCCGGCCGACCCGGCCTGCGCCTATATCGTGGCTGAGTGCGATCACGCTTGCTGGTGCTGGCCTCTGGCGAGGGCACGCTGCTGCAGCACCTGATCGACGCGTGCGAGGCCGGGGCGATCGGGGCGCGCATCGTCGCCGTGGGCGCCGACCGCCAGGGCACCCGGGCGGCCGAGCGCGCCCGGAACGCCGGGATCCCGGTGTTCGTCTGCCGCGTCGAGGACCACGGCTCGCGCGACCGGTGGGACGCCGCGCTCGCCAGCCTGTGCGCCTCCCACCGCCCGGACCTGGTCATCTCCGCGGGCTTCCGCAAGCTGCTCGGCCCGCGGTTCCTCGCCGAGTTCGCAGGCCGGTGCATCAACTCCCACCCCGCCCTGCTGCCCGCCTTCCCCGGCCTCCACGCGGTGGCGGACGCCCTGGCCCATGGTGTGAAGGTCACCGGCTGCACGGTGTTCATGGTGGACGCGGGGGTGGACACAGGGCCGGTGATCGCTCAGGCCGCCGTGCCCGTCCTGCCCGGGGACGACCTGAAGTCGCTCACCGAGCGGATCAAGGAGGCCGAGCGCGACCTGCTCACCCGGACCGTGGCGGCCATGATCAGCGAGGGCTGGACGGTGAGCGGGCGCTTGGTCCGGGTCGGCGGGGATGCCCCTGGCGCATCCGGCCGGCGCGCTGGCCGGGACGGCCAGGGCGGAGCTGCGGCGAGCCGGGCGGGCACGGCTCCCGGGTACCAGGCGGAGCCACGGCGGTGAGCAGGATCCCGATCAGGCGGGCGATCATCAGCGTCCACGACAAGTCCGGCCTCGACCGCCTCGTGCGGGCGCTGCACCAAGCTGGCGCAGAGATCGTCTCGACGGGGAGCACGGCGGCGGCGATCGCGTCCGCCGGCGTCCCCGTGACGCAGGTGCAGGAGGTGACCGGCTTCCCCGAGTGCCTCGGCGGCCGGGTCAAGACCCTGCACCCGGCGGTGCACGCGGGCCTTCTCGCCGACCTGCGTGATCCAGGGCACGTGGCCGAGCTTGAGCGGCTCGGCATCGCCCCGTTCCAGCTGCTCGTGTCCAGCCTGTACCCGTTCGCCGAGACGGTGGCGCGCGGATCCGCCGCGCAGGAGTGCGTCGAGCAGATCGACGTCGGCGGCCCGGCGATGCTCAGGGCCGCCGCTAAGAATCACGCCAACGTCGCCGTGGTGACCAGCGCCGCGGACTACCCGCTGGTGGAGGCGGCGCTGGCCGAGGGCGGCTTCACGGAGGAGCAGCGCCGTGATCTCGCGGCACGCGCATTCGCCCGGACGGCGGAGTACGACGCGCAGGTGGCCAGCTGGTTCGCCTCGGAGTACGCGCCGGACGAGATCGCCAGGCAAAGCGGCTGGCCACAGGTGAGTGCCACCATCTGGCGCCGCGCCGAGGTCCTGAGGTACGGGGAGAACCCGCATCAGCGGGCTGCGCTGTACCGTCCTTCGGGTGGCGCGCCCGGCTGGGCTGGCGTGGCCACGGCGCGGCTGCTGCACGGCAAGGCCATGTCCTACAACAACTACGTCGACGCCGACGCCGCCTGGCGGGCGGCGACCGGCTTCGGCGAGCCGTGCGTCTGCGTCGTCAAGCACTCCAACCCGTGCGGGATCGCGCTGGGCGCCGACATCGCCCAGGCCCACCGCAAGGCCTACGCCTGCGATCCGGTGTCGGCGTTCGGCGGCGTGATCGCCGCGAACCGGCCGGTGACGGCCGAACTGGCCGGACAGATCGCGGAGATCTTCACCGAGGTCGTCGTCGCGCCGGAGTTCGAGCCAGCCGCGCTGGAGATCCTCACGCGAAAGTCGAGCCTGCGGCTGCTGCGGTGCGGGGACGGCGAGCGGCCGGATGGTGCCGGGCCGCTGGGCACGGCGGGCGCGAGCGGACCGGGGCGCGGCGGGGCCGGCCCGCGGGATGCGGCGGGCGGGGCCGGCGGCCGGGCCGGCGAGCGAGTCGAATGGCGGCAGGTGGGCGGCGGGCTGCTGGCCCAGGATGCGGACATCGTGGCCGAGCCCGGTGACCGGCCCGCCGGATGGCGGCTGGTCGCGGGATCGCCGGCCGGACCCGAGCTGCTCGCGGACCTGGAGTTCGCCTGGCGGGCCTGCCGGGCCGTGAAGTCCAACGCGATCCTGCTCGCCACCGGGCTGGCCAGCGTCGGCGTCGGCATGGGGCAGGTCAACCGGGTCGACGCCGCCAGGCTCGCGGTCGCCAGGGCCGGCGGGCGCGCCGCCGGGTCGGTCGCCGCGAGCGACGCGTTCTTCCCGTTCGCCGACGGCCTGGAGGTGCTGGCGCGGGCTGGCGTCCGCGCCGTCGCCGAGCCCGGCGGCTCGGTCCGAGACGACGAGGTGATCGCGGCGGCGCGGGCGGCCGGGGTCAGCCTCTACTTCACCGGCGTCCGCCACTTCTGGCACTAAGCTTGCCGTTGAACCTGCGTGTTCTGCCCGGACAGGTTGGTGACGCGGCTGGCGGGTGGGAGGCCGCTGAGTGCGGTGTGTCCCCGGTGATGGTTGTAGGTGTGCAGCCAGGGGTCAAGGGCGGCGCGGCGTTCGGTTTCTGACTGGTCGGGGCGGGCGTAGGCCCATTCGCCGGTGAGGGTGCGGTGGTAGCGCTCGGCTTTGCCGTTGGCCTGGGGCCGGTAGGGGCGGGTCCATTGGGGGGTGATGCTCAGGGCGGCGCAGGTGGTGGCCCAGGTCTTCGAGCGATAGCAGGAGCCGTTGTCGCTGATCACG
This sequence comes from Actinomycetota bacterium, assembly GCA_021324595.1. Taxonomy (GTDB): domain Bacteria; phylum Actinomycetota; class Actinomycetes; order Streptosporangiales; family Streptosporangiaceae; genus Chersky-822. The sequence goes on along the minus strand of JAJPIV010000131.1, from coordinate 8,345 downwards.
CGTTCGATGGTGATCCCGGCGGCGGCGTTCCAGGCGTGCGCGCGGGCCAGGAACGCGGCGGCGGTGTCCTTGGTCTCATCGGCCAGGATCTCGGTGCAGGCCAGGCGGGAGTGATCGTCGGTGGCGGTGTGCAGGTAGCTGTAGCCGATGATGGGGTTGCGGTAGCGGGTGCGCCCGGCCGGGGTGATGGTGGCCTGGCGGTTGCGCCGGCCGGCCTGGCGGCCGAGGGCGCGCCAGCCGCCGCCGTCGGGGATGTTGCCGGGTTTCTTGATGTCCACGTGCACCAGCTCGCCTGGATGCTCGCGCTCGTAGCGGCGGACCACCCGGCCGGTGGCCCGGTCCAGGTGAGCCAGCGGCGGGCAGCCGTAGCGGGCCAGCACCGCAGGCACGGTGGAGGGGGCCAGGCCCAGCCGGAACGCGATCCGCGCCGGGCCCAGCCGCTGGCTGACGCGCAGCCGGACGATCCGCCGCTCCGTCCGCACCGGCGTCCGGGCCGGGCTGGCATGCGGCCGGGAAGACCGGTCAGCCATCCCCGCCGCGCCGTCCTGGCGGTAACGGCGTGCCCGCCGGTCCGCGGTCGAGTGCGAGACCTGGAACCGCTCCGCCGCCCGCCGCAGCGGCCAGCCATCCTCTGCGACGCGCCGGGCCAGGCGCAGCCGCCCGGTCTCACTCAGCGGGGCATTACGGCGGACCATGAGGACCTTCCAGGGCTCGCGTGCGGATGTGGTGATCCACACCGGACCCGGAGGTCCTCACCTATTCAAGATCATCCAGCCGTGTCGCCGTCACCAACGTCCATGGACAGAACACCTAGGCCAGCAGCCGCCGCGCCATGATGATCACCGGGCCGACTGGCAGCGGGGAAACCTACCTGGCCTGTGCCCTGGACCACGCCGTCATCAGGAACGGGCAAACCGCGCTCTACCAGCGCGCGCCGCAGATGCTCGACGGCTGGCCATCGCCCGCGGCGGCGGGCGGCTGGCCAGGCTGCTGGCCACCTGTGCCCGTACCTCGGTCCTGGTCATCGACGACCTGCTGCCCGCGCCTGGCTGGCGGTCACTGCCGCGAGCGACCGCCCGCCCCCTACCGGGCCGGGAAGCAGCGGCGGGCCCGGCCCCGGCGGCCCCGCCAGAGAGGGGGCACCCAGCCTGTGGGCGACTTTCCGCACTGCGTTTGCCGACGTAATCCAATGGCTACTCACCGTGACCCAGCGCGGGATCTCGTGCCGCTGACCGTCGCCGCCGCCACCAGGCCGGCGCCCGCCGCTGTCATGACCAGCGCAGGCGCAACGGAGATCACTAACTGCTGCCGCCCTACCAGCCGCCCGGCGTGCCCGCCCGCCTCGGCTGCGGGCAGAATGAACCCATGACGGCGATCACCCTCGACGGCAAGGCGACGGCGGCGGCGATCCGCGCCGAGCTGGCGGCAAGGGTCGGCTTGCTGGCCGCCGAGGGCGTCATCCCCGGGCTGGCCACCGTGCTGGTGGGGGACGACCCGGGCAGCGCCATCTACGTGGCCGGCAAGCACCGGGACTGCGCGCGGGTGGGCATCGCGAGCATCCGCCGTGACCTGCCGGCGACCGCCACCCAGCGAGAGGTCGAGGCAGTCGTCGATGAGCTCAACGCCGATCCGGCCTGCACCGGCGTGATCGTCCAGCTCCCGCTGCCATCCGGGCTGAGTGCCCAGGCGATCCTGGAACGGATCGACCCGGCCAAGGACGCCGACGGCCTGCACCCGGTGAACCTGGGTCGGCTGGTCCTCGGCGAGGACGCGACGCTGCCGTGCACGCCGCTCGGCATCGTCGAGCTGCTGCGCCGGTACCAGGTGCCGATCGCCGGGGCGAACGTGACCGTGATCGGCCGCGGCGTCACCGTCGGCAGGCCGCTCGGGCTGCTGCTCACCCACCGCACGGAGAACGCCACCGTGACCTTGTGCCATACCGGCACCGCCGACCTTCGCTCGCACACGGTGAACGCGGACATCGTGGTGGCCGCCGCGGGCAGCCCCGGCCTGGTCACCGCCGACATGGTCAGGCCAGGTGCCGCCGTGCTGGACGTGGGGATCACCAGGACCGGGGAGGGCCTGGTCGGCGACGTGTCACCGCAGGTGGCCGAGGTCGCCGGGCACCTTGCCCCCATGCCGGGCGGGGTCGGGCCGATGACCAGGGCGATGCTGCTGGCCAACGTGGTGCGGCTGGCCGAGCGGCGGGCCGCGCCCGCGGCCTCGGTTACCCAGTAGTAACCTAGCGGGCGTGCGCCAGGAGATCCCGGCGGGCCGCCTCGGACGCCCGGGGGCCGCCAGGGAACGGGCATGCCGGGACCCGGGGTGCGGGATGCCGGGTTCGTTTGGCAGGCTTGCACTGCCTGGCCTGGGCACGGCAGGAACGGGCGCTTAGCCTCGAGCAGAAAGGTCCGCCGCCGGTCATGAACATCGTCGTCTGCGTCAAGCAGGTGCCCGACACCTGGTCGGAGCGTACCCTGCGGGCCTCCGACAACACGCTCGACCGCGACGCCGCCGACGCGGTCATCAACGAGCTCGATGAGTACGCCGTCGAGGAGGGACTGCGCCTCGCCGAGGCGCACGGCGGCGAGGTGACTATCCTGTCGATGGGTCCCGAGCGGGCCGCCGAGGCGATCCGCAAGGCGCTGTCGATGGGCGCGGACAAGGCCGTCCACCTGCTCGATGATGGCCTCGCCGGCTCCGACGCGCTCGGCACGTCCGCGGCGATCGCGCAGGCTCTCCGGAGGATCGGCTTCGATCTGGTGATCTGCGGCTCGGAGTCCACCGACGCGCGCACCGGCGTGCTCCCGGCGATGCTCGCCGAGCGCCTGGGCGTCCCTCAGCTGACCCTGGCGAGCAAGGTGGAGATCGACGGGGACGCGATCACGGTCCACCGCCTGGCGGAGTACGGCTATGACACCGTGGCCGCGACCCTCCCGGCCGTCCTGAGCGTCGTCGAGAAGATCAACGAGCCGCGCTACCCGTCGTTCAAGGGGATCATGGCGGCGAAGAAGAAGCCGGTGGAGACGCTGGGGCTCGCGGACCTGGGGATCGACCCGGCTCAGGTGGGGGCGGCGGGCGCGGCTACCGAGGTGCTGAGCTTCGCCCGGCGGCCGCCGAAGCAGGCGGGCACGATCGTGACCGACGATGGTGACGGCGGGATCAAGGCCGCCGACTTCCTCGCCGAGCGCAAGTTCATCTGAGCGGCCGATCCGAGAGGCTCCGTGTCATGACTGAGATCCTGGTGCTCGCCGATCACGCGGGCGAGTCGGTCAAGAAGGTCACGTTCGAGCTCGTGACGCTCGCCCGCAGGTTCGGCGAGCCGGCGGTCGCCTGGGCGGGTGCCGGCGCGCAGGCGGCACAGGCGCGGCTCGCCGAGTTCGGTGCCGCGAAGGTCTACGCCGCCGAGGGACCGGAGTTCGACGACTACGTGGTGGCGCCCAAGGCCGAGCTGCTCGCCGAGCTCGCCCGGCGCGCCGCCCCGGCCGCCGTTCTCGTGCCGGGCACGCCGGAGGGACGTGAGGTCGCCGGGCGGCTCGCGGTCAAGACCGGCTGGGGCCTGCTCACCGACGTGACCGGCCTGCGCGACGAGTTCGTCGCGGACCAGCCCATCTTCGGCGGGGCGATCAACGTGACCTCCCGGGTGCGCACGGGCACCCCGATCATCGCGGTGCGGCCCAACGCGATCACGCCGGAGCCCGCGCCCGGCCAGGCCGTGATCGAGCCGGTGGCGGTGACCGTCAGTGACGCCGCGAAGCTCGCCCGGGTGACCGGCCGGGTGGTCCAGGAGCGCAGCGCGCGGCCGGAGCTGACCGAGGCGTCGGTCGTGGTGTCCGCCGGCCGCGGCGTCGGCTCGGCGGAGAACATGGCGCTCATCGAGCGGCTCGCCGACCGCCTCGGTGCCGCCGTCGGCGCGTCCCGGGCGGTCACCGACGCGGGCTGGTATCCGCACCAGTTCCAGGTCGGGCAGACCGGCAAGACCGTCTCGCCGCAGCTGTACGTGGCGATCGGGATCTCCGGGGCGATCCAGCACCGGGCGGGCATGCAGACCTCGAAGACCATCATGGTGGTGAACAAGGACCCGGAGGCGCCGATCTTCGAGCTCGCCGACTTCGGCGTCGTCGGCGACCTGTTCAAGGTCGTGCCGCAGCTGATCGAGGAGATCGAGAAGCGGTCCGGCTGACCGTCGGCCGGCGGGCAGGCCTGGCGCCCCGCAGGCCTCGCAGCCCGCGGGCCTGGCTCCCCGGCGGTCCTGGCGCGCCGCGCGGCGGATGCCGCCGCCGGGGCGGCGCATTAGGCTGGACTGGCCATGACGAATCTTCATGCCGCGCTGGGGGGCACCGGCGCGATCGCCCGGTTCGCGCGCGCGCCGGGCCCGGACGGGCGCCGCGGCGGCGCGACCGATGTGTACCTTGACCACGCGGCGACCACGCCGATGCTGCCGGAGGCGCTCGATGCGATGATCGAGGAGCTCGCGCGGACCGGCAACCCGTCCTCCCTGCACAACGCCGGCCGCCGGGCGCGCCGGGTAGTCGAGGAATCCCGCGAGCTGATCGCCGAGGTCTTCGGCGCCAGGCCGAGCGAGGTCATCTTCACCAGCGGCGGCACCGAGGCGGACAACCTCGCGGTCAAGGGGCTCTACTGGGCGCGGCAGGGCCGGCGCGGCGGCCCGCGGCGCCCGCGCGTGCTGGCCACGGCGACCGAGCACCACGCGGTGCTCGACTCGGCGCGCTGGCTCGGCGACCATGAGGGCGCGCAGGTCGAATGGCTCGGCGTGGACCACGAGGGCCGCCTGGACGCCGGGGTCCTCCGCGCAGCCATCGAGCGCGACCCGTCCGCCGTCGCGCTGGTGAGCGTGATGTGGGCGAACAACGAGGTGGGCACCATCCAGCCAGTCGGCGAGCTGGCGCAGGTGGCCGGGGAGCACGAGATCCCGTTCCACAGCGACGCGGTCCAGGCCGCCGGCCAGGTTCCCGTGGGGCTGGCGGCCAGCGGCGCCACGGCGCTCACGATCTCCGCGCACAAGCTCGGCGGGCCGGTCGGCGTCGGCGCGCTGCTGATCGCCAGGGGCGAGGACCCGGTCCCGGTGCTGCACGGTGGCGGCCAGGAGCGGGACGTGCGGTCCGGCACTCTCGACGCCGCGGCGATCCGGGGCTTCGCGGTCGCCGCCGAACTGGCCGAGCAGCGCCGCGCCGAGCAGGCTGTTAGGCTCGCGCGGCTGCGCGACCGCCTCATCGACCGGGTCCGCAAGGCGGTCCCCGGCGCGATCCTCAACGGTCCCGACCCGTCGGCGCCCGCCGCCGCCGGCCAGCGGCTCCCCGGCAACGCGCACTTCTCGTTCCCCGGGTGCGAGGGGGACGCCCTCCTCATGCTGCTCGACGCCCGCGGCATCGCGTGCTCGACCGGGTCGGCCTGCACGGCCGGGATCGCCCAGCCGAGCCACGTGCTGATCGCCATGGGCGCCGACGCGGCGCGGGCCAGGGGATCGCTCCGGTTCACCCTCGGGCACTCCAGCACCCAGGCGGACGTGGACGCGCTCGCCGCCGTGATCGGCGAGGTGGTGGAGCGGGCCCGGAGGGCGGGCCGGTGAGGCAGCGCGGGGCGCCCCGGAGCGGCGCCGTGGCAGGGCGGCGGTGAGCGCGCTGCGCGTGCTCGCCGCCATGTCGGGGGGAGTGGACTCGGCGGTGGCGGCGGCCCGGGCCGCCGACGCCGGGCACGAGGTGACCGCGGTGCACCTGGCCCTCGCCCCGCGCCCGGCGTCCCGCCGGACCGGGGCGCGGGGCTGCTGCACCCTGGAGGACGCGCGCGATGCCCGGCGGGCCGCCGACGTGATCGGCATCCCGTTCTACGTCTGGGACCTGGCCGAGCGGTTCGACGCCGAGGTCGTGCAGGACTTCGTCGCCGAGTACGCGCGGGGCAACACGCCCAACCCGTGCCTGCGGTGCAACGAGCGGATCAAGTTCGCCGCCGTGCTCGACCGCGCCCTGGCGCTTGGCTTCGACGCCGTGTGCACCGGGCACCACGCCAGGCTCGAACCGGGCGGGCCGGGCCGGGTGCGCCTGGCCCGCAGCGCCGACCGGGCCAAGGACCAGTCCTACGTGCTGGCGGTGCTCACCGGCCGGCAGCTGAGCCACGCGATCTTCCCCCTCGGCGGCAGCACCAAGGCGCAGGTCAGGGCCGAGGCCGCCAGGCGGGGGCTCGCGGTGGCCGCCAAGCCGGACAGCCATGACGTGTGCTTCATCCCCGACGGCGACACGCGTGGCTTCCTGCGGGCCCGGCTCGGCGCCGCGCCCGGCCCGGTCGTCGACCCCGGCGGACGGGTGATCGGCTCCCACGAGGGAAGCTACGGCTTCACGATCGGGCAGCGGCGCGGCCTGGGCCTCGCGGCTCCCGCCGCGGATGGCAGGCCCAGGTACGTGCTCGACATCGAGCCGGCGACCAGGACCGTGCAGGTCGGCCCCGCCGAGGCGCTTGAGGTCCGCCAGATCAGCGCGGTCCGGCCGGTCTGGTCCGGCTGCGACCCGCCCACTGGCCCGCTGGAGGCGGACGTCCAGCTGCGCGCCCACGGCGAGACCTACCCGGCCACCTGCTGGCCGGCCGACGGCGGCGCGGCGCTGCGGATCGGGCTGCGGCGGCCGGCCCGCGGCGTCGCCCGCGGGCAGGCCGTGGTCATCTACGACGGGGACCTGGTGCTCGGCAGCGCGGTGATCACGGCCACGGCCCGGTAGCGCGGGCGGGGACGCGGGCGCGGAGGGCCTGGCCGCAGACGTGACCATGCACGGCCCCATAGCGCGGGCGGGGCCGACGGGGAGTGTCGCCGGCGCCCGTTCCGGCCCGGGCGTGCACCGGACACTATGCTCGGCTGCGTGCAGGACGGGTCCCCGGCCACGTTCCCGTGGCCCGCCGGGAGCGCGACGGGCATCGGCTCGATGCCCGGCACCGACCCTGCCGAGGCGATGGCGGTGGTCCTCGGCGAGCTGCCGGATCTGCCCCACCTGCCGGAGCTGCCCGCCCGCGGCCCGGGCGCCGACCTAGTCGGCCGCACCGCCGCCCTCCTGATCGACCTGCCGGTGCAGGTCACGGCGAGCGGCTGGCGGCTCACCTCGCGCCCCGGCCGCGACCTGCGGCGCGCCCGGTCGATGCTGTCGGCGGACCTGGACGCCATGGAGGAGGCGGCCGAGGGATACGCGGGCGCCTTCAAGATCCAGGTCTGCGGGCCGTGGACGCTCGCGGCGAGCGTGGAGCGGGGCGTGAGCGTCGAGCCGGCCCTGGCGGACCACGGCGCGGTGGCCGACCTGATCACCTCGCTGTCCGAGGGGGTGGCGGCGCACGTGGCCGAGGTCCGCCGCCGCCTCCCGGGGGCCGCGCTCCTGCTGCAGGTCGACGAGCCGTCGCTGCCGGCCGTGCTGGCCGGCGCGGTGCCGAGCGCCAGCGGGCTGCGCCGCGTTGCCGCGGTCGAGGAGGCCACGGTGACCGGAGCCCTGAGGGACCTGCTCGCCGCGGCGGGCACCCCCGCGGTCGTGCACTGCTGCGCCGCGGGCGTGCCCCTGAGCTGCGTGACCGGCGCCGGGGCAGCCGCGGTCTCCCTGGACCTGAGCCTGCTGGGCCGCGCCGAGGAGGACAGCCTCGGGGAGGCGGCCGAGGCGGGCCTGGGGATCCTCGCCGGCGTCCTTCCCGTCACCGAGCCGTCGCCCGGCTCGGGACGGGCGGGCCCGCGCGCGGCCGCGGTGTGGAACGGCGGCGCCCGGCTGGACGAGGCTCAGCGGGCGGCCAGGGACGTCGTGGATCTGTGGCGCCGTCTCGGGCTGCCGCCCGGCCGCCTGCGCGAGCAGGTCGTTCCCACGCCCGCCTGCGGGCTGGCCGGGGTGAGCCCCGCGGGCGCCCGGCTGCTGCTCGGCCGCTGCCGCGAGGCGGCCCGCCTCATCGGCGAGATCATCGAGGAGGACGCACGGTGACCGAGGACGAGGAGGCGGCGGGCGCGCTCGCGGCGGAGGCGCTCGCGGCCTCCGGGGCGGCCGGGGCGGTCCGGCCCGCCGGCGACCAGGTCAGGCACCGGCACGCCGACCTGGTCGAGCAGATCAACGAGCACGACTACCGGTACTACGTGCTCGACTCCCCGGTGATCTCGGACGCCGAGTACGACGCGCTCATGCGCGAGCTGCGCCAGATCGAGGCGGACTACCCGGAGCTGCGCACCCCGGACTCCCCCGCGCAGCGGGTCGGCGGCGCCATCGCCACCGGGTTCGCGCCGGTCAGGCACCTGGAGCGGATGTTCAGCCTGGACAACGCGTTCTCGGCCGATGATCTCGACGCCTGGTTCGCGCGGGTGGAGCGGCTCGGCGGAT
>JAJPIV010000134.1 GCA_021324595.1 Actinomycetota bacterium | reverse complement strand
GGCCCGGCCGGGCCGCCTGGCATGGCCGGGCCGCCTGACCCGGTGATCGTCGTGCCCGGCTTCCCCGGCCCCGGGCCGTCCGATGGCCCGGGCAGCTCGCCCGCCGCGGCCACCCCGGCCGCGGCGCCGACCAGGGCCGGGGTCCCGGCGCGGGCCGGCGCGGCGTCCGCGGCCGCCGCCTGCCGCCGCGCCCGGGCCGCCAGGTCAAACGCATAGGCGACCATGGCAACGCCGTACGCCGCGATCGCCAGCACCAGCGTGATGTTGCTGGCGATGGCCAGCCCGGAATCGGACATCGTTCCTCACTCTCCCTTCGCCGCGGCTACGGCGGCCACCTCGCCCGCGATCGGCCCCGCAGGCGTGGACCCGCCGATCGCCCGCATGATCTCCCCGGCCAGGTCGGCGAACTCCGCCTCGAACCCTCCGGCCGCGTCCGACCTGGTCAGCCCGCCCACGTCGACGGCCGTCACCTGGCCCGAGCCGTCGCCTGCGGCGCGCACGAACACGCGGCGGCGGCGCACCAGGAACGACAGGACCAGGCCGGCCAGGGCGGTCAGGGCGGAGGCCAGCGCGGGCAGCTGGCCCGGGTCGTAGGTGATGGCCAGGCTCGCCCACTGCCGGTAGCCGACGAACGTCAGCCTGCCCAGCCCGTCCGGGAGCTTGATCGACTGGCCGGGGGCGAGGGGCACCGGCCGGAGCGGGAGGCGGCGCATCCGGCTGGTGCTCAGGCTGTAGACCGACTGAGGCTGGCCGCCGTTGAGGCCGAGGTTCCCGGCGTAGGCGACCAGGCTGACCCGGGGCAGGAGCGGCGCCGGGAACGCCGAGGCCAGCCTGCCGTCGACGTCCACCGCAGTCGGCAGGAAGACGCCGGCGAAGCCGAGCTGCCGCGGCCGGGCATCGGGCACCTTCACCACTCCCGCGGAGGTGAGCCCGGACTGCTCCACGGGGATGAACGGCACCGGCTGGTCGAAGACCACCCTGCCGGTCCCGTCGGTCACCTTGAACACCGGCGCGTAACCGTGCCCGATCAGGAACACCTGAACGCCGTCGACGTTCAGCGGATGGTTCACGCGCAGGTCGTAGCCGCGCGGGCGGCCGCCGTAGCTCGCGGTGTAGCTGACCGAGGCGCTGAACCAGGCCGGCTCGCCGCGCTGCGGCCCGGAGCTGACGTAGCCGGCCGAGAAGCGCCGCAGCGTGACGCTGAACGGTTGCAGGTCCGTCGCGGTGACCAGCCGCCCGGGCCGGAACACGTCCATCGACGTGGGCGTGTTGGCGTAGGTCTGCCCGGCCACGAGCAGGCGGTCGCCCTTGTACCCGAACAGCCCGCCGAGGGCGACCGACGCGAGCAGGCCGAGCAGCGCGAGGTGGAACAGCAGGTTCCCAGCCTCGTGCAGGTACCCCTTCTCCGCCGAGACCCAGCCATCGGCGGACCGGAGCCGGAACCGGCGACGGGCGAGCACGCGGCGGGCCGCCTCGATCGCATCCGCGGGCGGGGCGGCGGTGGCCATGCGCGCCGCCTGCGGCAGCCGGTCCAGATGGCGGGGGGCGCGCGGGGGCGGCTGCCGGGCCGACCGGGCGAACCGGGCCGCGCGCGGCAGCACGCACCCGGCGAGCGAGGCGAACAGCAGCAGGTAGATCGCCGCGAACCAGGGGGCGCCGAACACGTCGAAGGCCGAGAGCCTGGCCAGGAACGGCGCGAGCGCCGGGTGCTGCGCGTAGTACTGGCTCACCGCGGCCGGGTCGATGCCCTCCTGCGGCAGGATCGAGCCGGGGATGCTCGCGAGCGCCAGCAGGAACAGCAGCACGAGAGCCGTCCGCATCGAGGTGAGCTGGCGCCAGGTCCAGCGCAGCCAGCCCGCCGGGCCAAGCCGCAGCTGCCCGGCACGGGCCGCGGTGCCGGCCGCCCGGCCGGCGGCGCCGGGCGTCACGCCCGCTCCGCCAGCACCCGGGCGATCACGGCGCGCAGCCCGGCGTAGGTGACCTCGCCGACGACGCGCGCGGCGATCCGCCCGGACCGGTCGATGACCAGCGTGCTCGGGATCGCCGCGGGCGGCAGCGTTCCGTGGAACGCGAGCGCCACCTGGTCGCCCGGGTCATTCAGGCTCGGGTAGCCGACGTTGAAGTCGCGCTCGAACGCCTCGGCGCTGCTGACCGAGTCGTCGATATCGACCCCGACGAAGCGGACTCCGCGCGGGGCGAGGCGCCGGGCGAGCGCGGCGAGCACCGGGGCCTCGCGGCGGCACGGGGCGCACCACGAGCCCCAGAAGTTGAGCACGACGACGTGCCCGCGCTCGGCCGCCAGGCGGAACGCCCGCCCGGTCAGGGTGGTGCCCCGCACAGCGGGTGCGGCCGGGCGCGACCCCGGCGGGAAGTAGGTGCTGCTGTAGCTGCCGCTCACGAAGCTCACCCCGTCGCTGACCGGGGTGCTCGCGGCGATCGGCCCGCCCGAGCAGCCCGCCACGGCGGCGGCGAGGGCGGCGGCGAGCACGGCCAGGGCGGCCCGCGGACCCCGGCGGCGACGGGCCGTCCGGGGCGCGCGCCGCGGGGAAGTCCTCTGGCGGGCCACGGATGATCTCCTACATGCGGTAGTACCGGCAACCATTGTGCCGGATCGCGCCCGCGCGGGCGAGGCGACCCTGGCATCACGCCCGGCCGGGGGATCCCGGGACCTGAACCGCTGTGCCCCGGCGGCCCGCTCTGCCCCCCGGCGGCCCGCTGTGCCCCGGCGGCCCGCTATGCCCCGGCGGCCCGCGACCCGGCCGGGCCGGACGGCTCGGCGTAGCTCACCGATGCCAGCCGGTCGCCCACGTAGGTGAGGCTGGTCACGCTGCCCAGCGCGCACTGCCGCCGCCTGGGATCATGCCAGAGCCGCCGCCCTTCTGCGGACCGCCGGCAGACCCAGATCGGCAGCTGGTGGCTCACGCAGACCGCCTCGTGGCCGCGGGCCGCCCGCATGGCGTCCGCGGCAGCCGCGAGCACCCGGCCGGCCACCTGCCGGTAGGGCTCGCCCCAGGAGGGGCGGAACGGGTTGCGCAGGTGGACCCAGTGCGCCGGGGACCGCAGCACCCCGTCCCCGACGCCGACGGTGAGCCCCTCGAAGTGGTTCCACGGCTCGATCAGCCGCTCGTCCACCTCGATCGCCAGGCCGAGCTGGGCGGCGATCGGCTCGGCCGTCTCGACCGCCCGCTCCAGCGGCGAGGAGCGGAGCACGGTGACATCCCGTCCCGCCATGAAGCCGGCCGCGGCCTTGGCCATCATCTGCCCGTCCTCGGACAGGTGGAAGCCGGGCAGCCGCCCGTACAGCACGCCGCGCGGGTTGGCCACCTCCCCGTGGCGCACCAGGTGGACGATCGTGGTCGGGCTGTCCGGCCCCGCCGGGCCGGCGCTGGTCTGCGCACTCATGGCGCCGCCCAGCCTACCGGCCCCGCCGGGCCTTTCGCCCCGCCGCCGGCTCGCGCCCGGCACGCCCGCCGCGCCATCCCAGGGGTTCCCGGAGCGCAACCCCTGGTGAACGGCGGGTGAACCACCCGGATCCGCAGGGCATGTCCGGAAGGGATAGGGTGGCGGAGGTTCACCCGGTACCGGACCTGCAAGGACGCCGCATGAGCGCCGCCGCCATCTCGCTCGTGCTGGCGGCGGCACTGGCCCACGCGAGCTGGAACCTGTTCAGCAAGCAGGCGGCGGCGACCGGGGCGGTGGCGTTCATCTGGCTGGTCGCCGTCGGCGCCGCGATCGCCTACGCTCCGGTGGCCGTGGGCACGGCCGTCCTCGGCCACCCCTCGCTGACCTGGCGCAACTGGGCCTTCCTCGCCCTGACCGGCGCGCTGCACACGGGGTACTTCCTGTTCCTGCAGTCCGGCTACCGGCTCGGCGACCTGTCGCTCACCTACCCGGTCGGCCGTGGGACCGGTGCCCTGCTCGCCGCCGTCGCCGGGATCGTGCTCCTCGGCGAGCGGCCGGCCCCGGTGCAGGCCGCCGGGATCGCCGCGGTCATCGCCGGCGTCGTCGTGATCGGCTGGCCGACCGCGGGCACGCGGGCCGCCTTCTCCCCCGGGGCGCTGGCCTTCGCGGTGACCACCGGGGTGTTCATCGCCTGCTACACGGTCTGCGACAAGTACGCCGTGTCCACCCTGCACACGCCGCCCGCCATCCAGGGCTACCCCGGGTACCCGGTGATGGCCGTGGCCTTCGCCCCGTTCGCGCTGGGCCGCCGCGACCTGGTGGCCCGCGTGTGGCAGCGGTTCCGGCCGCAGGTGATCGGCGCGGCGCTGCTGTCACCCCTCGCCTACCTGCTCGTGCTGACCGCGCTGAGCTTCACCGCGGTCAGCGCGGTCGCCCCGGCGCGCGAGGTCAGCGTGGTGTTCGCGATCCTGCTCGGCCGGCGCATGCTCGGCGAGGCCGGCCTGGCCCGCCGGCTGGCGGCAGGCGCCGCGATCGCCGCCGGGATCATCGCGATCGCCCTGGGCTGACCGGCGGCCGGCGGCGCCGCGCGGCTGCGCCAATGGCCGGGTTGCCCCGCAATCCCTGTGATGCGCGGCACCGGCGGCGTCGCTGAAATAACAATTGCCGGCACTTCGGGCGGGAGCCCGCGCGGTAATGGCGGCGCATGTTAACGTGCTGCGAAAATGCGTCTCCCAACGGGGGAACGAGAAAAGGGGATGCACATGCTACGTCGTCAGGCACATCTGGTGACGGCGGCCCGCGCGGCCGCCGCCACCCGCGGCACCGGCGCCGGCGGGTTCGCGCGCGCCGGGGCACCGGGAAGCGCCGCGCGGGCCGCGAGGCCGCGGGCCGGCCGGGCCACGGCGGCCGTGGTCGCCACCCTGCTCGGCGGCCTCGCGCTCGCGCCCGCCGTCCCGGCATCCGGCGCGCCGTCCTGGCCGCTGCTGGTCTGCCACGGCTCGGTCCGGCACCCGGGAGTGCTGGCCGGCCGCTTCGGGGAGGTCGTCGTCCGGGGCCTCTGCCTGGTGGACCGCGGCCCGGCCGTCGTCGAGCGCGACGTGCTCGTGCTGCGCCACTCGGCGCTCCTGGCCGCGTTCGGCCGCGGGCACTCCCGTCTCATCGTCGGGCACAACATCGTCGTCAGCCGGGGCGCGACGCTCTTCCTCGGCTGCGGCAGGAGCTTCCGCTGCCTCGACGACCGCCCCCACGGCCGGACCAGGCTCAGCAGCCGGCCGAAGGTCTTCGGCAGCATCATCGCGGTGGGCGCGCTCGGCGTCGTCGTGCACTACGCCTGGATCGGCGGCTCCGTGGTGCAGGTCGCCGGCGGCGGCGGGCTCACGTGCCGCCCGATGGGCATCTTCGCGGTCAAACACAGCCCCGCGTTCAGCGCCTACGAGGACAGCTGGATCGGGCACGTGATCATCGTCCGCCACCTGCGCTCGTGCTGGCTGGGCGTGATCCGCAACCGGATCGGCATCGACGCCACGATCAGCAGCAACGTGATGGCCAGCCACGACGCCAACGAGATCGTCAGCAATGTCGCCTTCCGCGACCTCACGTGCTGGCGGGACTCGCCCCGCGCCCAGTTCGGCGACTCGCGCGGCACGCCCAACCGGGTCGGCCTGCACGCTTACTACCAGTGCGGATTCCACGTGATCCTGCCGAACCCGGCGGGCCAGCACGTCCACTTCTCGCACATCTCGGTGCACCTGCACCGCTGACCGGCCGCCCGGGCCCGCGGGGGGCCTTCCGGCTGCTCCCGGAGCGCGGAGGGCCCCCCGTCAGCCGAGGGCAGCCGCGGCGGCCCCGGCCGCCGCGGGAAGCGCCGCCGCGATGACCTCGAGCGCCTGGTCGTCGTGCGCCGCCGACACGAACCACGCCTCGAACGGCGAGGGCGGCAGGTAGACGCCGGCGTCGAGCATCGCGTGGAAGAACGCGGCGTAGGCGTCCCGCGACGCGGACCGGGCCTGGGTGAAGTCCCTGACCGGCTCGGCGGCCCCGAGGAAGAACGAGAACAGGTTGCCCGCCTCGCCCAGCCAGAACGGCACCCCGGCCGCGGCCAGCGCGTCGGCGGTGAGCTTGGCGACCGCGGCGGCCGCCTCGTCGACCCGCTGGTAGACCTCCGGGGTGCAGGCCCGCAGCGTGGCCAGGCCCGCCGCGGTGGCCAGCGGGTTCCCCGACAGCGTGCCCGCCTGGTAGACGGGGCCGGACGGCGCGAGCAGGTCCATGATCGCCGCCTTGCCGCCGAACCCGGCCGCGGGCAGCCCGCCGCCCATGACCTTGCCGAAGGTGGTCAGGTCGCCGGCCACTCCCTCCCGGCCGTACCAGCCGGAGCGGGTGACCCGGAACCCGGTCAGGACCTCGTCCATGATCAGCAGCGCCCCGTGCTCGGCGCACAGCCCGGCCAGCAGCTCGTTGAAGCCAGCCGACGGCGGGACCACCCCCATGTTCGCCGGGCAGGCCTCGGTGATCACGCACGCGATCTCGCCGCCGCTCACCGCGAACGCCTGCCGCACCGCCTCGGGGTCGTTGTACGGCAGCACGATCGTGTCGGCGGTCACCGCCCCGGTCACGCCGGGCGAGTCCGGCAGGCCGAAGGTGGCAACGCCTGACCCGGCCGCCGCCAGCAGCGCGTCCACGTGGCCGTGGTAGCAGCCAGCGAACTTCACTACGAGCCGACGGCCCGTGTAGGCACGGGCGAGCCGCAGCGCCGACATGGTCGCCTCGGTGCCCGAGTTCACCAGCCTGACCTTCTCCACCGGCGCGCGGGCGACGATCTCGGCCGCGAGCTCCACCTCGCCGGGCGTCACGGTGCCGAAGGACGTGCCCTTGCCGGCCGCCTCCCGCACCGCCCTGGTCACCTGCGGGTGGGCGTGGCCGAGGATCATGGGCCCCCACGAGCAGACGAGGTCCACGTAGCGCCGCCCGCCGACGTCGGTCAGGTAGGCGCCGTCGCCGGATGCCATGAACACGGGCGTGCCGCCGACCGCGCCGAACGCGCGGACCGGGGAGTTCACCCCGCCGGGCAGCAGCCCGCTCGCGCGGGCGAACAGCTCCGCGGAGGACTCCGCGCCGGGCCGGCCGGTCACCGCATGACCTCCTCGCAGGCGTCGGCCAGGTGCCCCAGCAGGCGGAGCGCGTCCGGAAGCGGCGCCCGGCCAGGGGGGCGCAGCCAGCGCGCCGCAAGGCCGCCGGCCAGCCGCGACGGCGGGGCGAGCACGTAGCTGTCCGTGCAGTGCCAGCGCAGCCCCCCGATCTCGGGCACGGTCTCCGGCACGCAGTCCAGGTGGCAGGGCCACCACTCGGCATCGTCGGCCAGCGCCGCCCGGGAGGCGACGAAGAACAGTGCCCGGCGCCCGGCGCCGAGGGCGACCGGCCCCGGTGGCATCCCGTCGCGCTCCAGGCGCGCGAGCGCCGCCTGCCCGGCTGCGGCCGGCACGTCGAGCACGTCGAACACCCGGCCCGTCACCAGCAGGATCCCGGCCGCCGGGGAGGCCGTCCACCACCGCCGGATGAGGTCATGGTCCACCGTCGCCTGCAGCTTCCAGGCCGGTGACAGCGGGTGGGCTCCCGGCGCCGGGCAGCCCACCCGGTCGCACGAGCAGGCGCGCCCAGTGGCCGCGCCGCCCGGCCGCCGGCCGACGGGATGCGCGCCGGCGCAGACCGGCCATCCCATGGCCGCGTACCGGTGCGCCGCGAGCAGCTGCCGGCCGCCCGCCCCGCGCCGCCTGGGCCGCATGACCGCTTCGACCATCGGCCGCCCCTCCAGGCATCGTTGCCCGCGGCGTCGCTCCGCGTTGCCTGCGACGATACTCCGCCCGGTGGCCTGGCAGCCTGCCGGGCGTGGCATCCTCATGAGGTGTCGCGCTTCCGCGCCGAGCCGGCGCCCCCGGGCTCGCGGCCCGGGCTTGCCGCGCGCCGCCGCGCCCTGACCCGCCTGCCCGGGCCGGACAGCGTCGCCTGGATCGCCCTCGCGGCTGCGGCGTTCACCGTCTCGCAGCTGGTCAGCGTGCCGCCCAGGCTGGGGCTGAGCTGGGATGAGGTGGTCTACGTCAGCCAGGTCAGCCCGCACGCGCCCGCGGCGTTCTTCGACCCCGCGCGCTCGCGGGGCATCCCGCTGCTCGTGGCGCCGCTGGAGCTGGTCACCTCCTCGGTCGTGGCGCTGCGCGCCTACCTGGCCGTGGCTTCCGGGCTGGCCCTGTTCGGCTCGCTGCTCGCCTGGCGCCGCCTGCGGCCCGCCTGGCAGCTCGCCCTGGCCGGGGCGATGTTCGGCAGCCTGTGGGTGGCCAGGTTCTACGGGCCCCAGGCGATGCCGGACCTGTGGATGGCGTTCGCCGCCCTGGCCGCGACCGGGCTCTTCCTGCGCGCGGCGGGCGCCGTGCGGCCCGCGGATGACCCGGCGGGGCCGGGCGCGCGGGCGCGGGGGCCGGCCGGCTGGCCGCTCGCCGGGCTGGCGCTCGCCGTCGCCGCGGGCGCCCTCGTGCGGATCGGGGACGCGGTCTTCCTGGCCGCCCTCCTGGTGCTCGCGGCTCTCGCTGTGCCCGCGTGGCGGAAGGTGCCGCTGGTCGCCGCGGTGGTAGCCGGTTTGGCCGCCGGGGCCGCGGAGTGGGTGGTCGAGGCGTTCCTGCGGTTCGGCGGGCCGCTGCGCCGGCTCAGGCTGGCCGGCGCCGAGCAGGGCGGGCTCGGACTGCACGCGGGGTTCTGGGCGGAGCTGCGCGCGCTCAACGGGCCGACGCTGTGCCGCCCGTGCACGGTCGGCGTGCGCTACCCCGTCCTTGACCTGTGGTGGCTCGCCCTTCCCGTGCTGGTCGTCCTCGGCATGCTCGCCGCGCGCCGGGCGGGCCGGCTGGCCTCCAGCGCGCTCGCCGCGGCCTGCGCGCTGGCGCTGGCCGGCCAGTACCTGATCGGGGTGGACTACGCGGCGCCCCGGTTCCTGCTGCCGTACTACGCCCTGGCCTCGGTCCCGGTCGCCGACCTGGTGGCCGGGGTGCTGGCGCGGACCAGCCCGGGCTGGCGGTCCGAGGTCACCGTGCTGATCGGGGTGATCCTGGTCGCCCAGGCGGTGGTCCAGCAGGCGGTGCTCAGCCACGAGGTCGCGGGGACGGCCCGGTTCCACGCCGAGTACGCCAGGGTCGCGGCCGACCTGCGCCGGCTGGGCATCGCGCCGCCGTGCCTGCTCAACGGCGCGCAGCGGATCCCGGTCGCGTTCTACGCGGGGTGCGCGTCCACCCCCGACTCGGCCGGCGCGCGGCCGCCGGCCGCGCGGTCGCCGTTCCGGGTGGCGCGCGGTCGCTTCGCGGTCCTGGAGTGGCCGCACGAGCGCCCTCCGGCGTTCGCCCGCGGCTGGCGGCGGGTCAGCCTGCCCGGCGCGGTCCCGCGCCGGCTGGTCGCCTACCTTCCGGCCTGAGCCAGCCTGCGGGCCAGGGGGCGGCTCAGGCCAGCCTGCGGGCCAGGGGGCGGCTCAGGCCAGCCTGCGGGCCACCTCGGTGGCCCAGTAGGTCAGGATGATCCCTGCGCCCGCCCGCTTGATCGCGGTCAGCGTCTCCCCGATGACCCGGTCGCGGTCCAGCCAGCCCGCCGCCGCCGCGGCCTCGATCATCGCGTACTCCCCGCTCACCTGGTAGGCGGCGACCGGCACGCTGGCCTGCCGGGCGACCATGCCGACGATGTCCAGGTAGGGCAGCGCGGGCTTGACCATGACGATGTCCGCGCCCTCGGCCACGTCGAGCATCACCTCCCGCAGCGCCTCCTCCCGGCGGGCCGGGTCCTGCTGGTACGAGGCCCGGTCGCCGAACCTGGGAGCCCCCTCGGCCGCGTCGCGGAACGGACCGTAGAACCCTGAGGCGTACTTGACGGCGTAGGCGCAGATCGCCACGTCGGCGAAGCCAGCTCCGTCGAGCGCCTGGCGGATCGCCGCCACCTGGCCGTCCATCATGCCGCTCGGCGCCACGACGTGCGCCCCGGCTCGCGCCTGGGCGACCGCGATCGCCTGGTACCGCTCTAGCGTGGCGTCGTTGTCCACGTCGCGGCCGGGCGTGAGCACGCCGCAGTGCCCGTGGTCGGTGTACTCGCACAGGCACAGGTCGGCCATGACGACGAGCCGCGCGCCGACCTCGGCCCGCAGGTCGCGCAGGGCGGCCTGGACGATCCCGTCCGGGTCGTCGGCGGCGCTGCCGCGATCGTCCTTGGCCGCCGGGATGCCGAACAGGATCAGCCCGCCCACCCCGGCCTCGGCGGCCTCCGCCGCGGCCTTGCGCAGGCTGTCCCTGGTGTGCTGCGCGACCCCGGGCATGGACGCGACGGGCACCGGCTCGCTGATGCCCTCCTTGACGAACAGCGGCTGCACCAGGTCGGCCGGGCGGACGTCGACCTGCGCGGCGAGCCGGCGCAGCGCGGCCGTCCGGCGGAGCCTGCGGGGCCGGGCGGCGGGGAAGGACGCGGGGGAAGGTTCGGCCATCGCGGGCGCTCCCTTTCGTGTGCCTACCTGATCCGCCGGCGCGCGCCCCTGCGGCGCTCGCTCGGCCTGCGGAACGGCTCGCCGGCCTCCGCCGCCGCGTCCCGCAGCGCCGCCCCGTACTCGGCCAGCGCGTCCACGAGCGCCGTGGCCGAGGGGCGGGGCGCGATGACGTCCGTCCGCAGCCCGTACTCGGCCGCGGTCCGGGCGGTCTCCGGCCCGATCACCGCCACCACGGTGACGGCGTGCGGCTTCCCCGCGATCCCGATGAGGTTCCTGACCGTGGAGGAGGAGGTGAACAGGACCGCGTCGAACCCGCCGCCCTTGATCGCCTCGCGGACCGGGGCAGGCGGCGGGGAGGCCCGGACGGTGCGGTACGCGGTCACCTCCTCCGCCTCCCAGCCGAGCGCGGTGAGCCTGGTCACCAGGTTCTCTGTGGCGATGTCCGCCCGCGGCAGCAGCACCCGGTTGATCGGGTCGAGCACGTCGTCGTAGGGCGGCCAGCACCGGGCGAGGCCCTCCGCCGACTGCTCGGCCTCGGGCATCAGTTCGGGCATGATCCCGAACGCCCGCAGCGCCGCGGCGGTCTGCTCGCCCACGGCGGCAACCTTCACCCCGGCGAACGCCCGCGCGTCGAGCCCGTACTCCTCGAACTTCTCGCGGACCGCCCGGACGGCGTTGGACGAGGTGAACGCGACCCACTGGTACCGGCCGGTGACCAGCCCGCGCACGGCCCGCTCCATCTGCTGGGGGGTTCGCGGCGGCTCGACGGCGATCGTCGGGACCTGCTCGGGCACCGCCCCGTAGCCGCGCAGCCGCTCGCTGACGCTCGCCGCCTGCTCCTTGGTCCTGGGCACCAGCACCCGCCAGCCAAACAGCGGCTTGGTCTCGAACCAGGACAGCTCACGCCTGGCGAGCACGCCCTCGCCGGCCACCGCGATCGCCGGGCCGTGCTCGGTGGCCACGCTGATCCCGGCGGCCTTGAGGTCGGCGGCGATCGTGCCGAGCGTGCCGACGACCGTGTGCTGCTCGGGTGTCGTGCCGTTCCAGGTGATCGCCAGCGGCGTGTCCTCGGGCCACCCGGACGCGACCATCTGCTTGGCGACGTCGGTGACGGCGGACTCGGCGCCGAGTATGACGACCGATCCCGGCCCGGCCGGAACCCGGCCGGCGTCGGCCGCCTGCACGATCCGGACCTCGCCCGTGCCGTCCGGGGTCAGCGGGATGCCCGCGTAGGCGGGGACGGCGGTGGCGGCGGAGACCCCGGGCACGATCTCAAACCGCACGCCAGCCCGCGCGCAGGCGGCGGCATCCGCGGCGGCCGAGCAGAACAGCAGCGGGTCCCCGCCGTAGAGGCGGAGCACCAGGCGGCCGGACCTGGCCTCCCGCGCCAGCAGGTCCGGGTCCGACTCCAGGGCCGCCGGCTCGACGACGGTGGCGTCCCGGCGGAGCAGGCCGGCGGCCCGCTCCCTGGCCGGCGGCCCGGCCACCACGACGTCGGCCTCGCGCAGCAGAGCGGCCGCCCGCAGGGTCAGCAGCTCCGGATCGCCGGGGCCGACGCCGACCAGGGCGACCAGGCCGGGACGGCCGGCCCGGGCTCGGCCCCCGCGTGCCGGCCCGGTGATGTCCGTCACGGGCGTGAGGTTCACTTCACATCGTCCCCGTCGGTGAGCTGTCCAGCTGACACGTGCGTATACCTACCCGCGCCCCGGCTGAGGAGCTCGGCGGCAGCAGACCGGCCGAGGCGCTCGGCCTCGCCCGCCGGGCCGGCCGCGCTCGCGCGCAGGGCCACTCCCCCGCCGGCCGCCGCGACGACCGCGTCGAGCCGCAGCGTCTCCGTCCCGGCAGCATACGCGCCGACCGGGGCCGAGCAGCCAGCCTGCAGCGCCGCGAGCAGGGCGCGCTCCGCGGTGATCGCCAGCCGGCTGGCGCGGTCGTCGATCCCGGCGAGCCACTCGGCGACGTCGGCCCGGCTCGCCAGGCACTCCACGGCCAGCGCGCCCTGGCCGGGCGCCGGCAGCATCTCATCAGGCTCGAACACCTGGCTGACGACGTCCAGCCGGCCGATCCGGGCCAGGCCCGCGTACGCGAGCACGACCGCGTCAACCTCGCCGGAGTCCAGCTTGGCGAGCCGGGTCCCGGCGTTGCCGCGGATCGGAACCGGCCGCAGGTCGGGCCGGAGCAGCAGCACCTGCGCGGCCCGGCGCGGCGACCCGGTCCCGATCCTGGCCCCGGCGGGAAGGTCGGCGAGCTTCGCGCCGGTCCCCGTGACCAGCGCGTCCCTCGGGTCGTCGCGGGGCGGCACCGCCGCGAGGGCGAACTCCTGCCCCCCCGCGGTCGGCAGGTCCTTCAGCGAGTGGACGGCGATGTCGACCTCCCCCGAGCGCAGGCTCTCCCGGAGCGCGCTGACGAACACCCCGGTGCCGCCGAGCTGGGTCAGGTGCTCCTTGCTGACGTCGCCGAGCGTGGCGATGCCGACCAGCTCGACCGGGCGGCCGGTCCTGGCGGCCAGCAGGCCGGCCACGTGCCGCGCCTGGGCCATCGCCATCGGGCTGCGCCTGGTCCCCAACCGGGCCGGCGTACGGGTCATCGGTCGTCCTCCTCCTCGGCGGCCTGGCCGGCCGCGGCCAGCAGATCCCCGCTCGGGGCGCCTACCGACCGCACGGCCCCGGGATCGAGCTCGAACAGCACCCGCAGCGCCGCCTCGTACGAGTCCGCGCCCGGCGCCCCCGCGAGCTCCTTCACCCGCACGGTCGGCCCGTGCAGCAGCTTGTCCGCCACCCTGCCCATGGCCTTGGCGATCTCCCGCCGGGCTCGCGCGTCGAGGTCGCCGAGGCGGTGCTCCAGCCTGGCCAGCTCCGACTCGACCACCGACGTGGCCTTGGCGCGCAGCGCGGCGACAGTCGGGGCGACGCTCGCCGCGCGGCTTGCGCGCAGGTACTCGGCGAGCTCGGCGGCCATGATCCGCCGCACTGCGGCGACCTCGGCCTCGGCGGCCGATCCTGGCGCGCCCGGCCCGGCGCCCTCCGCCCCGCCGGGCGGGCCGAGGTCCTCCAGGCTGACCAGCCGGACGCCGGGGAGCGCCGCGGCCGCGGCCTCGACGTCCCGGGGCAGCGCCAGGTCGAGCAGGACCAGCGGGCCCCGGCCACCCGGCGAGCGCAGCCGCAGGGCCCGCTCGGCGATCGCCGCAGTGATCACGTGCCCGGTCGCGCCGGTGCAGGAGATGACCAGGTCCGCGGCGGCGATGCTGGCGGGCAGCTCCGGCATGGACGCCACCGTGGCGCCGTACCGGGCCGCGAGCCGCTCGGCGCGGGCCCTGGTCCGGTTGGCGATCACAATCTGGCCGGCTCCGTGACGGCGCGCGGTCGCGACCGCGAGCGAGCTCATCGAGCCTGCTCCCACCACGAGGACGGACAGGCCGCTCAGCGGCGCCCCGCCGGACGGGCCGCGCTCGAGCAGCCGGGAGGCGACCTGCACGCCCAGCATCACGAGGTTCTGGCCCGCCGCGTCGATCCCGGTCTCCGCGTGAGCGCGCCGTCCGGCCCGCAGCGCCAGCCTGGCGAGGTCGGACAGCTCCCGGCTCAGCGTGCCGTGCTGGCGGGCCAGCCGGACCGCGTCGCGCACCTGGCCGAGGATCTGGCTCTCGCCCACCACCATCGAGTCCAGGCCACACGCCACGGTGAGCAGGTGCTCGGCGGCACGGTCCTCGTAGTGGACGTACGCTGGCCCGGTCAGCTCGGCCAGCGACAGGCCCGAGTGCCTGGCCAGCAGGTCGCAGATGGCCGTGACGCCCCCGTGGAACCTGTCAACCTCCGCGTAGACCTCCACGCGGTTGCAGGTGCTCAGCACCAGCGAGCCCGCGATGTGATCGGCCAGCCGCAGATCGTGCAGGAGCTTCACCTTGGCCTCGCCGGTGACCACCGCGCGCTCGAGGATGGCCACCGGGGCGCTCGCGTGGCTGAGCCCGACGACCAGGACGCTCATCTGCCCACCGCCTCGGCGGCCACCCCACCGTCACCTCCAGCCAGCTGCGCCCTGCCCGCCCTGCCCGGCAGGGCGCCGGCCCCGGGGAACGGCGGCCGGCCGGCAGGTCCCGGAGGTCCCGCGCCGCGCCGGGCGCCGCGGCCCGCGGTGTCTTCCGCGGCGCCGGCCAGGCCGCCGAGCGACCGCAGCCGCCGGCCTGACCTGCGCTGCGCGTGGAACGCGAGGATCTGCAACTCGATCGACAGATCGACCTTACGCACGTCGACGCCCTCCGGCACGCTGAGCACAACCGGGGCGAAGTTCAGGATGCTCGTGACCCCGGCGGCCACCAGCCGGTCGCAGATTCCCTGGGCGGCGCCGGCCGGCGCGGTGATCGCCCCGATCATCACCCCGTGCTCGGCCACGACCTGTTCCATCTCGTCGGCACCCCGCACCCGGTGGCCCGCGATCACGCGGCCGATCACGAACGGGTCGGAGTCCAGCATCGCGGCCACGCGGAAGCCGCGTGAGGCGAATCCGCCGTAGTTCGCCAGGGCCCGGCCGAGGTTGCCGGCACCGACGATGAGGACCGGCCAGTCCTGGGTCAGGCCAAGCTCGCGCGAGACCTGGTAGAGCAGGTAGTCCACGTCGTAGCCGACGCCCCGGGTGCCGTACGAGCCAAGGTGGGACAGGTCCTTGCGGAGCTTGGCCGAGTTCACGCCCGCCGCCGCGGCCAGCTCCTCGCTCGACACCGAGGCGATGCCGCGGTCGGCCAGCGCGTACAGGGCGCGCAAGTAGAGCGGGAGCCGCGCGATGGTGGCTTCGGGGATGCCCGGTGCGTGTTCGGATCGTCTGCGGCGGGACATGACGCCGGCTACTCCTGGGGGCTCGGCACGGCGGGCGGGGCGGCCTGTCGTCCGCAGTCCGCTCCGGCTGTGGCTCACCACACGCTACGCCCTTGTGAACGTTTGCACAAAGTCGGCGGGTTCCGCCGCGCCATCAGGCGCGCAGCGCCTCGCGCAGGCGGCGCTCGTCGACCCGCCAGAAGTCGTGCTGGACCCCGTCGATGAAGGTGACCGGCACCATGTCGCCGTACTCGCGCAGGTCCTCCGGCGAGGCTGTGACGTCCCGCTCGGCCCAGGGCACGCCGAGCTCGCCGGCCACCGCGGCGATGACGGACCGGGCCTCGTCGCACAGGTGGCAGCCGGGCCGGGACAGCAGCGTGATCACATGAGCCGGGCCTCGCCCGCGGCGTCCCGGCAGCCTCACCGGTACCCCGGGTCGCGCCCGCGGATCTCGTCCCAGCCCTGCTGGTAGGGCTGGGCGTAGCCGGGCCCGTCATAGCGGTCCGGGACGGGCCGCTGGCCCCCCTGACCGGGGGCGGGCAGGCCCCGGGGCTCGTGGCCGTTGCCCCCGGCGATCCTGCCGCGCGACCTGACGACGCCGGTCAGGTCGATGCCCGACTCGCTGAGGATGTCGGAGATCGCGGAGATCGACGGGAACGGCGTCACCTTCGCCTGCTGCAGGCCGAGCTCGATCACGTTCGTGGCCAGCACGAGCGGCCGGCGCTCCGCCTCGTACCTGACCATGTAGGGCTGGCGCAGGTGCTCCTCGTAGGCGGCCCGGTCGCGGTAGACCTCGTACAGGATCCGCTGCATCGGCGCGGTCGGCACCGCGTGGACGATGTAGACCAGCGTGTCGGGCTCCCGGGCCTGGACCCTGGCCACCATCCGCTCGGTCAGCCTGTCAAAGTCACCTGCCCGCTCCTCGATCAGCGTGTAGATGGTGATCTGACCGAACAACGATGAGGTGCCCGCGCCATCCGGTGGCCGGGGGCCGCCGTGGCCTGCCTCCTCGCCGTAGGGTGCCGCGCCGGGGGAGGGCCCGCCGTTCGCATAGCCGTCGCGCAAGGCCCGGCGCTGCGCGTCCCATTCGCCGCGGTACGGATCCCCCTGGACCGCCGGCGGGCCGGGCTCGCCACGAGGCCCGGGGTAGGGCCCGCCGCCGTCGTAGGGCCAGGCGCCGTTCGCTGGCTCGCGGTAGGGACCGCCCGCGTCGGGACCCGGCCCGTAGGGGTCCCGGTCATACGCCCCCCGGAGCGCCGGCGGGCCGGGCTCGCCACGCGGCCCGCGGTAGGGCCCGTCGCCGTCGTAGGGGGGGCCGTCGTAGGGGGAGCCGTCGTAGGGGGGGCCGTCGTAGGGGGGGCCGGCGTAGGGGGCGCCGGGCGGCATCGCGCCGTCCGGGGCCCGCGGATCACGGTACCCGGCTGCCCCGGGCGGCGGATCGTCGAACTCGGCCGCGAGGGCGGCGAGCCCGGGGTAGCCGGACTGCGAGTCCAGCTGCGGGACACGGCCGCCCGCCGGGCCCGGCCACCCGTGCGCGGGGTCGTCACGGTAGGCGCGCGGGTCGTCGCCGGGCAGGCCGCGCTGGTCATAGTCGCCCCGGCCGTAACCGTCGAACTCTCCTGTCTGGTACCGCCCGTCCATGCCACCGCCTTGGTCGTCGGGACCCTCACCGCCATCCGCCCGGCCGTCACCGGCCTCGTCCGCGACCCGGCCGGCCGGGACCAGCACGCCGGCCCGCTGTGCCGCGACGGCCGCGTACCACGTCAGCGCCGCGGCCGCCGTGCAGGCCAGGGCGAACATGCCCCGGTCCGACGCCGGGGGCCTGACCCCGGCCGAGTGCGCGAACCAGGACAGGCCAGGCTCCGCGAGCGCCAGCGCCGCCGCCGAGGCCGCGAGCACCGGCCCGGCCCGGCTCCCGGGCCCGGCACGCCGGGAGCCCGCCGCCGTGGCCAGCACGGACACCAGGACGGTGACCACGATGAAGAGGGCCAGAATCCCGATCAGCGCCAGTGGCACCGGCTCGTAGAAGACCGCGGGGTCCGGCCACGCCTTGCTGAACCTCCGGCTCTGGTTGAGCGGGTCCGAGCCGAGCGCGACGGCGAGGACGATCGCGAGGCCCGATGTTACCAGCCGCATGGCGAACCGGGCGGGCAACCTGCGCGCGACCACCTCGGCCAGGCCGAGGCACAGCGCAAGCGGGGCCAGTAGCTGGGCGCCGAGCTCCATGGCCCGGAAGAGCAGCGCGCTGTAGCCGGCCAGGTAGCCGACGGCCTGCGAGCCGAGCGCCACGGCGAGCCCCAGCACCGCGGCCGTCCAGGCGAGCAGCGCCGGCGAGGGTCTCCTGGCGGCGCGCGCCGCCAGCGTGACGGTACCCGCCGCCGCGACGACGGCGCCGAGCACGACCACGATGAGAGAGAGCGACATCCCTGCCTATGGTGCCCTACGCCCGAGCGTGCCGCCGCCGGTCGGGCGCGGCGACCCGTCGGCGCGAGACCCGCGCCGGGTTACCAAGCGTACCCATTAGGCTCGGCTATCGTGACGGCGCACCCCGATCACCACGACCATGCCGCGCCGGCGGGGGAGGCGGCGGCCGCCGCCCCCAGGCCGCCGGCCGCCCCGGATCCGCGGGCCGGGGCCTTCTTCGACGTGGACAACACCCTGATGCGCGGCGCGTCGATCTACTACTTCGCGAGGGGCCTGGCGGCCCGCAAGATGTTCGGCCCGAGAGACCTGGCCAGGATGATGGCCGGGCAGTTCCTGTTCCGCGTGCGCGGGGCGGAGAGCGCGAACCACATCGACGCGGCCCGCGAGGCTGCGCTCGCCTTCGTCGCCGGCCACCGGGTGGCCGACATCATCGCGCTCGGTGAGGAGATCTACGACGAGACCATGGCCGGCCGGATCTGGGAGGGCGCCCGCGATCTCGCGCAGGCGCACCTGGACGCCGGCCAGCGGGTCTGGCTGGTCACCGCGACCCCGATCGAACTGGCGGACATCCTGGCCAGGCGGCTGGGCCTGAGCGGCGCGCTCGGCACGGTCGCCGAGACCCGCGACGGCGTCTACACGGGCCGGCTGTCCGGCGGGCTGCTGCACGGCTCGGCCAAGGCGGCGGCGGTGCTCGCCCTGGCCGAGCGGGAGGGCCTTGACCTGGCCCGCTGCAGCGCGTACAGCGACTCCGCGAACGACCTGCCCATGCTCGAGCTCGTCGGGCACCCCCATGCGGTGAACCCCGACGCCCGGCTGCGGGCCGTGGCGCGCGAGCGGGGCTGGCCGGTGCACGAGTTCAGGAGGGGGCGCCGCGCCACGTTCGTGGCCATCCCGGTCGCCGCGGGGGCGGGCGTCGTTGTCGGCGGCCTGGCGGCCGGCGCGGCCCTGCGCCGGAACCGCGCCGCCGGCTCGAGCTGAAGGCGGCCTCCCCGTCAGCCGCCGAAGGCCGGCCCCCGCTCGGCCAGCAGCTCGCCGAGCTTGCGGTCGATCGTGGCCTTCACCTTGCCGGCGAGCTCGGCGATCACCTCCTCGTCCTCCCACTGATCCGGGGTGAAGCCGTCGGTGGGCACCGGATCGCAGAACTCGATGATCCACTTGGACGGCAGCGGGATGACGCCGAGCGGGCCGAGCCACGGGAACAGCGGCGTGACCGGGAAGTAGGGCAGCCGCAGCCGGGCGGCGACCCGCGGCCAGTCCGCGACCATCGGGTAGATCTCCTCGGCGCCGACGATCGCGCACGGGATCATCGGTGACCTCGTGCGCATCGCCGTGCGGGCAAAGCCGCCCCGGCCGAACCGCCGCAGCCGGTAGCGCTCGCTGAAGGGCTTGCCGATCCCCTTGAAGCCCTCGGGGAACACGCCGACCAGCTCGCCCGAGCGCAGGAGCCGCTCCGCCTCCGCGGGGCTGGCCCGCACATGGCCGCTCTTCCTCGCCAGGTCCGCCAGGACGGGGACGGAGTACACCAGGTCGGCGCCGAGCAGGCGCAGGTTGCGGGCGGCCGGGTGCTCGTCCAGGATGCCGACCTGGAGCATGATCGCGTCGACCGGTATCACGCCGGAGTGATTGGCGACGACGAGCGCGGGACCGGACGAGGGCACGTTCCCGATGCCGCGCATCCGCACCCGGAACCAGTTCCGGTACAGCGCCCGGGCGACGGGCATCAGCAGGACGCGGTTGAACTCCGGGTCGAAGCCGGACTCCGGATCGGCCCCGGACTCGCCCGCCAGCCGCCGCCGCGCGAACCCGACGAGCCCGCCCAGCCACTCGCCCGCGCGCGGGGCTCGCGGATCGCTCATGACCACGCCGCCGTTCCCGAGGCTCGGCAGGGCACCTGGCGGCGGCCCGGCCGCGCCATCCGCCCCGGCCGGGCCGCCCGGGATCCTCCGGGCGGGGCTACTTCTTGTTTCTGCGCTGGATGCGCGTCTTGCGCAGCAGTTTGCGGTGCTTCTTCTTCGCCATCCGCTTGCGGCGCTTCTTGATAACGGAACCCACAAGACCACCCTTGATCGATACCCACGCGCCCCGGCGTCCCTAACGCTCGGGCGCCGGCCGTTCACCGCGCGCGGCCGCCACGGCACGCGCCGACGCCACAGCGTACTCCCGGCGCGCGGGCGCCGGTGATCCGCGGTCTGTGCCTGCCGGGCCGGCCGGCGCGCCGCGCCCGGACCGCGCAGATCAGCCCGCCGCCTCCACGAACGCGTCCCTGAGGTACTGATTGACGGCGCTCTCCGGCACACGGAAGGAACGGCCCACCCGGATTGCCTCCAGGTCACCAGAGTGAACGAGGCGGTAGACGGTCATCTTGGACACGCGCATGATCGCCGCCACCTCTGCGACCGTCAGGAAGCGGACTGCGCTGAGCGGAGTTGCCTCTGCTGCCATCGGTAGCCCTCTCCGGCGCTCCCCGTTGCGCCCAACGTTCTGCAGCGCACCAGTCACGCCCGTATCCAGCGTAATTCGTATGACGGAAAGGGCAACCCCAGGCTCGGCCACATTTGACGGAGCCCGCCCGCCGGATCGGCCGCCGCCGCGGGAGAGCCCGCCGGGGACGCTCAGCCGGCGCCCAGCTCGCGCCCGCGGTCCCTGGCGGCCTCGATCGCGGCGAGGAACGCGGCGCGCACGCCGTGCCGCTCCAGCTCGCGGATCGCGCTGATCGTGGTGCCGCCCGGCGAGGTCACCGCCTCGCGCAGGATGACCGGGTGCTCGCCGGACTCGCGCAGCATCGTCGCCGCCCCGTACACCGCCTGCTTGACCATCTCCAGCGCCGTGCTGCGCGGCATCCCGAGCAGGATGCCGGCGTCGACCATCGCCTCGACGAGGAAGTAGACGTACGCGGGGCCGCTGCCGGACAGGGCGGTCGCCGCGTCCTGCAGGGACTCGGGGATCCGCAGCACCTTGCCGACCGGCCTGAGCAGATCCTCGGCCCGGCGCAGGTGCTGCTCGCCCGCGAACCGCCCGGCCGAGATCACGCTCATCGCCTCGTCGACCAGCACGGGCGTGTTCGACATCACGCGGACCACGGCGGCGTCGCAGGGCAGCCGTGACTCGATGAATCCCGTGGTGATTCCCGCGGCCAGGCAGATCAGGAGCTGGTCATCCTTCACCCTCGGGCCGATCTCGTCCAGCAGCGCGGCCATGTCCTGCGGCTTCACGGTGATCACGAGCGTCCCGGCGAGCTCGGCGGCCGCCGCCGCGCCGGTCACCTCGATCCCGTAGGCGTCACGCAGCGCCCGCGCCCGCTCCTCCCGGCGGACCGCGGCAATCACCCCGGACGGGGCGATGCCCGCGCGGAGCATGCCGGACAGCAGCGCCTCGCCCATCTTCCCGGCGCCCAGGATCGCGATCATGCGGAGAGCCTAGCCGCCGCATGGGGGTGACCGCGCCGGCCTACCGCCGCGATGCCAGCGCCCGCAGGAGGAACGCGACGTTGGCCGGGCGCTCGGCCAGCCGCCTCACCAGGTAGCCGTACCAGTCGTCGCCGTAGGGCAGGTACACGCGGACCCTGGCCCCGCAGGCCGCGAGCCGGCGCTGCTCGTCGGGGCGCACGCCATAGAGCATCTGGTACTCGAAGCTGTCCGGGGGGCGCCCCGACGACGCCGCCAGCGAGCGGCCGATCGCGATCAGCCGCGGATCGTGGGTCGCCAGCATCGGGTACCCCGGGCCGGCCATCAGCAGGCGCATGCACCGCGCGTAGCACCGGTCCACCTCCGACCGGGCGACGAAGGCGAGCCCTTCGGGCGCGCGGTAGGCGCCCTTGCAGAGCCTGACCCGCGAGCCCGGGGTGGCGAGGGCCTCGCAGTCACCCGGGCTGCGGCGCATGGCCGCCTGGATCACGCAGCCCAGGTCGGGGAAGTCCGCGCGCAGGTCGCGGACGAGCCGCAGCGTGGCGTCGATCCGAGTGTGGTCCTCCATGTCCAAGGTCACGGTGGTGCCGGCCGCGCGGGCCGCCGAGCAGATCCGCCGGACGTTCTCGGCGGCGGTCTTCTCGCCATGCTCGGCGAGCCCGAGCCCGACCGCCGTTGGCTTCACGGAGACCTCGGCCCGGCCTGCCTCGGCCAGGCCCGCCCCGGCGAGCCGTTCGATGAGGCCCACGTACTCCGCGGCGACCGCCGCGGCGCGATCGGCGTCGGAGGTGTCCTCACCGAGGTGGTCGATGGTGACCAGGAGGCCTTCGGCGGTCAGGCGGCGCGCCACCGCGATGGCCTCGCCGGCGGTCTCGCCGGCCACGAATCTGCGAACGATGCCGCGGGTGACCGGGACCGTGGTGATGATTGCGCGGAACCGCGGGCTGGCCGATGCGGCGAGCAGAAGGCGGCGCAGCACTGGGACCACCTCCGTGGACGGGTGAGCCGGCTTGCCTGCCGGCCAGGGTACTCCCCGCGAGCGGGCGGCGAGCCGGGCCCTGCCGCCGCCGCCGCGCCGGACCGTTCAGCGCGCGGCCCGTTCAGCGCCGGCCCAGGCGCCGCGGCGGCAGCGTGACCGCGACGTTCGCCCCGGCATCCGGCGGCACGATCACCTCCTGCGCCGCGCTGATGCCGGCGGCGGTGAACGCCGCGTCCGTCGGCACGGTTCGCTTGACCAGGGCGAGCGCGATCGGCCCGAGCTCGTAGTGCCGCGCGCTCGAGCCGACGAAGCCGACCGGGGTGCCGCCGAGGAGCACCGGCTCGCCATGCGCGGGCAGCCGGTTCTCGCTGCCGTCGAGGTGCAGCAGGACGAGGCGGCGCGGCGGGTGCCCCAGGTTGTGGACCCGGGCGACGGTCTCCTGCCCCCGGTAGCAGCCCTTGTTCAGGTGGACCGCCGATCCGATCCAGCCGACCTCGTGGGGGATCGTCCGGTGGTCGGTGTCGGTGCCGAACCTGGGCCGGCGCCCGGCGATCCGCAGCGCCTCGTGCGCCCACATGCCCGCCATCCGCAGGCCCTGCTCCCGCAGCGAGCCGGCCACCGAGGCGATCCGCTCCCGCCGGATCACCAGGTCGGTGCCGAACGGGAGCTCCATCACCGCGGCTGCCTCGCCGGCGGGCCCGCCCGCCGGCACGGTGAGCACCCCGTACTCGGAGCTGACGTCGGCCGGGCTCACGCGCAGCATGAACCGCATCGACTCGAGGAAGGACAGCAGCTGCGGCGCCGCGCCGGGCTCGACGTGCAGCCAGGCGTGCTCGCCGTCGTCGACGAGGGTCAGGTGATGCTCGACGTGCCCGTGCGGGCTGAGGATCAGCGACTGGGTGGCCGTCCCCGGCGCCAGGTCGTCCACCTTCTGGGTGCCGAGGCTGTTCAGCCAGCCCAGCCGGTCCGCGCCGCCGATCCGCAGCACGCCCCGGTGTGACCGGTCCACCACGCCGGCTCCCGCCGCGAGGGCGCGCTGCTCGCCGAAGGGGTCGCCGTAGTGCGCCGCCACCCCGGCGTCGGGGAACTCGGCGCGGACCGCGCCGGCCAGGCCGAGTGAGAAGCCCTCCATGGCAGTCAGGCTAGCCGCCCGGGCCCGTCGGCCGGCCGGGACGCCCCGGCAGGTGAGAGGGCCGCCCAGGGATCGCGGGCCGCCCTCACGAGGACGGGCCGTCCAGGTGCCGCAGGCCCTGGCCGACGTAGATCTGCCGCGGGCGCGAGATCTTCTGCTCCGGGTCGGCCGAGCCCTCCTGCCACTGCGCGAGCCAGCCGGGCATGCGCCCGATCGCGAACAGCACGGGGAACATCGTCACCGGGAAGCCCATCGCCTGGTAGATGATGCCCGAGTAGAAGTCCACGTTCGGGTAGAGCTTGTGGCTGATGAAGTAGTCATCGGCGAGCGCGACCCGTTCCAGCTCCAGCGCGACGTCCAGCATCGGATTGCGGCCCGTGACCTGGAAGACCTCGTCGGCGACCTCCTTGATGATCGTGGCGCGGGGATCGAAGTTCTTGTAGACGCGGTGGCCGAACCCCATCATGCGCAGCTCGCCCCGCTTCACCCGCTCGATGTACGCGGGGACGTTCTCCACGGACCCGATCTGGCTGAGCATCCGCAGCACCTGCTCGTTGGCGCCGCCATGCAGCGGGCCGTAAAGCGCGGCCGCCGCGGCGGCCGCGGCCGAGTAGGGGTCCACCTGCGAGCTGCCGACGACGCGCATGGCGCTGGTGGAGCAGTTCTGCTCGTGGTCGGCATGGAGCGTGAGCAGCACGTCCAGCGCGTGCTCGAGCACCGGATCGGGCTGGTACCTGGGCTCGGTCATCTTCCACATCATGTTCAGGAAGTTGCCGGCGTAGGACAGCTCGGCGTCCGGGTAGGCGTAGGGCAGGCCCATCGCGTGCCGGTACGCGAACGCCGCCAGCGTGGGCATCTTGGCGATCAGCCGGATCACCTGCTCCCGCTGGCGCGCGGCGTCGGAGACGTTCTTCGCCTCGGGGTAGAACGTGGACAGCGCGGCCACCGTGCTCACCAGGATGCCCATCGGATGGGCGTCATGGTGGAAGCCGTCGATGAACTTCTTGACGTTCTCGTGCACGTAGGTGTGATGGGCGATCTCGGAGGCCCACGCCTGCGACTCCTCCTTGCCCGGAAGCTCGCCGTGCAGGAGCAGGTAGGCGACGTCGAGGAAGGACGCCCGGCGGGCCAGCTCCTCGATCGGGTACCCGCGGTAGCGGAGAATCCCGCGCTCCCCGTCGATGAACGTGATCGAGCTCTTGCAGCTCGCCGTGTTGAGGAACGCCGGGTCGTAGGAGAGCAGGCCGAAGTCCTCGCCGGACACCTTGATCTGGCGCAGGTCGAGCGCGCGGATCGCTCCGTCGCGGATCGGAAGGTCGTAACTGCGCCCGGTACGGCTGTCGGTCACGTGCAGCACGCCGTCCTGGTTGATCTGCTCTGTCATGGTCTCAGCTCCTGTGCATCCCATTCGCTCATCTCACCGCACCCGGTCACGCGCCGGGCGGGCGGGGCGGCGAGCATGCCGGTCCTCTACCGAACGTATGTCGCCCGGCTCCGCCGTGAACAGGCTCTTCGTCCCGGCCGGACGGGACCTCCGCCAGCGCGCCGGCTCAGGGCGCGGGGCGCAGGTGCTCAGGGCGCGGGCGCAGGCGCTCAGGGCGCGGGCGCAGGCGCTCAGGGCGCGGGCGCGGCGCTCAGCCGGCCGGTCCCCCGGCACTTCGCGCAGGTGCCGAACACCGTCAGGTGACTGACGTCCACCTCGAATCCGTACTCGGCGTCGAGGGAGGTCACCAGGGAGGCGACCGCGGCGGGCTCGAGCTGGGCGATCGCGCCGCACGACCGGCAGACCAGGTGGATGTGGTGAGCGTCGGCGGCCAGGTGGTAGCGGTGCGCGCCGTGGCCGAGGTGGGTGTGCGTGACCAGGCCGATCTGCTCGAGCAGCTCCAGCGTCCGGTAGACGGTGGAGACGTTCACGCCGACCGCGGTCTGCTTGACCTCCGCGTAGATCTCCTCCGGCGTGGCGTGCTCAAGCTTGGTGACCGCCTCGAGCACCAGCTGGCGCTGCGGGGTCACGCGGTACCCGCTGGCCCGCAGGGCGTCGTCCCACCTCTGCGACATAGGCCGAGTCTAGAGGCGCCCGGGGAACTCCCTTGCCCGTCAGCCCTGACCTGCCGTAACGTGCGTGCTACGCGGGCAGGGAGGTGGTCCAGCAGATGCATAGATGTCGGACTCGCGAGGTGGCTGTCCGCTAGCCGCCGCTCCGTGGAAGCGCGCCGGGCCCGCGTGCCGGGCGTGCGCGTCACCGGCCCGCGCGGGCTTGGTCGCGATTCGTGATCGTGCCCGCGTCGCCGTCGCGGCGGCCGGCGAATACACGGCAGGCACCGGACCCCCGGGTGGCCGGCCTTGTCCAGCCGGCCCCCCGTCCCGGGACCGCCCTCGGGCGATCCGGGCGGGGAGCAGCCCGGGGGTATTCCTTTTCGCGCGCCCTCGCTCCCAGGGCCGCTGCCCCCGGCCGCTGGACCCTGGCCGCTGCCCCGGCCGTCGCCACCGGGTCCGCCGTTCCGAGACCGCGGGGGCGCGGGCGGCGCCCGCCACGGGCCTGGCCTAGCTGCCTCGCCCTTCGGCGTCCATGGCGGCGGCGTCGCCGATCCGCTTGAGCTGGGCCGACACATGCGGCTGGAGCGGCTGGCCAACCGCCGCCATGTCATGGGCGTAGCCCAGGTCGGCGCCGATCAGCCCGTACAGCCGCCGTCCCGCGGTCACCTCCTTGGCCGACGCCGTTCTGATGACCACGTCGGTCGCCATCTCGATCTTCGTGCCGCTGATCTCGCCCAGGTAGACCTCGCTGATCCCGGTGGGGTGGACGAGCAGCACCTCCAGGCGGCCGCCCGGCTGGGGGCGCCAGTAGCCGGCCTCCGTGGCCAGCGGGCGCCCCGCCTTCCCTTCCTCGTCGAGCAGCCACGTCCGGCTGGAGTAGATGAGGAACGCCTTGCCGTTGTGGCTGAACGTCAGCTCCTGGCCGAAGCGGGCGGTCTCGATCGTCGGGTACCCCACCACCCCGGTGCCACGCCAGCGTCCGATGAGGAAGCTGAGCGGCGCCAGGTCCGGGTGGGCCTGCGGTCCCGGGTCGTTCGGCGTGACGGTCATCCCTGAAGCCTACGGCCGTGGCGGGCGGCCGGCGGCCGCCCGCCACAGGCGGACGACCAGGAGCGCGCAACGCCCCGCGATCGCCGCCGCGACCACGATGAGGACCGCCACGGCCACATCCGCCGCCACACCGGAGCAGTGTACGGTGCGAGGCATGGCGACGCCCGCACTCGTGGTGAAGGTAACCGCCGGCCGCGACGACGCGGAGCGCTGCAACCAGGCTCTCACGGTCGCCGCCGCCGCCGTGGCCAGCGGCGTCCCGGTCTCGCTCTGGCTCGCGGGCGAGGCCGCCTGGCTGGCGCTTCCCGGCCGCGCGGGCGAGGTCGCGCTCGCCCACGCCACCCCGGCCGGCGACCTCCTCGGCGCCGTCCTGGCGGGCGGCACCGTGACCGTCTGCACGCAGTGCGCGGCGCGGCGCGGCATCGGCGAGGCCGACGTGCTGACCGGGATCAGGATCGCGGGCGCGGCCACGTTCCTCGCCGAGGTCATGGCCGACGGGGCGCGGGCGCTGGTCTACTGACCGCCTCCCGCCCGGGCGCGCGTCACGCCGGCACGGCGGCGAGCCGCTCGGCGCGCAACTGCCTGGTCCACGCCTCGTCCGCCTCGGCCAGCGGCGCCAGCGGGCCGGCCGCCCAGGTCAGCAGCAGGTCGGCGAGCCCGGGGTTGCGGACCAGCGCGGGGCCGTGCAGGTAGGTGCCGAGGATCTTGCCGGCGTAGGCGCCCTCCGTCCCGTCGCCGTTGCCGACGCCCACGCGCACCCGGGCCAGGGGCCTGGCACCCGGGCCCGGCGCGGTCACGCCCTGGTGGTTCTCGAACCCGGTGAGCGTCTCCAGGCCCAGCGCCGGATCGGCGTCGGCGATCACCTCGCCGACGCCGCGCCGCTCTCCCCGCCCGCTGCGGACGTCCAGCAGGCCCAGCCCCTCGACGGGCTCGCCGCCGGCCCCTCCGAACACCGCGCCGATCAGCTGGTAGCCGGCGCACACGGCGAACACGACGGCGCCCCGCTCCGCCGCGGCGGCGAGGCCGCCGTCGGCCCGCAGCCGCCGCGCGGCGAGCACCTGAGGGAGATCCTCGCCGCCGCCGAGCAGGTAGACGTCGCCTTCCCGGGGCACCGGCTGGTCCGAGTTCAGCTCCACCGCCTCCACCGCCAGGCCGCGCAGCCTGGCGCGGCGCTCGAGCACGATGAGGTTCCCGCGGTCGCCGTAGGTGCTGAGCAGGTCCGGGTAGATCCAGATGAGCCGCAGCGCCGACTCTGATCCGCCGGCCGGCCCCGGCAGGTCAAGCCGCGGGATCGGCCTGGTCAGGTCATCGCCGGCGTCCCCGGCCGGCCCGGAGGGCGCCCGCCCTGGCGGGGGCGGCGGGACGTAGCTTCCCGCAGGGGAGCGCGCCGCATGGCGCTGCAACGCGGGCCACCCGGCGCGCCGGGGATCGTCCTGGGCTGGCGATGTCATCAGGGGGCTCCCTCGCTCATGCCGTCCGCCCCAGGGCAGCCCGGATCTGCTGGAACGCGGTGTAGTTGGCGATCACGTCAAGCTCGCCGGGCGGCACCCGGTCGATCGCCGCGTCGATGTCGCCGGCCACCTCGAACGGCACCTGCGCCGCCTCGAGCCGGACCGCCAGGTCGGTGCGGCGCTCTCCGGTGATGAGCACCCGGCGGCCGCTGAGCACCCGGTAGTCGACGTCCCACAGCCAGGACGTGTCCTTGCCATCCGGCACCTGGGCGTTGATCGCCAGCACCACCGGCCGCCCGTCCCCGGCGAGCACGTCGAACGCCTCGAGCCAGCCGGCCGGGTTCTTGGCCAGCAGCAGCCGCAGAGAGCGGCCGCGCCGCTCCACGGTCGTGTAGCGCCCGGCCACCGAGGTCACCGAGCGCAGGAACGGCAGCGCCTGGCCGACGTCGGCGCCGAAGATGCTGGCGACCGCCAGCGCCATGACGGCGTTCGAGCGGTTCGCCCGGCCGGGCAGGGTCAGCGCGAGCTCGTGGACGGCCCCGGCCGAGTCGATCACCGCGGTGCCGTCGAGCACCCACCGCGCCGGCGGCCGGGCCAGGCCACATTCGGGGCAGCGCCAGCCGAGCTCGTCCCGGCGCAGGTGGGCACCGCACTCCGGGCAGCACCAGGAGTCCTCGTGCCAGCGTTGCCCGGCGGCCACCCAGCTCGCCTGCGCGGCCGCCCCCGCGGCCCAGGCGACCAGCGGATCGTCGGCGTTCGCGACCACGCGGACGTCCGGGGCGGCGGCGAGCGCCTCCCGCCACATCCTGGCCACCATCCAGATCTCGGCTGCCCGGTCCATCTGGTCCCGGCTGAGGTTGAGCAGGACCACCACCCGCGGGCGGGTCGCCCGGATCATCGCGGGCAGGTACCGCTCGTCCACCTCGAGCACCGCGTAGGGCGCATCGGGCGCCGCGGCAAGCGCGGCGACCAGGCCGCTCTCCATGTTCGCGCCGAAGGCGTTGGTCGCGACCTCCTGGCCGAGCGAGCCGAGCGCCGCGGTCACCAGCCGGGTCGTCGTCGTCTTGCCGTTCGTCCCGGTGACCAGGACGACCTGCCGACCGGCGGCGAGCTGCCTGAGCAGGTCGGGGGCCACGCGCAGCCCCACCACGCCGCCGATCACCGACCCGTCGCCGCGCCCGGTCAGGCGCGACACCCGCCCGGCCGCCTCGCCGAGGGTGGTGGCGACCCGCGCCCGAAGAGGTAGCTTGCCCATGGCCGCCGATGCTATCCGGCTACCGGCTGGCGCCGCTCCCGCGCCGCCGCGACCTGCTCGTCGTCACCGCCCACGATAAACCGGCGGGGCCAGGACAGCACCGGTTCCAGCCACCCGGCCACCCCCATCTCCCCCGCGGCCTGGAGCAGCTGCCCGCGGTAGCTCGAGCCGACCGCCAGCAGCGCCAGGTCGGCGGAGAAGCCCCGCTGGTCGTCCTCCCCGAGCAGCGCCGTCCAGGCCGGCAGCCGGTTGCCGTCGAGCTCCATCGACAGCGGGTGCCTGCGCAGGGCGCTGATCCGCTGGCCCACCTTGGTGTCCGGCTGGTCGGGCAGGCCGGGCAGCTCGAACTCCAGCGGCAGCGCCAGCTCGAACGGGTCGGGCGACGGCCCGGAGAGCGGAAGCACGCGCTCCAGCTCGTGGAGCCACTGAAGCTGAGGGATGACCCAGCCGGGACCGGGCCGCGTTCCCGCGCCCTTGCCGCCGGACAGGATCGCCCGGGCGGTCTGGCCGGCGACCGCCACCAGGTCCGCGGGGTCGAAGCAGGAGCGGACCGCGCTCGCCCGGGCCGCGACGGCGCGTTCCACGACGGTGGCCAGCGCGCACTCCCGCAGCCGCTCGTCGGCTCGCGACCACCAGTCCCGCAGCGCGACCGGGACGACGGGGAGTGGCGAGTTGGTGAGGAACGCGAGCACCGCGGCCTCGGCCCAGACCCGCAGCCACGCGCTCTCGCCGGACTCGGCGAGCAGGTCGGCCGAGCGCAGCTCCCGGAGCGTGCAGGCGCGGCCGGCGCACCGCGGGCCGCAGGCCGGCGACCGGCGGCCGGCCAGCGGCGGCCCGGCCGGCCGCGCGGCGGCCCGGCCGGCCACCGCGCGGCGGCACAGCGGGACCCGGACGCGCAGCGGCCGGTCCATGCCGTCCGCGAACACGGCCGCCACCCCCGGCGGGAACGACACGACCTGCCTGGACTGCTCCGCGTCGAGGTTCATGGTCGCGCCCACCAGTGCCCGGTCATCCTGCGCGGGCAGCCGGTGCACGATCTTCAGGGCCGTGTTCTTCACCACGTCGGGAACGAGCTTGGCCGGGATCTGCTCGGCGATCACCAGGCCCTCGCCGTAGGCGCGGATCTCGGCGAGCAGGCTGGCGAACAGCTCGACGGCGTGCGCGCCCGCGCCCTCCCGGCCGGCCCGCAGCAGCCGGTGCGCCTCCTCGATGACCATCACGTGGCGCAGCGGCGCCTCCGCGCCGGCCGCGGCACCCGGCCCGCCCGCGCCGGGCGGGGTGCCCGGGCCTCCCGCACCTGCCTGGCCGCCCGGGCCGAGCGGGTCACGGCCGCCCGGGGCGCCTGCCCTGGCGCGCAGCCGCAGGTGCTCGACGATCCTGATGATCAGGGTGCCGATGAGGAACGCCTTGTCCTCGTCGTTGGCGACGTCCTCGATGGCCAGCACCACGTTCCGCCGCAGCAGCTCGCCGATGTCGGCCGGATGGCCGCCCTCGAAGAAGCGCCCGGCCGAGCCGGTCCGCAGGGACCGCAGCCGGACCTCCACGAAGCCCCGGACGTCCGCCTGGAGCTCGCGGCCGTAGCCGACGTCCTCGATCACCTCCGTCGCCGCCGCCTGGAGCCTGGCCAGCGTGGGGACCGCCGGCGGCACGGCCGTGCCCGGCCGCCCGGCGCCGGTGACCGGATCCCAGCCGCATGACTCGTAGGCACGCTGCAGCGCCTGCGAGACGATCTGCGGGAACGGCTCGCGCGCGTCGAACGCGGCGAGGAACAGCGCGCGCACCATGTCGATGTGCGCCTGGACCGGATAGCCGGGCTCGGGGGCCAGCGGGTTGACGGCCAGCGGCACCGCCTGAGGGTCGGCGGGGTTGACCACGATGAGGTCACCGCCGCTCGCGGCGACCGTGCCTGCCATCGCCGCGTACTCCGACTTCACCGGCTCGATGACCAGCCACGGGATGCCGGCGGCCGTGACCTGGCCGAGCAGCTGGCGCACGGTCTGCGACTTGCCCGCGCCGGTGGCGCCGGTGACCAGGGCGTGCCGGTTCAGCGTGGCAAGCGGGACGCTGAGCGCGCCGACCACCCGGTCGTGCCCGTCCAGTATCGCGCCGAGGTGGACCGCGTCCTCGCCGGCCGGCTCGGCGGTGACATCGAAGTAGCCGAGGTCGAGCACCCTGACGCCGGGGACCTCCCGGCGCGGCAGGCCAGCCAGCGGCGCGAGGACTCCCGCGGTCGCGGCGAACGGGACCGCGGGCCCGTCGGGGTGCCCGGCGCTCGTCGCCGCCAGGGCGTCGGCCAGGTCCCTGGCCCGCTCGGGGCCGTGCAGGCGGTAGGGGTGGGCGCCGAGGTCG
The DNA here is from genome assembly GCA_021324595.1 of Actinomycetota bacterium. Lineage (GTDB taxonomy): Bacteria > Actinomycetota > Actinomycetes > Streptosporangiales > Streptosporangiaceae > Chersky-822. The sequence continues at coordinate 35,859 of JAJPIV010000134.1, read as the reverse complement.
GCCGACCCGACCAGGATCGGGCCGATGGCGGCCAGCTGCCCGGCGTCCCCGGCTCCGACCAGGACGCGCACGTTCCACAGGCCCGCCTCGCGGAACGCGTCGAGCTCGGCCAGCCGCCGGATCGCCCGGTCGGCCTCCAGGCGGGAACGCTCCTCGTCGAACCGGCGGACCGCGTTGAGCCTGGTGCGCAGCTCGGCGATCTCAGCCCCGATCGCGTCGGTGGGCTCGGCGACCACGAGCCAGCCGAACGGCCTGGCCATCAGCGTGGTGAGCGCGGACTCGAACAGGCTGGGCGATGCGCCGCCCAGGCCGGCCGCCGCGGTCATCCGAAGGCCCGCCCCGAGGCTGGCCACGCCCAGGCCGGCGGACGGCCATGCCGGGCCGCGCGCGGCCTCCGCCTCGCCCGGCGGGGCCAGGCGGCCGGGGCAGGGCGCCCAGACCAGGCGGTCCAGGTCGGCGAGGAGGCTGTCGGTGAGCGGCACGCCGCGCGCCCCCCAGGGGAAGAGCAGCTCGCACTGACCGCCCGCATCCGCCCCGGCCGGCCCTGGCCCGCCGGCCCCTTCCGGGGCGGACGGCAGCGGCCCGGCGTTGGTGACCAGCTCAAGCGGCGCTCCGCCGCCCCGGGAGAACCAGCCGACCACGAGCGGCTGCTGCCGCCGCGCCGCGTCGAGCGCCGCCGGGAGCACGGCGGCGTAGTCGCGATCCGGCGTCCCGCCGTGCGCCGCGTCCGGGATCGCGACGACCCGGTACCAGGGCGCGCCGCCGGCGGCGATCTCCTGACCGCTGGGCATGATGCGTGCATATCAAGCGGCCCGGGCCGCCTGCCACCCATTGCCGCGGATCGGCGCCGCTAGGCGTCGATCTCCCCGCTCACCCGGGTCACGGCCGCGCCGCCGATCCAGAACGCCCCGTCCTGGCCGCGGCTCACGTGGACCCGGCCGCGGCGGCCGATCGCCGTGCCCTGGCTGGCCACGTAAGGGGCGGCCAGCAGGCCCGCGCCGCACAGCCACTGGGCGAGCGAGGCGTTGAAGCTCCCGGTGACCGGATCCTCGACCGCCATCCCGTTCACCGGGAAGAAGCAGCGCACCTCCGCGGCGCACTCCGAGCCCGGCGGGTACAGGCCGGCGACGCCGATGTCGTGGCTGATCCGGCCGGGCCGCAGCGCGAGCACGGCGCCGGCGTCCGGCAGCAGCACCGCGATCCAGCCTGGCCCGTTGTCCGCCCACTGGATGCCGGCGATGCCGGCCCGGCTCACGCCGAGCTCCGCGGCGACCTGCTCGGCGAGCGGCTCATCCACGGGACCGGAACGGACCAGCGGCGGCGCCGCGAAGGCAAGCCCGGCCTCGGTGCGCCTGACCGGCACCAGGCCCGCCGCGCACTCTTGCACGACGGCCCCGTCCCCGGCGGCGGGCGAGTTGCCGGCCTCCAGCCAGGCGTGGCAGGTGCCGAGGGTGGGGTGGCCGGCGAACGGGAGCTCCCCGGCCGGGGTGAAGATCCGCACCCGGTAGTCGGCCCCGGGCCGGCTCGCCGGGAGGACGAAGGTTGTCTCGGACAGGTTCGCCCAGAGCGCGACGCGGCGCATCTGCTCGGTGGTCAGCCCCGCCGCGTCGAGGACCACCGCGACCGGGTTCCCGGTGAACGGCTCGGAGCAGAACACGTCGACCTCACGGAATGGTCGTCTCATGGCGCCATTCTCCCGGGCCCGGGCCGGGCTCCCGGTCCGCCGGCCGGCGCCGGCCGGCCCCCGGGAGCGTGAGGATGGCCGGGTTGGCGTCGACGAGCAGCACTTCGCGGCCGGCCCGCGCCGGGTAGCTCACGATCGCCGCGGTCGGCGGCAGCCGCTGCAGCTCGCCCGGCTCCACCAGGAACTCCCTGGACCGCTGCGCGGTGCGCCCCGCCGACGCGCTCCCGCCGGCCGCGCGCGACAGGCTGGCGCCCCACGAGGTGCCCGCACTGATGCCCTCGCTCAGCGACCGCGACCATGACCGCGCCAGCGAGCGGCTGACGTCGCGGCTCAGCGACCTGCTGAGGTCGCCGAACGGCCCGCCGGCGGCCGGCTGGCTGCGCCCGCGTCCCCGGGTGTCGCCGCGCGTGTCGCTCAGGGAGTACGAATCGCTCGCCGAGTCCGCCGTTCCCACCGTGCTGGTGTAGGTGGACCCCCACGTGTCGGTGAGCGACGTGCCTATCGTGTCGGTGAGCTGGCCGACGACGAAGCGGTGCTCGGTCCCGATCAGCTCTGCGGCGGCCCGCGCCTCGTCGCCATTGCCGAGCCGCATGAACGCGATCGCGGCGTTCCCCCGGCCGAGGCGCTCCCTGACGGCGGGCGGGACCGCGCGGTAGGCGAGGACCAGCCCGGTCACCGATGCGGCGCAGGCGTCGGTCAGCCGGTCGAGCGCGCCGCCGCCGATCCGCTCGGCGCCCAGCACGCAGAGCACGTGGCGCCATGGCCGTCCCGCCGGCGCCTGGCGGAGCAGGTGGGTCAGCGCGGCGATCACGTACGTGCCGAGCACGCGGTTGCCGGTGATCTCCGCGCGGCGGTCGAGCGCCACCACCCGGAGGCCGCTGGGCGGCAGCGGGGCCGGTGCCATGCCCAGCCGGTCGAGCCGGCGCAGCCTGGACTCCAGCGCCCACGCTCGCTCGATGACGATCCGCTCCGGTCCCCGGCCGAACATGGCCGTCAGCCGGTCCACCTCCTCGGCCGACAGCAGCCCGGCAGCCAGGTCGGTACGCGGGTCGCCCACCTGGCCGAGCACCCGCAGGGCGGCCGTCACCCGCGCCATCCGCGGCGCGGGGCCGAGCAATCCGAGCACCCGCTCCAGCAGCGCGCAGTCGGCGGCCGGATCGCCGGCCGGCCCGTGGTCGCCATGCCCCGGCTGCTCGCCGCCGGCGCCGGCCGCGCCGGCGGCGAGGGCGAGCACGTCCGCCAGCGCCCCGGCACTCAGGCCGGCTCCCAGGTCCAGCCTGGGCAGGTCGGCGGGGAGCACCCAGACCAGCGGCCGCAGCCCGCAGGCGCGGGCGAGCCCGATCAGGTCCCCCGCTGCCGCGCCCTCGGTGAGATCGACGACGCTCACCTCGCCCCCGCCGCTCAGCAGTGGCGCCGCGACCGTGGTGAGCAGCGCCGACCAGCCGGCCAGGGTGCCGCCCGCGACGTCGATCCGGTCGATGGCGGCCGGGAGCCAGACCGCCGACCAGCCGGCCTGCCGCCCGGCCCGGACCGTGCGGCGCTGCCAGGCACGGTACGCGGCAGCGTGCTCGCGCTGCCGCGCGGCCAGCCAGCGGGACTGCGCGGCGGCGATGGCCTCGGTCCGGTGCCGCTCGGCCGTGATCGCGCGGGCCAGGCGCCGCCGGGCGCGCCAGGCCGAGCGGGCGCTGGCGAGCGCACCAGCGGCGATCGGCAGGCCCGCGCACCCGGCCAGCTCCGGGCCGGCCAGGCCGGCGAGCCAGCCGGCGCCGGCCAGCGCTCCCGCGATCGCGCAGGCTGCGGCGCCGGCCCTGGCCGGGCGGGACTCGATCGCGGCGATCCGCCTCTGGGCGGTCACCCAGCCCGGGTCGAGGCCAGGTGCCGGGGGGGCGGCCGGCCTGACGGGTGGGGGATCCGGGCCGGCGCGGGTGGGGGCGCACCGCCATCCCAGGCAGACCGGGCCGGGCCGGTCCCCGTCCCGTCCATCCCCGTTCCCGTCCCACCCGGCCCAGGCCCCGCCCCGTCCGGGTCGCCCGGCGGTCACCGGACCGCCTCGCATCCGGACAGGACGCGGCGCGGCGCGCGGACCGCTATGCGGAGGCGGGCGGCCTGCGGCGAAGGCGAAGCCTGCGGGTCGCCGCCGGCCCGGGGACGGCCGAGCCCCGCCGGGGCCGGGCCGCGCAGCACCGTGACGTTGACCTGGTCGGCCAGCCAGGCGGCCGTCGGCCCGTCGGCCGTGCTCAGCAGCACGCTGGCACCTGCCCGTGCCGCGACCCGCAGCAGCTCCGCGAGGCACTCGCCCTCGACGGCCTCGCAGCCCGCCACCCAGATCAGGCAGTCGGCGACCGGGACGCGCGCCTGCGGCCCGGCGCCCGTGCCCGGCGGGCCGTCCGGCCCGAGCCAGTCGGCCATCGCCGCGAGGGCCGCGGTCAGGTCCGCGACGGCCGCGCGGGCGATCGCCTGGCGGGCGCCGCGGCCCGCCGTGCCACCGCAGGCCATCAGCACCTCGCGCCGGACGAGCGCTTCCTGCAGGCGCGCGGCCCGGGCAGGACGGTGACCAGCGCCACCGGGCGGGCGGGCCGCGCGGTCCCGGGGGCTGGCGGCGTCCGGCCAGGCCGGCCCGGCCCCGGCCAGGCCGACGCGGAGCGCCTCGCACCAGCCGCCCGGGCCGCCGGGCCAGGGCGGGTCCAGGCCCGCCGCTTCGCACGCCGAGCCGACGGCGGCCCGCAGCCGGCCGGCCGGCCACCGCCAGGCATCGTGCCCATGCCCGCCGCCCGGCCCATGCCCGCCGTCCGGCGCGGGTGACCCGCCTGCGGAATCGATGATCACGACCGCCTTGCGGTGGCTGATCGCAGCGGTGACCAGCTCCAGGGCCGTCGCGCTGACGGCATCCGGATCATGGCCGGCGCACAGCACCCCGCCGGCGGCCTCCCGCCAGGTAATCTCTGCCCGCCTTCCGGTGCGCCTGATGACGCCGACGCACGCGCCCGCGGCGGTCGCCACCTCGCCGCGGGCGATCGCCGCGGTCACGTACCACCGCCGGGCCGCTGCCAGCAGGCCGCTCCTGTGGGAACCCGGCCCGGCGTGGCCGGCGAGCGGCCCGATGCGGCACGCGACCGCGGCCTCGGCCGCGGCGGCAGTGACCGCGACCGGGCACTGCGCGGCGAGCCGGGCCGGCCAGCCGGCGAGCGCGCCGCGCAGCCCGGCCGGGGCGCCCGCCATCGGATCCCCGCGGCCGAACGCCGCGGCCAGGTGGAACGCGACCGCGAGGTAGCCGGTCAGGGACGGCCGGAACCCTGCGGCAGCCGTCCATGCGACCCCGGCCGCCGCAGGCAGCGACAGCCACGCTGGATGCCAGCGCGTCAGCCTTCCCGCCAGCACGAAGCCCAGAGCCAGGCCAAGCGTCACCGGGGCGAGCAGGAACTGCGCGGCCACGAGCGCGGTCGCGAGGGCCGCCGCTAAGGCACCCGGACGCCGGGCGGCCCGATCCGGCGCTGCCGGGCGCCCGCCGACCGGGCGCGGGAGGTTCGACAACGGCCGCACGATGGCACAAGATAGCCCATGGCCGGTCCTCCCCGGAATGGCCGCCCGCCCGCCGGGATCGGGCCCGCCGGGTCACCCGGTGCCAGCCGCAGGGACCCTGTCCGCGGCCGGGAACCCCCCGGGGACGCCCCCGCCCGTCTCGATGACGATCCGGAACAGCTCGGTGCGCAGCGCGGTCACCGTCAGGGCGGCCGGCCGGCCCGATTCCGCCTCGTCATAGCGCACCGTGATCATCGCGGCGGGCTGCCCGGAGGCGAGCCGCAGCCACCGCGCCAGCGACGAGGGGGGCGGGTGCGTCTCCAGGTGGAGCGCGGCGGGGATGCCGAGCGGAGCCGGTACCCCGGGCACTCCGCCCGGGGGCGCCCCGCAGGCGGGCGGCCCGCCGCCGGCCGGCTGGCCGAACACGTCGCCGAGCAGCCTCGCCGCGCGCTCGGTGAGGTACGTGGTCGAGATCGCGGCCGGCTTGCCGTTCAGCCTCCAGTGACACCGGACCGCGCAGACCTGCTCGGTGGCCCGCACCCCGAGCGCCCGGCCGATCCCATCCGGCGCCTGCCGCCAGGTCACCCTCCTGCCGCCGCAGGCGACCTCGCTGCCCATGGGATCGGCCAGGGCGGACAGGCGCGGCACTCCCGCCACGGGGATCAGGTAGTGGGCCGGGCTCGCCCGGTACGCCTGGCCGTCCGGCAGCATGCGGACCAGGTCACGGGCGGCCAGATCGCTGACCGCCTGCTCCACCTGGGCAGGCGGCACGTGATAGCGGCGGGCGAGGGTGCTCGGCCTCGGCAGCCGCCATCCCGGCTCGTGCTGGACGAGCGAGGCGGCGAGCCGGTCGGCCAGGATTCCCGCGGCACCGGCCGCGTCGTCGCCCGAGCCTGCCACTGGATGCCCTCCGCCTCGACGGCTCACGCGGCATTGCGCCGGGAGAGCCACACGATCACGCGCCCGGCGACGATCAGCAGCAGCACGAACGCGAGCAGGATCAGCGCGGCGTCGTAGGACAGGATGTTGGCGCTGCGGACGGGCTGGTTGATCGGCGCGAACGCCCACACCGGGTAGGTGAGGTACCCGACCGGCTCGTGGATCAGGGCGAGCGACGGGTTCGCGTCCGACCACCCGGCCGTGTACAGCAGCGGCGCGGTCTCCCCGGCCGAGATCGCGACCGCGACCAGGATCCCGGTGATGATCCCGGGCAGGGCCGATCTCAGCACGATCTTCCGGAGCGCCCAGCTCGGGGGGATCCCGAGGGCCTCCGCGCCCTCCCGGTAGGAGGTGGGCACCTGGGCCAGCGCCGTCTCGGTCGATTTGGTGATGTAGGGGACCGCCAGCACGGAGACCACCAGGACCGCCGACAGCAGCGAGAACTTCCAGCCGAGCCCGACCGCGAGCGCGACCAGGCCCACGTAGCCGAGCACTACGGAGGGGATGCCGGCCAGGACCTCGTAGCCGCCGCGCAGCAGCGCCCGCCGGCGGCCGGCCGCGAACTCGGCCAGGTACATGCCGGTCAGCACGCTGACCGTGCCGGCCACGAGGACGACTCCCGCCGTGATCGCCAGCGTGCCGAGGATCGCGTTCTCCAGCCCGCCGGACAGCTGGTCGGTGCGCGTGGTCAGCACCGACCACCGGAAGTTCGGGACCGCCCTGGCGATCACGCCGCCGGCCATCCAGACGGTGGGGATGGCGACCAGGGCCAGGCACGCGAAGCATGCGGCCCAGAAGGCGGCGTTGACCGCCTTGCGCCGCAGCGGCACGGCGGGCCAGGCAGCCTCGCCCCGCCGGGCAGCGCCGGGAGGCCCCGGCATCCTCGCGTCACCGGCTGGCAGCGCCCCGCTCATCCGTCATCCCTCGCTTCCCGCCCGTCACAGCCCGCGGCCCACCGGCAGCGCGATCGCCGACACCCGCCGGACCAGCAGCCGCGCCACCACGTTCGCCGTCAGCGTGATGACCATGAGCACCAGGCACAGCTCGGCGAGCGCGCGGAGCGCGAACCCGGTCCCGTCCAGGAACGCGGTGTCCACGGTCTGCACCACCGTGGCCGCGATCGTGGTCATGGTCTGGTAGATGTTGCCGGGAACCGTGCTGAGCACGACCCCGCAGGTCATGGCCACCGCCATGGTCTCGCCGAGGGCGCGGCCGAGCCCGAGGACGACCGCGCCCGCGATGCCGCTGCCCACCCAGGGCAGCGTGACCCGCCTGGCGCACTCCCACTCGGACATCCCGAGCGCCACCGCGCCCTCCCTGGGCAGGATCGGCACCTGCCGGATCAGGTCGCGGGTGGTCGCCGCGACGATCGGGATGATCATGATCGCGAGCACCAGCCCGGAGACCAGCATCCCCTGGCCGTTGCCGGTGCTGCCGCGGAAGTAGCTGAGCACCGGCACGTCGGGCATGTGGCGGGCGACCAGGGGAGCGACGTGGCGGGCGATGAACGGCCCGAAGGTCACGGCGCCCCACAGGCCGACCACGACGCTGGGGATGCCGGCCAGGAACTCCAGGAAGCCCCCGACGAGGCCGGCGAGGCGCCTGGGCAGCCGCTCCACGATGACCAGCGCGGTCCCGATCGCCACCGGCACGCCGATGACCAGCGCGATCGCCGACGTGCCGAGCGTTCCGATGATCGCCGGCAGCGCCCCGTACCTGGCCCCCGCGGGGACCAGCACCCCGGCGCGGCGGACCGGCTGGCCGTACAGGTCTCCCTCGGCCCAGGTGGTGCCGGTGAAGAAGCCCACCCCGTTGTACCTGATCGCCGGCCATGCCTTGACGATGAGGACGAGCAGGATGAAGCCGAGCGCCAGGACCGGGACGGCCGCGCCGGCCGCGCCGGCCCAGCGGATGTGGGTTCCCTCCCGGATCCCCGCGCGGAGCCGGGCGCGGGCCCGCCGGGGGAGCGGGCCGGCGCCCGCTCCCCCGCCCGGCCGCAGCGCGCGTGCGGGCGACGCCATCGGCTCAGGCGCCGATCTTGGCGATCTGCGCGTCGGAGAGCCGGACCACGCTGGCCGGCAGCGGCTGGAAGTTCACCTTGTCGAGGTAGGCCGAGGCGCTCTGGCCGGCGTGCACCGCCCAGTGCAGGAACGCGCGGATGTCCTCGGCCACCGTGCCGTCGGGCTGCTTGGTGTTCACGATCGCGTACTCGTAGTTGATGATCGGGTACCCGTCCGGGGCCGGGCCGTTGATCATCGAGATCGTCTCGTTGGCGGGCGTCTTGGCGATGAAGCCCGCCGCGCCCGCGGCGATCGTGGCCGGGACCGGCAGCACGAACCTGCCGGATCCGTTCTTGATCTCCGCCTCGCCCAGCCCGGCGGCCCGCGCCTGGGAGCCGTAGCTGACGCCGATGTAGGCCACGCAGCCGGGGGTCGCCGCGCAGCCCTGCACCATGCCGCCGTTGCCCTGCTCGCCCAGCGCCCCCGGCACGGCCGGGAAGCTGACCGTGGTCCCGACGTTCGACGACGGCCAGCCGGACGGGTCCTGCGCGCTCAGGTAGGAGGTGAACAGGAAGGTGTCCCCCGAGCTGTCCGCGCGGTGCAGGGGCACCACCTTGGCGGCCGGGAGCGACACCCCGGGGTTGAGCGCCTTGATGGCCGGGTCGTTCCACCGGGTGATCTTCCCGGTGTACATGCCGGCCAGCACCGCCCCGTCGAGCCTGAGGCTCCGCACCCCGGGCAGGTTGTAGTTGATCGCCTGCGCCGAGATCGCCAGGGCGATGTTCTCCAGCGTCGGCGCCTGGGCCTTCACCGTCGGTGACAGGTAGGCATCGGACGCGCCGATGTCCACGGTCCCGGTCGTGGCATCGGCGATGCCGGTGCCCGAGCCGGTGGCGCCCGTGGTGATCGTGACCTGCGGGTACAGCTTCTGGTAGTCGGAGGCCCAGGCGCTGATCAGCGGGAACAGCAGGGTGCTGCCGGTCTCGGTGACGGACGCGGCGGCCTTGGCCGGGGCCGAGGGCAGGGCCGGGCCGACCATCTTGGCCGCCGATCCTCCCGAGCTCGGCGATGAGGGGTTCGAGCCGCCGCAGCCGGCCGCCAGCACGGCCAGGGGAACGAGGGCAGCCGCCATGCCCGCGATTCGGATTGGTATGGCCACCGGGGAATACTCCTTCGGTTGTGCATGCTGACGCATGCGGTACACGGCTCGCACGCGGTCGCGTGCGATGAGGCCGCGCGGAACGCGCGGTTCTCGCTCCCGTGCGGGAGGAAGGCCGTCCTCCCGCACGGGGGGTCGGTGGTCAGCCGAAGCGCCCGCTCACGTAGCGGGCGGTCTCCTGCTGCGCCGGGTTCTCGAACACCTGCCTGGTCCTCCCGTGCTCCACGAGACGGCCGTCGTTGAGGAAGATGATCCGGTCGGCGACCCGGCTCGCCTGGGCCAGGTTGTGGGTGACGATCACCACGGTCAGGGCCGGCGTCAGCCGCCGGATCAGCGCCTCGATCGACTCGGTGGCCACCGGGTCGAGCGAGGACGTCGGCTCGTCGAGGAGCAGCACCTCGGGCCCGACCGCCAGCGCCCTGGCCAGGCAGAGCAGCTGCTGCTGGCCGCCGGACAGGCGGAACGGCGAGTCCTTGAGCCGGTCGCGGACCGCGTCCCACAGGCCCACCTCGGCCAGGCGATCCCGGGCGATCGCGCTCATGGCGCTCCTGCTCGCCAGCCGGTGCGCCCGCACCCCGGCGAGCACGTTGTCGATGATCGACATGGGGAACGGGTTGGGCCGCTGGAACAGCATGCCCACCTTGCGCCGCAGCGCCATCAGCTCCACGCCCGGGTGCCAGATGCTCCTCCCGTCGAGCAGGACATCGCCCGCGTGCCGGTAGCCGGACACCTTGTCGTTCATCCGGTTGAAGGTCCGCAGCAGCGTGGTCTTGCCCGAGCCCGTCGGTCCGATGAGGGCGGTGACCGCCCCGCGCTCGATCCTCGCGTTCACGGCGGTGAGCACCGGCCGTGGCCCGAAGCTGATCGTCAGGTTTACGGTCGCCAGCGCCACCGCGCCATCGTGCCGGGCCTCGCCGGGCGGGGCCGCCCGGCCGCCCGCGACTGCGCCGGCGGGCGGCGGGCTCGCCTGGCTCTCTCCCGGGCCGGCCTCGATCGACATCCCGCGCCTCACCTCACCGTGGACTTGCCGGAGCTGCCTGTCGCGACGCACAGCAGCCTTTGTACGGGGCGCAGGTGACGCGCGGCTGAACGCCGGATGAGGTCAGCGAAACTGATGGCGAACAGGCGGCTGCCCGCGGTGAGCGGAGGAAGCCGCGGGCCCGGGACGTCCCGGGCCCGCGGCTTCCTGCGAGCCGGGCGGGCCGGCCAGGGTCAGGCCGGCAGGTCGAGCTCGACGATCTTCCCGGTCTCCGCGGTGACCTCGCGGTCCAGCCGCACCCCTCCGGGCGCCAGCACCCGCACGGTCCAGTCCCCGGGGACGGCGTAGAACGTGAACCCCCCGTCGTCGCCCAGCGGCACCTCGGCGACGAACTCGCCGTCGGCGTTGAGCAGCCTCGCGTAGCCGGTCCGGAGGGGGGCGCCGGACCTGGTCACGCGCCCCTGGATCACCGCCTGGCTCCCCACGCCGGAGGTCACCCTGATGCCGCCGGGGGGCGCGCCGCACCCCGGGGGATCGGGCCGGGCCCCGCTCACCGTCAGTCCCCCACTTCGATCGGGACGCCCACCAGCGAGCCGTACTCCGTCCACGACCCGTCGTAGTTCCGCACGTTCGGCTGGTCGAGCAGCTCGTGCAGGACGAACCAGGTGTGGGCGGAGCGCTCGCCGATCCGGCAGTAGGCGATGGTCTCCCTGCTGAAGTCCAGTCCCGCCTGGTCGGCATACAGTGCCCTGAGCTCGTCGTCCGACTTGAACGTGCCGTCGTCGTTGGCCGCCTTCGACCACGGCACATTCTTCGCCGTGGGCACGTGCCCGCCGCGCTGCGCCTGCTCCTGGGGCAGGTGGGCGGGGGCGAGCAGCCGGCCGGCGAACTCATCGGGCGAGCGCACGTCCACGAGGTTGAGCCTGCCGATGGCGGCCACGACGTCGTCGCGGAACGCGCGGATGGAGCGGTCCTGCTCCCGGGCGCGGTAGCTGGTCCGCGGCCGCTGCGGGACCTCAGTGACCAGCTCGCGCGAGTCGAGCTCCCACTTCTTGCGCCCGCCGTCGAGCAGCTTCACCTTCTCGTGGCCGTACAGCTTGAAGTACCAGTAGGCGTAGGCGGCGAACCAGTTGTTGTTCCCGCCATAAAGGATCACCGTGTCGTCGTTGGAGATGCCGCGCTCGGACATCAGCGCCTCGAATCCGGCGCGGTCCACGAAGTCCCTGCGGACCGGGTCCTGCAGGTCCTTCCTCCAGTCGATCTTGATGGCGCCCCTGATGTGGCCCTTGTCATAGGCGCTGGTGTCCTCGTCCACCTCCACGAGGACGATGCCGGGATCGCCGAGGTGGGCCTGGACCCAGTCGGCGTCGACGAGAACGCCGGAACGGCTCATGCGTCACACTCCCTGTCAGGTCTGGCCGGCGCCAGTGACCTGGCGGCCGGGAACGATGCGTCGGATCAGGACGTACAGCTCGCAGCCCAGGCACAGGCCGAAGGCGGCGTTGAGGAACGCGGCGGCGAGCGCCGCGCAGGTGGCAGCGATGCCGAGGGGGGCAAGCCCGGCCGCGTAGCCGGCCGCCCCCGTGGCCGCGAACACCAGGCCGACGCCCTGGGCGAACCGGGGCGGGGCCTCGCGCTCGCGCTCGCGGGGCGGGCCGAGCCTCGGCGCGAGCGCGAGCCGGTAGATCACCCCGTAGGGAGCGGCGCGCATGCCGAACACCGCGCCGATCCCGAACACGACGGCCTGGGCCGCGACCAGCCACGCGCTGGCGGTGGCGAGCGCGGCGATCAGGACGATGGTGGTCAGGGCCGCGGCGAACCGAGGGCCCCTCGGGTCAATATCCATCGGATTTCCTCCCGCGGATACCAGCCGGAGCGTCGCAGGACGCGCCACCGCCCCGCCAAGTGGCGGCGCTGGCGCGGCGGGCGGGATCAGAGGCTGGCCGCGACCAGGCAGTAATCGACGACGCGCCGCCTGGTGAAGAAGCTGGCCCCGCGAGGCGCCGGCCACGGGCGCAGCGCGCAGCACCGGGGGGTCATCGCGGCCCTCCGAGGGGGCCGGGGGACGCTGCCGCTGCCACGCGTGACCGCTCCTCGCATCGTCACGAAGGTTCCCGAGCAATTATGTAGGAAAATCTGCCCCGGTGCCAAGCGCCGCGATCACGTCGGCCTTGCGGGGCTGGCCGCTCGCGCGGTGGGTGACCTGCCCGTCCGGCCCCAGCACGAACGTGGTGGGCGTGCGCCGGACGCCGAGCCTGCGGGCCAGGTCCAGGCGGGCCGTCACGTCGATGTCGACATGCCGCACCCCCTCCACCATGCCCGCCACCTCGGCGAGGATCCGCCTGGTCGCCCTGCAGGGCGCGCAGAACGCCGACGAGAACTGAACGAGGGTGGCGCGGGTGCCCAGCTCGCTGACGCCGAGGTCCCCGGCGCCCAGCACGAGCGCCCGCGGGCCGCCCCCGGCGGGCCCGCCGCCTGGCCGGCCAGGCACGGCGCCGCCCGGCGCCGCCGAGCGCGGGCGCACCCTGCCGTCACGCCGGCCCCGCCACAGCCCGAAACCAGTCCCAGCCAGCAGCACGGCGGCGGCCGCGATGAGTCCGACTGCCACGGCCGGAAAACGCCCGCTGCCGCTCCGCCATTCCCGGCCCTGGCCGGCCGGCGGCCGCGTTCCCGGCGCCGGCCGGGGCCGGTCAGGCCGCGGGGATCCGCAGCAGCGTCCGCCTCCCGGCCGTGATCACGAACCCGGCCATCCTAGGCGCGGGAATGCCGGTGCGCACCGGGTACCAGAGCCTGCCGCCGCCCGGGCCGACCAGCCATCCGCCGGCCAGCTCGCGGCGCCCGTCCGTGGTGATCACCCAGAACCTGCACTCGGTCCACTGCCGTAGCCCGGTGACCCGGACCCGCATCGAGGTTCCCCCGCCGGCCCAGCTGTAGCGGACCGTGGCGCTCAGCGTTCCGCTGCTCGCCGTCGCCGCGTCGGTGGACGCGGCGACGGGCGCGGACGGGCGACCCGCGGCGTGCGTGACGGCCGCCCCGAGGCCGGCCGCGACCACGACCGCGGCGGCCGCGGCGAGCAGGCCGCGCGCCCTCCTCGCGCGGCGGGCGGCCGCCACCCGGGCGAGCAGGCCGGCGAGCGCCTCGTCCGGCGCCGCCGCCCGCCCGCCCGGGCCGCCGTCCCCCGGCGCGGCAGGCCCGTCCCCCGGCGCGGGCGCGAGGACGCGCCGCGGGCCCGGGCCGGCGGCCAGCCGCTCGGCGTCGGCCGGCGCGATCCGGTGGAGCAGCGCGGGCAGCACGGCGAGCCCGGCGAGCTCCTCCCGGCAGCTCGCGCACGTGCTCAGGTGCGCGTCGGCCAGCCCGCGCTCGGCTGGCTCGATCGCGCCGAGGACGTAGACGCCGAGCAGCTCACGGAACGGGCGGCAGGACGGCTCGCTCATGGCGTGAACCCCCGTTCCTCCAGCGCCAGCTTGAGCGCGCGCAGCGCGTAGTAGGTGCGCGACTTGACCGTCCCGGCCGGGATGCCGAGCGCCGCCGCCGCCTCGGAGACGGACCGCCCGCGGTAGTAGGTCTCCAGCAGGATCTCCCGGTGCTCGGGGCGCAACTCGCCGAGAGCCTCCGCCACCGCCCAGGACTCAAGCACCCGGTCCGCCGCATCCGGCACGGACGCGACCGCGAGCGCGGCCTCCCCGACCTCGCGCGGCCGGGCCTGCCTGGCCCGGTGGGCGTCGACGGCGAGGTTCCGGGCGACGGCGAACAGCCACGGCCGGGGCGGCCGGCTGGCGATCGCCTCCGGATGCCGCCACGCGCGCAGCAGCGTCTCCTGCACGATGTCCTCCGCCCGCTGCCGGTCGCCGCTCGTCAGCTGCAACGCGTACCTCAGCAGCGGGCCCGCGTGCTCGCTGTAGAGCGCCCGCACCACGTCCTCGCCGGCCGGCGGCCGGGCCCGGCCATCCTCCGGCGAGCCGTCGCGACAGACCACGTTCAGTACAACGCACGGCACCAGGGGCGGGTTCACCTGCCAGGGTGATCGCCCCGCCTGGTCGGCTCGGCCCCGCGGGCCGGGCCCGCGGGGCCGAGCCGCACCTCGCGGCCCTCCAGGCGCACCTCAAGGCCGACGGCGGCCACGTTCACCGAGCTGACCGCCAGGCCCGGGGGCAGGGCCGCCAGGTCGATCACGAACCCGGCGATCGCCGGCATCCCGGTCAGCCTCGGGGTGACCGTCAGCGCCCGCGGCATCGCGCTGACCGCCAGCGTGCCGCGGACCGGCATTCCCAGCACCGAGCCGGCCAGGCGGATCGTGTTCCCCTCGGCCCGCAGGGTAAGCCCGCCCGGGAGCCGGCCGGCCAGGGTGGCCAGCGGGATCGTGGCGACCGCGGTCACGCGGGCCGCGACCGGGCCGGCGCCGGACCGCGCGGGCAGCGGCGCGCGGACGCCGGCGAGGCTGGCAGTCACGCCGGAGAACTCAAGGCCGCCCGCGCGGAAGGCCCCGGCCCTGACATCGATCCGCCTGAACACGCCGCGCGCCAGTTGCGGCAGGAACGCCCCGGCGATCGTCACCTCCGGAGGCTCCGGCGCGCGGGAGGCGGCCGCGGCGGCCCCGGCGATCCGGCCGCGGGCGATCAGCGCGGCGAGGCGGTCGGCGGCGATGGCGGCGGCGATCACGCCGCCGGCCAGCAGCACGGCGCCGGGCAGGCTCACCCGGCCGCCAGGTCGCCGGATCGCCGCGCCGGGGCGCTCATCCCCCGGCGAACGGCGGGAGCACCTCCACGACCGCGCCGTCGGCGAGCAGGACGTCCTCGCGCCGCCGGGTCCCGGCCGGCTGCCCGTCGATGAGGAACGACGACCGGGACAGCACGAGGCTGAGCCGCTCGGGCCCCGGTTCGCCGTGCCCGGACGCCTCGCGCCCGGACGCCTCCTGCCCGGACGCCTGCTGCCCGGGCCGGCCGTGGCCCGCCTGGACGGCCCGGGCCCGGGCCGCCTCGACGCCCGCGCCGAGCGCCTCGGCGAGCGTGCGCGCCTCAACCTTCTCCTCGGCGACCCCGGCGGCATCCTTGGCGGCCGCCCAGTAGCGCAGGGTCACGATTCCCACGTCAGATATCCTCGCTCTCGGTGATCCTCGCCAGCGACGGCACGGATCCCTGGCAGGTCAGGGAGGTGATCCCCGGCAGGGTTCGCCGCGGACCGGAGGGGGCGGCTGTTGAGCACGGTTCTCCTGCTCACCCGCACGGGCGAGACCGCCGCGGAGATCCTGCCCTCGCTGAGCCTCCTTGACCATACGGTACGGGTCGCGCCCGCATCCCCGGGCTCGGTGCCACCCGCCGCCTCGCCGGGGGCCGGCTCGCGGCCGGGCCCGGCGGGCCAGGGGCAGGCCGCCGCGGTGCCTGACGCGGTGCTCGTCGATGCCAGGCGGGACCTGGTGCGGGCCAGGGACCTGCTCCGCCAGCTCGGCGCCACGGGCATCCCGCTGATCGCGGTGATCGGCGAAGGCGCCTGGGCGGCCGTCGGCGCGGACTGGGGCGCCGACGAGGTGATCCTGGACTCCGCGGGCCCCGGGGAGGTGGAGGCGCGGCTCCGGCTGGCGATCAGCCGGGCGTCGCTGGCCGCCCGGGGCACCCCGGCAGCGCGCCACGCGGCGGCCGGCCGCCGCGCTCCCGCGGCGCGCCCGGGCGAGGTGCGGTCGGGCGAGCTCGTCATCGACGAGGCCACCTACTCGGCTCGGATCGGCGGCATCGCCCTGGACCTGACCTTCAAGGAGTTCGAGCTGCTCAAGTACCTCGCCCAGCATCCCCGCCGGGTCTTCACGAGGTCGCAGCTGCTCCAGGAGGTGTGGGGATACGACTACTTCGGCGGGACCAGGACCGTCGACGTCCACGTGCGCAGGCTCCGCGCCAAGCTGGGCACGGAGAACGAGGGGCTGATCGGAACGGTGCGCAACGTCGGCTACAGGTTCGTCCCGGCGGCGACCGAGCGCCAGCGGGACGCCGGAGGCGGCCAGTCCGAGCTGGACGGCCGCCCGGGCATGGGTGGCCGGCGGGAGCCGACACCGGGGCGAGACGGGACCTCCGGGCCGGGCCCGCAGGCGGCGGCAGCAGGCGACGGTGGCGCCGGGGCGGGCCGGGTCCGGGAGCGCCGGTGACCGCCGGCGAGGTCGAGGTCCGCGTCACCGGGCCCCTGACCAGCGATGAGACCGCCACGGTGCTCAGGCTCGTCAAGACGGCGACGGAGGAGGACGGGGTCGCCCCGCTGTCCGAGCACGTGATGCTGCACCTGCGCTATGGCGGTGACTGGCGGGCGCGCAACGTCATGTTGCTTCGTGACGGCGGCGTGGTCGGCTACGCCCACCTCGATCCGACCGACCCGGTCGAGGGCCCCAGCGGCGAGCTGGTGATCCACCCCGCGCACCGCCGGCAAGGGCTGGGCCTCAGGCTCGTGCAGGCGCTGGCCGCGGAGGCCGGGGACGGGCCGCTGCGGCTGTGGGCGCACGGCGATCTGCCGGCCGCCTCGCGGCTGGCGGCGGCGGCCGGGTTCGCGCGCGTGCGCGCGCTGTGGCAGATGCGCCGGTCCCTGCAGGCACGGATCGGCAAGCCGCAGTTCGCCGAGGGGATCACCGTCCGCACGTTCCGGGTCGGGCACGACGAGGACGCATGGGTGGACCTGAACGCCCGCGCCTTCGCCCGCCACCCGGAGCAGGGTGCCTGGACCCGCGCCGACCTGGACCTGCGGGAGCGGGAGCCGTGGTTCGACCCGGCCGGGTTCTTCCTCGCCGAGCGCGGCGGGCGGCTGGTCGGGTTCCACTGGACGAAGATCCACGGGCAGGACGGGCCCGAGACCGCGCACCCGCACGGCGCGATGGGCGAGGTGTACGTCGTGGGCGTCGCCCCGGAGGAGCGCGGCACCGGCCTGGGCCGCGCGCTCACCCTGACCGGGCTGCGGTACCTGCGCTCGCGCGGGCTGTTCCAGGTCATGCTCTACGTCGACGAGAGCAACGCCGCGGCGATCGGGCTGTACCAGTCGCTGGGCTTCACGCACTGGGACACCGACGTGATGTTCGGCCGCGCCAGCGCCGGGTGATCAGGCCGGGGCGGCGGCCGGCCGCCCCTTGGGGCCGGGCACCCTGTCCAGGCCCAGCGCGATGTCCAGCTCCTCGTCGGTGAGCCGCCGGTCGGCTGCGGCGGCGGCGCTGAGCACATTGGAGTACAGGTCGATCTCGGCGAGCGCCACGGCGTCGTGAACGCGCTCGTCAAAGCCGCCCCGCATCGCTCCACCTTTCCGTCGCCGGGCCCGCGTGCGACAGCCTCACGCTCAGGCTATTGCGGCCCTGCCAGGTGCCGCATGACCCATCCGGACCATTTCTCGCTACCCAGCTGGCTGGCCGGGATCACCACCCGGGCCGGGATCCCCACCCGGGCCGGGATCCCCACCCGGGCCGGGATCACCACCGGGGCGGTGAGCTTCCCAGCGCGCTGCGCGGTGCCGGCCCGCCCGCGCGGCGTACCGCCGGGCCATTCCGGATAGCCGCTCCCGGTCCGCGTCGGTGAGCTCCCGGACGATCCTCGCGGGCACCCCGGCCACCAGCACCCCGCCTGGCACCCGCGCGCCCGGCGGCACGACCGCGCCCGCCGCCACCAGCGCGCCCGCGCCGATCCGCGCGCCACCAAGCACTATCGCGCCCATGCCGACCACCGAGCCGGACTCCAGCAGCGCGCCGTGCACGGTCGCGTGATGGCCGATGCTGACCCCGGACTCCAGCAGCGCGGGCTCGCCGGCGTCGACGTGCACGCAGCACAGGTCCTGGACGTTGCACTCCTCGCCGATCCAGATCTCATCGTCATCGGCGCGCAGCACGCTGCCGTACCAGACGCTCGACCCGCGGCCGATGGTCACCCGGCCGATCACGACCGCCCCCGGGGCGATCCATGCCCCGGGGTGGACCGATGGCGCGGCGCCGTCCAGCGCGCCCACCTGGCCGCCCCTGACCGTCATCTGCCCTCCCGCGCGCCCGGCGCCCCCGCGGCCTCGCGCCGTGCCCTCGCCGCCGGCTCCGATCATCCCAGACCGTCCCGCCCCCCGCCCGCGGCCCCGCGCGTGCCCGTCCCGCGGTCGTGCCTGCCGGTCCCGCTCCGGTTCGCGGTGACCGGCCCGTTGAAACACGCAAATTGGGATAATCCGCTGTTTCGGTTGCGAGGCCCCTCCGTCCGGGCAAGAGTCATCACGTTCACCGCGCGACGGCCGCGCTCGGGTGGGCCTCCCCGGCCTGCCTCGCGCGCCGTCGGCCCCCCAACCGACTCGCAGGCCCGGCTCGCCGACGGCCCAGGGAACCCTGAGCGTGGCCGTGTCCCGGGAGCTGCCCCGACCTCATGTGACGGGTGACCCATGAGCGAGCAGACCGAGTTCCTCACCGACGGGGCGATCCAGTGGGAACGGGAGGTCCGCGGCTACAACCGCCAGCAGGTCGATGAGTACGTCGCCTGGCGGAACCAGCAGGTACGCGAGCTCGAGGGACGGCTCTCGCAGAGCCTGGCCGAGGTCGAGCGGCTCCGGACCGAGCTGGCCGAGGCCCGGGAGACCGCGGCGCGCCCGGCGCACGAGGAGATCAGCGAGCGCGTCGGGCAGATCCTCAAGCTCGCCGCCGACGAGGCCAAGGCCGAGCGGGAGCGGGTCGCCGCCGAGCTCGCGCAGCTGCGCGAGGCGGCCAAGGAGGAGACCGACAAGCTCCGGGCCGACACCAAGCGCGAGACCGACCAGATCCGCGCCCACGCCCAGGAGCAGGCCGAGCGGATGCTCGCGGCCGCCGCCGAGCAGTCCGAGCGCTCGGTGAGCGCCGCCAAGAGCGAGGCCGAGCAGCTGCTGTCGTCGGCGCAGGCCAGCGCCGAGCAGACGGTCGCGGCGGCCACCAAGCACGCGGAGAGCACCGTGGCCGCGGCCATGGCCCAGGCGAAGCAGCAGCTCGATGAGGCGACCGCCCGCGCCACGGCCATCCACGAGGGGGCCGAGCGCCGGCTCAACCTGCTGATCTCGCGCCACACCGAGACCGTGCGCCGGCTCACCGAGATCCGCGACGTGGTGACCAGCCTGGTCGCCGGCGAGGCGGCCCGCGGCTCGCTCGAAGACGAGGTGACCCGCGCGATGAGCGCTCAGGCGGGCAATGGCGAGGGTCGGCCGGCGCCTCACGACCCGCACCGCGGCGGCCAGCGCCAGCCCGGCGTGGCGGACGGGCGGCGGCATGTCCCCGGCCAGCCGGGAGGAGTCGGCCCGGCTGGCCCTGGTGACAGTCCGGCGCCGGGCCAGCCCGGCCGTCCGGCCGCTACCCAGGTGCTGGGCCGGCCGGGGGCCGTGGCCCAGTCGGCTGGGCGGCACCGCGACCCGGCGGAGGCCTTCGGCGATGGCACCCGGCACCAGGCGTCGGATCCCCCGACCGACGACCTGCGTCACCCCGGCGACGAGGCGCGGCACCCCACCGGCATCACCGGGGCGGGCTCGCGCGGGCTGGACGACACGGCCGGCTGAGCCACCGAGCCGCGGCTCAGTGCTGCGTGACGGCCAGGCTGTCGATCCGGCGCAAGATCACGCCCTCCCGCAAGGCCCACGGGCAGATCTCCAGCTCGGGCAGGCCGAACAGGTCCATCGCCGCGTCGGCCACGATCGCGCCGGCGGCTAGCTGCCGCGCGCGCAGCCTGGACACACCGGGCAGCCGGGCCCGCTCGGCGACCGGCATCCGCGGCAGCCGCTCGGCGAGCTCGGCCGTGGCGGCGTGGCTCAGCAGCCGCTTGACGTAGGGGCCCTCGCTGGACGGGGCAGCGCCCGCGATCCTGGCCAGCTGGCGGAACGTCTTCGAGGTGGCGACGGCGTGGTCCGGCACGCCCGCGGAGCGCACGGCGCTCGCCGCGGAGGCGATCTCGGCCCGCACGTGCTTGCGCAGCCGCCTGGCCTCCTCCCGGTCCGGCGGATCGCCGGTCAGCCAGTCCCGGGTCAGCCGGCTCGCTCCCAGCGGCAGCGAGACCGCCACCTGGGGATCCTCGTCCAGGCCGGCGGCGATCTCCAGTGACCCGCCGCCGATGTCGAGCACCAGCAGCCGCCCGGACGACCAGCCGAACCAGCGCCGCGCGGCCAGGAACGTAAGGCGCGCTTCCTGGGTCCCGGAGAGCACCTGGATCCGCACCCCGGCCCGGTCCTCCAGCCGGGCGAGGACCTCGTCGCCGTTGGCCGCGTCGCGGATCGCCGAGGTCGCGAACGCGAGCAGCTCCTGGACCCCCTTGTCCTCGGCGATCCGCATCGCCTCGTCCACGACGTCGGCCAGCCGGGTGGCGCACTGGGGCGTCAGGCGGCCCTCCGCGTCGATGTGATCGGCCAGGTGCAGCTCCTCCTTGTGGGAGAAGGCCGGGAGCGGGCGCGCCCCCGGGTGGGCGTCCACGACCAGCAGATGCACCGTATTGGACCCCACGTCCAGCACACCGAGCCGCACAGACCGACGCTACCGCCAGGAAGGCCCGGCGGGAGCGCCGGCGCGGGCGGGCGCGCCGTGGACCGCCCCGCGCCGGGCTCAGGCCGGCCCGGCGTCGTGCAGGACGCGCAGGATGTTGCCGCTGGCCAGCTTCGCGCAGTCGGCCTCGCTCCAGCCCCGTTCGATCAGCTCCGCGATGAGCGCCGGGTAGCAGGACACGTCGTCGAGGCCGGCCGGCAGCTCACCCGTCCCGTCGAAGTCGCCCCCGATCCCGACGTGGTCCACTCCCGCGACCTGGCGGACGTGCTCGACGTGGTCGGCGACGTCGGCGACGGTGGCCCGTGGCATCGGATGGCTCGCTGCCCAGTCGGCGAGCTCGCCGCGCCTGGACAGGTCGCCGTAGTCGATGCCCCGCCGCCCCGCCTCCGCCTTCGCGTGCAGTTCCCATTCCAGGCACGCCGCCGAGATGAACATCGGCACGAACGTGACCATCGCGACCCCGCCGTTCTCCCGGAGCCGGGCGAGCACGTCGTCGGGGACGTTCCGCGGATGATCGGTGATCGCACGGGCGCTGGAGTGCGAGAAGATCACCGGCGCCGACGCGACGGCCAGCGCGTCGCGCATCGTGGCCGGCGCCGTGTGCGACAGGTCGACGAGCATGCCGATCCGCTGCATCTCGCGGACCACCTCGCGGCCGAATGCGGTCAGCCCGCCGCATCCGGGCTCGTCGGTCGCTGAGTCGGCCCACGGCACGTTCCGGTTGTGGGTGAGCGTCAGGTACCCCACTCCGAGCGCGCGCAGCGCCCGGAGCACCCCGAGCGACCCGCCGATGCTGTGCCCGCCCTCGGCCCCGAGCAGGGATGCGATCCGGCCGGAGGCGATGATCCGCTCGACGTCCGCGGCAGTGCGCGCGATCTCCAGGTGCGCCGCGTGCCGGGCCGCGAGGCGGCGCACGAGGTCGATCTGCTCCAGGGTGGTCACCACGGCCGACTCGCCAGCCAGCTCGGAGGGGACGTAGACGGACCAGAACTGCGCGCCCACGCCCCCGGCCCGCAGCCGGGGCAGGTCGGTCTGGGTGAACGGGACGCTCGCCGTGATGTCGACCTCGGCCGGATCGCCCTCGGCGCCCTCGCGGAGCGCCCAGGGCAGGTCATTGTGGCCGTCGAAGACCGGAGCCCTGGCCAGCAGGGCGCGGGCCGCGTCAAGGCTCGCCCCCGGGCGACCGCGTGCGGGCCCGGAGTGCGCCGCCACCGGCCTGCCTATTCGGCGGTCCCCGGGAGCTTGGTCAGCAGGTCCTCGCTGACCTGCATTCCCTTGCGCCACACCGACCGAGCGATGATCTTGGTCGGGTCGACCCGGTGCTTGTACCTGACGGCGACCTCGGTGACCTCCTCTAGCAGGCCGCTCGAGAGCGTCGTCGGGTTCAGGCCCAGCGCGAGGAACTGGTCGTTCTTAACCACCAGGTCGTTCTCGTCGGCCTCGTTCCGCGGGTTGGGCAGGTTCGCGACCGGCACCCCGGTGATCTCACTGATCATCTTGGCGAGGTCGGCGACCCGGTGGGTCTCGGTGATCTGGTTCAGCACCATGGGCTGTGATCCGGCCTGCGGCGGGTTCATGATGGCGATCTCGATGCACCGCACCGTGTCGCGGATGTGGATGAACGCGCGGGTCTGGCCGCCGGAGCCGTGGACCGTCAGCGGATGCCCGATGGCCGCCTGCATGAGGAACCGGTTCAGCACGGTCCCGTAGTCGCCGTCGTAGTCGAACCGGTTGATGAGCCGCTCGTCCCTGATCGTCTGGCCGGTCTGCGTGCCCCACACGATGCCCTGGTGCAGGTCGGTGATCCGCAGCCCGTCGTTCTTGGCGTAGAAGGCGAACATGAGCTGGTCGAGGGTCTTGGTCATGTGGTAGACCGAGCCGGGGTTGGCCGGGTGCAAGATCTCCCGCTCCAGGTCACCGTCGGGGGTGGGCACCTTGACGGTCAGGTACCCCTCGGGGATCGGGGCGCTGCCGGACCAGCCGTACCCGTACACGCCCATCGTCCCCAGGTGGGCGAGTGCCGCGTCGATTCCGGTGTCGACCAGCGCGACGAGCAGGTTGTGCGTGGCCCGGACATTGTTGTCGACCGTGTACCGCTTGGTGTGCGTGGTCCGCATCGAATATGGAGCCGCGCGCTGCTCGGCGAAGTGGACGATCGCCTCGGGCCGCAGGTCCAGCAGCACCCGCACCAGGCGGTCGTACTCGGTGGCCAGGTTCAGGTTGATGAAGCCGATCTGGCGGCCGGAGGTTTCCTTCCAGGCGCGCAGCCGCTCCCCGATCGGGCGGATGGGCGTCAGCGACTCGACCTCGAGCTCGTTGTCGATGTTCCGGCGGCTGAGGTTGTCCAGGATCGTGACGTCGTGGCCGCGGTCCGACAGGTACAACGACGTGGGCCAACCACAGAACCCGTCGCCGCCTAGAACCAGAACGCGCATTCCAACTCCCGTGACGTTGCGCTGGTGCGGGTGAGCCTCGCGGCCGGGACCGCTCGGCCGGGAGCCAGCCAGACTGTGCCAGTTCGGGTCATGGCGTCCCGGAGCGCGGTTAGTCTACCTGCCCACTAGATTGCCACGCCGGGAGTCGCCCAACCAAGGGGCAGATCAGTGCGCAGCGGGCGAATCGCGCGGAGTCCGTGCCGCGCCGGGCCCGGCCCGCAGTCCCTGCCGCACCGGGCCGCCGGTGCCAGCCCGGCACCTGGCGCGTCGTCCCCGGCGCGGGCGCCCGGTCACCCCGGGCCCTCGTCGCGTCGCGGCACGCGGCCGCCAGCCGGCGGCGTGGCCCGGGCCTCGGCGAACCACTCGCAGCCGAGCACGAGCGCGAAGACCGGCACCGGCAGGCGCGCGAGGACCCGGAAGAGCCGCGCCGCCCGCCCGGGTCCGGTCAGCTGCGACCGGTGGGCGGCCAGCGCCGCCCGCTTGGCGGCCGCGTACCGGCGCACGTTCACCCGGTGCGTGATCGCCGCCCTGGGGGTGAACGCGGACCTGGCCTCCTCGGCGCCGAACCGGACCGCGCCGAGCGCCCGCAGCGGCCGCAGCGCCAGGCAGATCAGCTCCCGCGGGACGGTCGCCTGAAGCACGCGGACGCCGCCTGCCAGCTCGGCGGCCCTGGCACCGACCTGATGGACCTTCACGTGGTCCCGGTGGCCGTATCCGCCGCGCGCATCGTAGGTCAGCAGCAGGTCGGCGCGCTCCTGAAGGAGCAGCCCGGCGAGGCGGCCCGCGGCCTCCTCAAGGTCAGCCCGGGCGAACCTGGTCCGGTCCGGCGGGTCCGGGGGCAGCACCGGGCCGTGGCCGCTGTCGGCATACCCGAGGTGCACCACCCGGGCGGCCCCGAGGGCCGCGGCGCTCGCGCGGAGCTCGGCGAGGCGGACGCTAGCGTCCGGAGCTCCCGCCGGCCCGATGACGCCGTCCGTGGCGACGACGATGACCACCCGGTGGCCCTGCCCGGCCAGCATCGCCAGCGTCCCGCCGGTCAGCAGCGCCTCGTCGTCCGGGTGCGCATGAAAGGCGACGACGGTCCGCACGGCGGTCAGCCTGCCGCGGGCGGGGCCGGGGACATGGCGCTTTCATGGCGTTCGGTCATCCAGGCACGGTATCGCGGCCCGCCAGGCGCATGGCCGGGGTGACCGCGCCCACGCCCCGCTCGCGGCGCGCCGCCCTCCCGCCATCGCCCGGCGGCGCTACTGGCCGGCGAGGCCTGCCACCCGCTGGCCGGTGGCCAGATGCCCGGCCAGCGAGCCCCACCATGGCGCGTAGAAGTTCTCGACGCCCCCGTCGGACTTGAGGATCCAGTAGCCCCCGGTCGCCGGGTCGCCCGCGATGCCCACCGCGGCGACGCCGACGGGGAGCCTGCCCAGCACCGACCCGCGGAACGGCTCGCCGAACGCGTGGACGTCCCCGTCGGAGGTCAGCACGTAGTATCCGCCGCCTCGCCCCGCCGCGATCCCGGTCACCCGCACCCCGGCGGGCACCTTGCCGATGAGCGAGCCGCTCCAGGGGGCGTTGAATTCGTTCACCCCGCCGTTCGACTTGAGGACCCAGTAGCCGCCGGTCACCGGGTCGGTCGCGATGCCCACCGCGCTGACGCCGGCGGCGAGCCGGCCGGCCAGTGACCCGTAGAACGGGGCCGCGAAGGCGTGCACGCCGCCGTCGGAGGTCAGCACGTAGTAGCCGCCGCCTCGCCCCGCCGCGAACCCGGTCACCCGCACCCCCGGGGGCAGCTGGCCGGCCAGCGAGCCGGACCAGGGCGCGTTGAAGTCGTTCACGCCGCCGTTGGACTTGAGGATCCAGTAGCCGCCGGTCGCCCGGTCGGCGGCGATCCCGACGGCGGTGACGCCCACGGGCAGCCGGCCGGCGAGCGATCCGAATGACGCCGCGCCGAACGGGCGCACCGCGCCGTCGGCGGTGAGCTCGCGGTACCCCAGCATCGCGTCGAGGGTGACGAACGAGTAGCCGCGCGCCTTCAGGCCGGCGATCACGGCCGGGAGCGCGTCGGCGTCGAGGGTGCTGTGGTCATCGGGGTTCGAGCCGCAGTGCATGAGGACGATCTCGCCGGGACGCAGGTTGGCCAGCACCCGGTTGATCACCGTCTGAACCGTCTGGCCGCCCGAGGTGCCCTCCCAGCCGAGCGTGTCGACGGTCCACCGGATGGGCACGAACCCAGTCGAGTTCACCGCCGAGATCGTGCGCGCGTCGCGCGCGCCGAAGGGGAAGCGGAACCATGGCCACGGGTCCGCGCCGGTCACCGACCGGATCTGGTTGCGGGCATCGAGCACCTGGGCGCGGATCTGGGCGTCGGTGAGGGTGGTGAAGTCCGGGTGCGAGACCGAGTGGTCGCCGATGCGCTCCCCGGCCCGGGCGATCGCGGCCGACTTCGCCGGGTAGTTCCGGACGAACTGCCCGGTGAGGAAGAACGTCGCCGGGACGTGCTGCGCCGTCAGCGTGGCGAGGATGCTGTCCACCGCGTCGGCGTTGGCCCCCGCGTCGAAGGTGAGCGCGACGATCTTGCTGGTGGTCTTGACCTCCGTCCAGTCCTTGCCGCCGAGCCCCGCCGGAACGGGCAGTGCGGTGGCGGTGGCGGCTGGACTGCCCGGGGGCGACGCCGTGGCGCCCGGAGCGGATGCCACCCGCGAGCCGGGCGGGGACGAGCGCTGCGGGTGCGGGGACGAGCGCTGGGGGGACGAGCCCGCCGGGGACGAGCCGGGCGTGGCGGGAACCGGTGTGGCCGAGACGCATGCCGTGGCGGTCGCGAGGACGAGCGGGAGCGCGGTCAGGGCACGCAGCCCGCGCGATCCGGCGGGCCGCCGGGGCCGGCCGCCCGGGCTGAGAACGTTCATCGGAGCACTTCCTTCGTGGTGTTTCCATCCAACTGGCTCGCGCCCGCCGCCGGCAGCGGGCATTGGTCCCGGGCTGGGGGGCCGGTGGGCCCATCGCGGCGGCCGGAGGCGCGGACCTGGCCGCCGACCCGATAGCGTGGGCAGGTCATGACCCAGCCACCGACCACGCTGCTGATCACGCTGACCGGACGGGACCGGCCGGGGGTCACGTCCCGGCTGTTCTCCGGCCTGGCGGCGCACGACCTGACCGTGCTCGACGTCGAGCAGGTCGTCATCCGCGGCCACCTGATCCTGGGCGTCCTGCTCGCCTGCCCGGGAGCGCCGGACCTGACCTCGATCCACCGGCGCGTCACCTCGCTCGCCGGCGACCTCGGCATGAACGCCGAGATCACGACCGGTTCAGGGGACCATGCCCCGCCGGCCCGGGGGCGGCTGCACGTGACCGTGCTCGGCAGCCCGCTGACGCCGGCGGTGATCGCGGCCATCGCCGGGCGGATCGCGGCGAGCGGCGCGAACATCGACCGGATCGAGCGCCTGGCCCGGGAGCCGGTCACCTGCATCGAGTTCGGGATCTCCGGTGCCGACCCGCAGGCCCTGCGGGGCGCGCTCGCCCGGGAGTCGGCCAGCCTCGGCGTCGACATCGCCGTGCAGCGCGGCGGGCTGCACCGCCGGGCGATGCGGCTGGTGGTGATGGACGTCGACTCCACGCTGCTCCAGGACGAGGCCATCGACCTGCTCGCCGACGAGGCGGGCCACGCCGCCGAGGTGTCGGCGCTGACCGCGGCGGCGATGCGCGGGGAGATCGACTACGCCACCGCCCTGCGCGAGCGGGTCGCGCTGCTCGCGGGGCTGGACGCCTCGGTGGTCGAGGCGCTGACCGGAAAGCTGCGGCTCACCCCGGGCGCCCGGACGCTGGTGCGGACCCTCAAGCGCCTCGGCTACCGGTGCGGCGTGGTCAGCGGCGGGTTCACCCAGGTCACGGACTGGCTGAGCGCCGAGCTCGGGCTGGATTACGCCGCGGCGAACACCCTGGAGATCGCCGGCGGCAGGCTCACCGGGCGGATCGCCGGCGAGCTGATCGACAGGCCGGGCAAGGAGCGGCTGCTCCGCGACTTCGCCTCCCGGGCCGGGGTGCCGCTCAGCCAGACGGTCGCGGTCGGCGACGGTGCCAACGACCTTGACATGATCGCCGCCGCGGGACTCGGCGTCGCGTTCAACGCCAAGCCGGCCGTGCGCCGCGCCGCCGACGCCTCGGTCAGCGTGCCGCACCTGGACGCGATCTTGTATCTGCTCGGGATCTCCAGGGATGACATCGACGCGGCCGACGCCGAGGACGACCAGGTCAGCCCGGCGTTCGGCTGGGCCGCCGGGTAGGCGCCGCCCGGCGACGCCGCCCGCCAGCCACGTCACGGAGATGATCACCCTGGGCGCCCGCTTCCGCCGCAGGCTCCAGCGCGGCCCCATCCGGGACCATGAAGGCGGCCGCGCTCACTCGCGGCGAGCGGCCACCAGCAGGTACTCCCAGTCCATGAGGGCCGGGCCGGGCGGGCGGCCGGGCCGGGCACCCGCCCGGCCCGGCCCGTGACCGGTCGTCCGAGCGGCTCGGCGCGCCCGGCCCGTCCCGCGCGCCGTTCCTCGCCGCTCACGCGCCGTGCGCTGCGCCGCGGCGGCGGCGCGGAATGGCCAGGGCGATGATCAGCGCGGCCGCCACGAACGAGCCCGCCATCACCGCGAAGGCCGTCGCGAAGCCGGCCGCCGTGATCACCCAGCCGATCACGGCGGTCCACAGCGACCCGACGCCATAGGAGATCGCGAAGAACACGCCGAACGCGCCACGGGCGGCGCCGCCGAGCAGGTCGGAGAAGACGGCCTGGAGCAGCGGCGACTCGGCGTAGCCGAGCACGCCGACGGCGACGCCGAGGAGTGCCAGCACGACCACGCCACGGCCGGCGTAGCCGAACGCTGCGAGGACGCCGGCGGCGGCGACGTAGGTGACGATCAGCGTCCTGGCCCGCCCGAACCGGTCGGCGAGCACGCCGCCGAACACCGGGCCCGCGATGCTGGCCGCCAGGACGATGGTGACCAGGACGCCCACCGTCAGCGTGGGCAGGCGAAGGCCGCTGCGCAGGTACGCCGGGATGTAGGTGCTCAGGGTCCCCAGGCCACGGCCGCCGGCGGCGATCGTCCCGGCGGCGAGCACCGCCGCTACCTCCCGTCGCCTGAGCTGCCGCCAGAGCCCCCCGGCGCGCGCCGGCCCCTCAGGGGCTCCCCGGCGGCGCGCGGGCCGCCAGGACCAGGCCCGCCCGCTCGCCCCGGCGGGGGCGGCCCGCGCGACGGCCGGCCCGGCGGTGCGCCTCTCCGGGACGGCCATGCCCAGATCCGGCCCGGCGGTGCCCCGCCCCGGCGCGTCCCCGGCCGCGCCGCGCTCGGGCGGGAGGGCGAGCCGGATCAGCAGGCCGCCCGCCGCCAGCGCAGCGCCCAGGGCCACCAGCGCCCAGCGCCAGCCGGCCGCGGCCAGCACCGCCGACATCAGCAGCGGCACCGCCGCCGTGCCGAGGCTGCCACCGGCGGTGTGCCAGCTCAGCACGGTCGCCCTCCGCTTCGGGAAGCGCTCGGCCAGGTAGGCGGACCCGACCGGATGCTGCGGCCAGCTCACCGCGGAGCCGAGCACGCGCGCGAGCCCGAACACGGGGAACGCCCCGGCGACCGCGCCGAGCACCGACGCGCCGCCCATGGCCAGGTCCTGCACGGCGAGCACCGTGCGGGCGCTGGCGCGGCGCAGCAGCCCGGCGGCGGCCTGCAGCAGGCCGCCCAGCACGCCGGCGGCCGAGAGCCACAGGCCGAGCACGGCGTATGAGGCGTGGAACTCGGCCACCACGAATGGATAGGTGATCGCCAGCCCGGCGACGTAGAAGTGCTGGATGCCGTGCGCGATCGTCATCACCGCGACGGCGCGCCGGTCCGACCGGGCGCCGGCCGGCCTGACCCGCCGGCGGTCGGCGGCCGGGCGATCCTGCGCGGCGGGAGCCTCGCCGGCCGCCTGCGCCTCATGCCGCTGCCGGGCTCGTTCCCCCTCGTCCTCCGGTGCCGCGGAGGGCCCCTGCCCTTCGGTCACCGGCTCGCTCATGCGCCTACGCTACCGACTTGCCCTTCCTTGCCGGGATTGGGGCCATGCCGGGTGGCCGGCGGGGCCGAGCCGTTGGCCCGGCAGGTCGTGCCGCCTGCCGCCGGGCGGCGGGTCAGTCCCTGGCGGTGCACACCGCGCTGCCGACCCGCACGGTGATGAGCGCGCCCGGCGGCGGCCCGTCGAGGTAGATCAGCGCGTAGCCGGTGCCGCCCGTCCGCCAGGTGCCCGAGTAGCCGTCCGCGGTCGCCGTCGCGGACCGGTAGGGCTGGTCCGAGTGAACGAAGACGTCGTTCTCGTCGCGGGCGGCGTCGTACACGGTGGCGCTGGCGGTGCACCAGGCCGCCTGCCCGTGACCGCCAGGCGGTGGCTGGCCCGGCGCCCGGTACCGCGCCGCGCCGGCGAAGTCGGCGGCGAGCGTCGCGCTGACGGCGGACACGATCGCGGGGGCGCTGGTGAGGATGCCGAGCTCCCGGTTGTAGTCGAGGCTGGCGGCGGAGAAGTTCTGCGACCCGACCAGGGCCCGCTGATCGGGCAGGCCGGCGTCGGCCACGATCGCCTTGGCGTGGATGTACAGCGAGCCGCCGCCATCCGGGTAGAGCCGGAGGTGCGCGCCGGCCCGGCTGAGCCGGGTGAACGCCTGGTCCCACTCGGGGTCGGCGGTCATCGTGATCGTCACGTTCACGCCGCGCCGGGCGGCGGCGGCCAGGGCGCTGGTGACAGCCGGGTCGCGCATCTCCTCGTCTTCCAGGGCGAGCGTGCGCCTGGCGCCCGCGATGACGGACAGGACCGTGGCCTGCGCGTTCGTGGGCGACCAGACCAGGTCGGCGCCGTCCGGCGGCCGGATCGGGCGGCCGGCGTAGTCCGCGTCGAAGGTGGCCACGATCGCCGCGACGTCAGCGGGCCGGGAGTCGATGACGGCGAAGTCCCGGGTGCTCGGGTAGTCCCAGGCGACCAGGTTCCCGGTCATGATGACCGAGGTGAGGCCGTCGACCGTGAGGGTCTTCTGGTGGTAGATCGTGCCGGACGGCGCCCACCGGACGTGCACTCCGCGCGCCGTGAGGTAGCGGTAGGCGCTGGCGTTCGCCGCCCGGGCCAGGTGCTGGTCCAGGATGACGCGGACGTCCACGCCCCGGGCCGCGTCCGCCGCGAGGTCGGCCTCCGCGGCCGGGTCGGCCAGCTCGTACATGGTCAGCTCGACCGACGACCGCGCCCCGGAGATCAGCCGGTAGATCGGCGCGATGCCGTCCCGCGGCTCGATCAGCAGCCTCAGGAAGCGAGAGCCGTTCCCGCGCCCGCCGGCGGACGCGGCGGCCGACCGCCGCGTGCCCGCCGGCCGGGGTGCTCCGGCCGCGCCGGGAGGCACCGGGCGGGTGGCGGGCCGCCCGGGCGCGGGCTGCCCGGCAGCGGGCGCGCGCGATCCCGCCGCGCGGCCGCCGCACGCGCCGAGGCCGACGGAGAGCGCCGCGGCGAGGACGACGGCGATGGGCGCCTGGCCATGACCCACGAGCTCACCTCCCGCCGAAGAGCGCCCTGCCGGGATTGCCCCCTGAACGGCCGGCGGCGCGCCGTCCCCGGGTGCGCTGTCGCAGATGCTAGGGAGGCGGACCGACAGTTCGCCGGACGGTCACCGGCGGCCGCGCCGTCACGGGAGGGCGCGGCCGGGCCGGCCCGCCGGTCACGCGCGGCCGGCGAGGATGTGGCCGTTGGAGACCCCGCCGCATCCGCCGATAGTCACCCACAGGTCCACGTCGGGGCGGCCCGGGTAGGCCAGCGCGAGGACCTCCGCCGATCCGTCGGCCAGCGGGCAGGACACCCGCGCCCCGTCGGGATGGCTGAGCGGCAGGCGCAGCATCGCCATGGCAGCCCGGCGAGCGGCCGCGGCGGAGAGCCGCGCCGCGCCGACCAGCCGCCACGGGTGGCCATTGAGGCCGTCGTATCGGCAGCGCAGGCCGGCGACGGGCCGCCCGGGCGGCAGCATCCGCCGGCTCAGCCCCGGGCCAGGGCTGATCACGCCGGTCACGCCCCGGTCGGAGGCCGGGCAGCCGGACGCCACGGTGACGCGCACGGGGCGGGCGCCGGGACCAGACCGGATGGGCCGCGGATCCAGCCACACGATCACCGCGTCGGCGCGGATCACGCTGGCGGCAGGGCCGGCCGGGGCCACGCCGATCTCCAGGTCGGCCGACTGCCATGCCCCGCTGGCGGGGCCCCGGTAGCTGGTGCCGGCCATGGTGATCACCCCGGTGTTGGCGTAACCGCTGGCAGCCGATCCGTCCGGGCGCAGGCCGCGCGGCGGGTGGGCCGCCAGCCAGTCGCGCGCCACCGGGAACGGCATCCGGACCCGCCAGGCCGCGACCCGGTCGACCAGCGAGGTCACCGCGGGCGTGCCCATCGCCGGGGCGGACAGCTCCCGCGGCGGGCGGGCCAGGCGGACGGCGCCCGGAGGAACCCGGGCCAGCGACAGCAGCCGGCGCGCCTCCGCCCGGGCCGCCGCGCGGTTCCCCGCCGCCGCCGCCGGCCGGCGAGCCGCAGCCGGCGCCGCTCCCCCAGGCCCGCGCTCCGGCGGGCGCGCCGTCCCGCACCCCGCTACGAGGGCGCACAGGGCCACGGCGATCATTACCCGAACGCGCATGCCCGTTGGACGCGAGGGCACGGCGGCGCGTTCCCTGGCGTGCCCGAACGCGGCGCGTCCCGCGGGCCGGCCAGGCCGCGGCCGCCACCGGGCCGGCGAGGCCGGCCGGGCAGCCATGCCGGGCGGGGGCGCGGGCCGGGGGCCGGGGATCTCAGCCCGTGGCGCCTGGCTGCCAGGCGACCGTGGCGGGCGGGACGCCAGCGAGTTCTCCCCGGCAGGTCACCAGTCCGCCGGAGCGGCTGAATCTCGCGGAGGTGAACGGATCCGCGTTGGGGACCGTGAGCGATTGCCCGTCCGGCAGCGTGACGCGCCATCCGGCGGGCGTGATCCACAGCGGCTCGCAGTACCCGTGGTCGACACTGGCCGGGCCGTCCCGGTACTCGGCCGCCAGGGCCAGGATCGCGACGAAGGCGCCGCGCGCGGCCGCCTGCGGGCTGCCCGCCGTTGTGACGCGCTGACTGACCGGGCCTGTCGCCGGGCTCAGGAGTGCGGCGCCTGCCACCGGGAACACGACCGTCCGCGTGACCAGCCGCCCCGTCGGGTCCGTCCCGGCCAGGCGCAGCGGCCCGGCCAGCGCGCATGGGCGGGGCGAGTCGTCCCGGACCACGACGGATCCGAAATCGCTGCCGGCTCCCGCCCCGCCGCCCAGGTAGCTGAGGGCGAGCTGCGCTGGCACGCAGCCGGGCGCGGGCCGGGCCGCCAGCACCACGCTGATGACCCTGCCCGGCACGGCGTCCGGCACGCCCGCCGGCGGGACCTGGAAGACCACGGTTCCGGGCCGGGCGGCGCGGATGACGGCGGCGCCGTCCACGTACAGGCTCCAGTGACCACGTGCGGCGGCGGCCGCGGCGGACCGGATCGAAAGGCTCACCAGGCCCGGGGCCGGGGGGCCTTCCGGACGCCGGGTGACACTGGCGAGGGAGAACAGGTCAGACTGCAACGGGCTGGCGAGCACGGCGGCCCTGCTCCCGGCTGCCACGATCGCGAGCGAGCAGCCGGTGTAGGAGATCGCGGCGGTCACGCGGCGCCCGCGCCGGTATCCGAACACGAGCGCCTGGCGAAACGGCAGCCTGCCCCGGGGACGGTCACAACG
This sequence comes from Actinomycetota bacterium, assembly GCA_021324595.1. Classification (GTDB taxonomy): domain Bacteria; phylum Actinomycetota; class Actinomycetes; order Streptosporangiales; family Streptosporangiaceae; genus Chersky-822. Next base: position 2,915 of record JAJPIV010000134.1, on the reverse strand, counting down.
CCGGGCGGCGGCGGTCAGCGCCAGCCCGCCGTCGACGATCGCCGCAAGGCCCGCGGCGGAGGTCCCGCGCAGCACGATCCGGCGGGCAGGGGCGAGCCTCGCCTTGGACGCGGGCAGCGGGGGCGCGTACTGGCAGATCGAGACGGTCACCGCCCCCGGCGGGATCAGCGCGGGCGAAACCCGGCCGGGCCACGGCGCCGATGGCGCCCCGGCGGGCGGCGTGGAGCCTGCCAGCAGGCGCGCCGGGCACCTCGGCGCGGGCGCTGATCCCGCCCCGGTGACGGCGGTGCCGCAGGCCGCCTGCGCGAGCGCGGCGAGCATCACAGCCGGCGCCGCGACGGATCCCCGGATGATTCCCGGCTTCATGACCATCCCTCCCGAGCCCCTCGCGAGCCGCGCGTGCGTGCTCCCTGCCACCAGGACGGCGCGCGACCGAGCCAGGTTGCCTGACCGGGCCGCGCCGCCCTGGCTGGGCTGGGCGGGCCTCCAGCACCTCACGCGGCTGCAAGCCTTGATCACCGGGCACACCAGGACGCCACGGTGCAAGATCACCAAGAGCACGCGCCTGGTGATCACCGGCGTGTCGCGCCACGCCAGGCCGTCACGACGCCGAACAGACCCGGCCAGCCGACGTCGGCGCATCTGCCTAGAGTCAGGCGTGAACGCGACGGGCCGGGTGGTGAGAAGGCGGGCGGCGTGGGTATCAGGCTGGAGGACGTGACCCCGGGGGCGCGGGTCGCCGGGGTGGCCGGTGATGGCGCGGTGACCGTGGTCGCGGCGACGTGGATCAGGTCGAATGCGCTGCGCCTGGCGTACCGGGCCGGTGACGGCCGCCTGGATGAGCGCATCCTGTACCGTGACCACGAGCCGCGCCTGTCCCTCGGCCAGGCCGCGGCGGCCTACGACTTCGGCGCGGACGCGGCCGGCTTCAAGCTGGCCGCCGAAGGGCTCCGGATCAGGATGGCCGGGCGCTTCGATCCGATGCTCGCGGTGCACACCTCGGATCTGGAGCCGCTGCCGCACCAGATCCAGGCGGTGTACGGGCAGCTGCTGGACCGCACGCCGCTGCGGTTCCTGCTGGCCGACGACCCGGGCGCCGGGAAGACGATCATGGCCGGCCTGTAAATCAAGGAGCTGATGCTGCGCGGTGACCTGGAGCGCTGCCTGGTGCTGGCTCCGGGCGGGCTGGTCGATCAGTGGCAGGACGAGCTGAAGGAATAGTTCGGTCTGGCGTTTGAGCAGCTCACTCGGCAGCTCGCGGACTCCCAGCCGGACGGCCAGGTGTTTGTCAGGAACCCGCTGCTGATCGCGCGGATGGACCAGCTGTCCCGGTCCGATGACCTACGGGACTACCTGGCTCGCGCCGACTGGGACCTGGTGGTAGTGGACGAGGCGCACCGCATGTCGGCGCACTATTTCGGCGGCGAGCTGCGCAAGACCAGGCGGTACCAGCTCGGCGAGCTGCTCGGCCGACACGCCCGGCACCTGCTGCTGATGACCGCGACCCCGCACGCGGGCAAGGAGGAGGATTTCCGGCTGTTCCTGGCGCTGCTGGACACCGACAGGTTCGAGGGCCGGTTCCGCGACAGCGTGCACGCGGTGGACACCGAGGGCCTGATGCGCCGCATGGTCAAGGAGGACCTGAAGACGTTCGAGGGCACGCCGCTGTTCCCTGAGCGCCGCGCCTACACCGTCGCCTACGAGCTGTCCCAGGGCGAGCAGGAGCTGTACGATGCGGTCACCCAGTACGTGCGCGAGGAGATGAACCGCGCCGACCGGCTCAAGGCTGAAGGCGACGCCAAGCGCGGCTTCACCGTCGGGCTCGCGCTCACCGTGCTGCAACGGCGCCTGGCCTCCAGCCCCGAGGCGATCCTGAGGTCGCTGGAACGGCGGCGCAGGCGCCACGAGGTGCAGTACGGCGACCACGCCGCCGCGGACCAGGACCTGGCCCGCCGGCTCGGCGAGCTGCTCGGCCGCGACCTGCCCGACGACGCCGAGGACCTGGACGACCTGCCCAGCGGCGAGGCGGAGGAGGTCGAGTCCGAGGTGGCCGACGCCGCCACTGCGGCGAAGACGGTCGCCGAGCTGGACAAGGAGATCGCGATCCTCGCGGACCTGGAGGAGCTGGCCCGCAGGGTCCGCCACTCCGGCACCGACAAGAAGTGGACCGAGCTGCGCGAGCTGCTCACCGACAACGCCCTGATCAGGGACGCCGCCGGCAGCATCCGGAAGATCATCGTCTTCACCGAGCACCGGGACACCCTGGACTACGTGGCCGAACGCATCCGCGGCCTGCTCGGGCGCCCCGAGGCTGTCCTGGTCATCCATGGCGGGATCAGGCGTGAGGAGCGCCGCAAGGTCATGGAGCTGTTCGCCCAGGACGTGCAGGCCCGGGTGCTGGTCGCCACCGACGCGGCGGGCGAGGGCCTGAACCTGCAGCGCGCCCACCTGATGGTGAGCTACGACCTGCCGTGGAACCCGAACCGGATCGAGCAGCGGTTCGGCCGCATCCACCAGATCGGCCAGACCGAGGTCTGCCACCTGTGGAACCTGGTCGCGCAGAACACCCGGGAAGGCGCCGTCTTCCAGCTTCTCCTCGACAAGCTGGAAACCCAGCGCCAGGCCTACCAGGGCAAGGTCTTCGACGTGCTCGGCGAGGCGTTCGAAGGCAGCCCGCTGCGTGACCTGCTGGTCGAGGTGATCCGCTACGGCGACCGGCCCGAGGTGCGCGCCCGGCTCACCCAGGTGATCGACGCCACCGTCGGCGAGGGGCTGGACAAGCTGATCGCCGAACGCGCCGCGCACCGGGACATCCTCGCCGCCGCCGACCTGGAGAAGTGGCGGGCGGCGATGGCCGAGGCCCGCGCCCGCCGGCTGCAGCCGCACTACATCCGGGCGTTCTTCATGGCCGCGTT
>JAJPIV010000100.1 GCA_021324595.1 Actinomycetota bacterium | reverse complement strand
GCTGGGCGGCCAGGTTCGCGTAGGACTCAAGCCCTGCATCCAGGCTACGTCCCCGCGGGTGCACCGCGGCCTGGCTGATCAGGCGCAGCGCCGCCGCGCTGACCCGGCCGGCCAGCAGGTCGGCCGCCAGCTGCCCGCGGGCGGCGGCGGGCGCGAACCGGTTGGACAGCGCCGCGCGCAGGTCCGGGTTCGCGCCGACGATCCGGCTGAACCTGAACAGCTCGTCCTCAAGCTCGTCGAGCTGGCCGGCGGCCTCGGCAGACTGCGCGATCGCGAGCACGGCCAGCTGCTCGGCGGCGTCGGCCAGGTCGGCCGGCTCGGACCAGCGGGCGCGGACCAGGCCCGCGACGACCTCGGCCGCCGCGTCGCTGACCCGGCCGCCGAGCAGCCCGGCCGCCAGCCCGGCCCGCTCCTCCCCCGTGCGCGAGGGGTCGGAGAGCGCGCGGCGCAGGCCCGGCTCGCGGTCTAGCAGGCTGGTCACCGCGAACAGCTCGTCCCCGAGCGCGGCGGCCCGCTCCCCCGGCGCGCCGGCCAGCATCGCGGCGAGCCGGTCCTTGGCGCCGGCCAGCGAGCCGCGGCTCGTGCCCCTCATCGGGCGGCCACCCCGCGCGGCTGCCGCTCGATCTCGGCGAGGAACCGGTCGACCATGCGGGCCTGCCTGGCCTCGTCGGCGAGCGACTCCCCGACGATCCGGCCGGCCAGCTCGACCGCGAGGGCGCCGACCTCGGCCCGCAGCGACGCGAGCGCGTGCTGCCGGTCCGCCTCGATCTGCGCGCTGGCCGAGTCGATGATCCGCTGCCGCTCGGCCGCTCCCTCGGCCCGGCCCTGCGCGACGATCTGGGCGGCCTCCTCCTTCGCCGCCTCCCGGATCCGCGCCGCCTCGTGCCTGGCCTGCGCGAGCTGGGCCCGGTACTCGGCCAGCACCCGGCTGGCCTCGGCCTGCGCCTCCTCGGCGCGCCGCAGCCCGCCTTCGATCTGGTCGGTCCGGGCCTCCAGCGTCCGGGTGATCCGCGGCAGCAGGATCCTGGCCAGCACGCCGAAGATGACGAAGAACGCGACCAGCCCGAGGATCAGCTCGGTGGTGTTGGGCACGAGCGGGTTCTGGGTGCCGCTCTGCGCCAGGTGCATCATGGCTGGTGCCACCCCGCTTCGCGGCGCTACTTGATGAAGAACGGCACCGCGATGCCGATCAGCGCGAGGGCCTCGGCGAGCGTGAAGCCGATCCACATGTAGGTCGTGATCTGGCCGGTCGCCTCGGGCTGCCGGGCCATCGCCTCGATCGCGTGGCCGAAGACCAGGCCGATGCCGATGCCGGGGCCGATCGCCGCCAGGCCGTAGGTCAGCGCGCCCAGGTTGATGATGTGCAGGCTCGGCGTGGCCGCCGCGAGGACGTGGAGCACGTGGGCCACGTGCATCAGGTGCATCAAGTGCATCTTCTCGTTTCTTCCTTTCCGGGCCGACGGTCAGTCCGCCGGAGGCTGGTCGGTTCGGTCTAGTGCGAGGTCTTCAGCGAGTCCGAGATGTAGAAGGCCGCGAGCGTCGCGAAGATGAACGCCTGCAGGAAGGTCACGAGCACCTCGAGCAGCGTGACCAGGAGGTAGACGATCAGCGACGTCGCGGAGAAGAGCAGGCCGATCGACAGGCTGAACAGGTACCACGTGCCTAGCCCGAACACCAGCAGCAGCACGTGCCCGGCGAGCATGTTGGCCATGAGCCGGACCGAGAGCGTGAACGGCCGGATGATGAGGTTCGACAGCAGCTCGATCGGGGCCAGCAGCGGCAGGATCCAGGCCGGCGCGCCGCTCGGGGTCATCATGTTCTTGAAGTAGCCGATCGGCCCCTGGTGCCGGATCCCGATCGACACGTAGGTGACCCACACGACGATCGTCAGCCCGAACGGGAAGGCGTACTTCGAGGTCACCGGGAACATGACGCCCGGGATGATCTCGAAGATGTTCATGATCCAGATGAAGAAGAACAGCGAGACGATGAACGGCAGGTACCGGTCCCCCTGCTTGCCCAGCTGGGGCCGCAGGATCTGGTCGCGGACGAACAGGATGCCGACCTCGCCGAGGTTCTGGGCGCCGCGGGGCACCAGCTGCGGCCTGCGGAACGCGAGCCAGAAGAAGGCCAGCACGATCGCCGCGGCCACCAGCATGAACAGGATCGGCTTGGTGAACTCGAAGGACCCGATCGTGAAGATCGGCTTGAAGAAGAAGTCCGATATCGACGGCGCCGGGTAGCCGCACCCGGAGAAGATGTGGCACCCGCCCGCCGCGGCGACTGCCGCCGCGTCACTCACCATGTGCTCCCTGCGCTGTGATCGTCATCCGGCGCCCGCGGGGCGCCGCGCCCGCGCTCATGACCTCGTCACCCTGAAGATGATCAGGGCGGTCGCCAGCCCCAGGCCGGCCAGCATCCCCAGCGGGAGCAGGACCGGCAGGTGCGCCCACCGCCCGATCGCCCAGCCGATGCCGCCGTACAGCAGCATCCCCCCGATCAGGTAGCTGAGGATCGCCCATCCCATGGACTCCGAGGGCGGCCGCCGCCCGGGGCCCGCCGGCCCCTGGCCCTCCTCCTGCGCCGCCATCAGCGTCCCGCCCCGCGAGGTGCCCGTCACGGCTCACCGCTGCCCGTCGGGCTCGACGTAGAGCGCCTTGCGCCGCACCGACCAGCCGATCTGGGCAGCCGAGTAGACCAGCACGCAGGCGATCGCGGTCACCCCGAACAGCCTCGGGCTGAACGCCGTCGTCCCCTGGAACCGGCCCACCAGGATCAGCAGCGCGAGTATCTTGAGCAGGTACGTGCCGAGGGCGGTCGCCATCATCACGTGCGGGCCGACCCGGGCCGCGCGCCCCACCGCGATGATGCTGATCCCGAAGAAGGCCGTGACCACCGCGATCGCGACCGCCGCGCCTGCCAGGCCCTTGATCCCGTCGATCGCGGCGCTGACGGCGAGCATGATCGCCGCCGCGATGGCCGTCACGGCCGCCGAGCGGCGGACGATCCAGGCGTAGTTCGCCAGCATCGGCGGTCACTCCGAATGACTCGTCGGCCGGCGGGTCAGCCAGCCGTGCTCGGGCGCGGGCGCCGGCGCCCCGCCGCGGCGGTCACCAGACCGCCGCGGCGGGGACCCGAGCGCTCAGGCGAGCGCAACGTATCACGGACAGCGCGCCGCGCAGCGCGCGGGCGCTCGTGAAAGATATCACAAGCTCTCCGACCTTGGCCGCAGCAGGTCACCGAACGTGACGAATGCTACCGGCCGCGGGCCCGGGCGCCCCGGACGGCGGGCCCTCACCGGGGCCGGCCGGGCTCGGGGGCCGGCCTGCGCCGCTCCCACCAGCGCAGCTTCGGGATCGACAGCAGCACCAGCACCAGCACCGCGGCGAGCGTGATCGCCACGAGGACCTGCAGGTGGACGGTGGCGATGGACAGGCCCACGACCGCCCCGGAGAACAGCGCCGCCCAGCCGTACAGGATCAGCACGCTCGACCGGTGCGAGTGGCCGATCTCCAGCATCCGGTGGTGCAGGTGCTTGCGGTCGGCGGCGAACGGCGACTGGCCCGCGCGGGTCCGCCGCACGACCGCGCGGAGCATGTCGGTGTACGGGATCACCATGACGGCCGCGGGCAGCAGCAGCGGCAGGATCTCGGCGAACCGGTTCGCCCGGTAGTTCAGGCTGACGTAGTCGATCGGGGAGATCGCCTGGATCGGCACGTACGCCAGCAGCAGGCCGAGCAGCATCGAGCCGGTGTCGCCCATGAAGATCCTGGCCGGGTAGAAGTTGTGCGGCAGGAACCCCAGGCACGCCCCGGCCAGCACCACCGAGGCGAGCGCGGGCGGCGCCTCGGGCGCCAGGCCCTCGGACTGGGTCAGGGAGTAGTAGTAGACGAAGAACGAGACCGCGGCGATGCACACGATGCCGACCGCGAGGCCGTCGAGCCCGTCGATGAAGTTGACCGCGTTGATCGTCGCCACCACGACCAGGATCGTGACCACGACCGACTCGTTCGGCGTCAGGTTGAAGACGTGGTCCTGGGGCTCGGGGAAGCTGGTCAGCCGCGCCCCGCTGGCGAACAGGATGGCCGCCGCGGTGACCTGCCCGGCCAGCTTGGCGACCACGTTCAGGCCCCAGCGGTCGTCGATCAGGCCGACGACTACGATCACGGCGGCGGCGAGCAGCAGGCCGTAGCCGGAGATCACGCCGCGCAGCGGCCCGATCTGGGTCGCGCAGACCAGGCCGGCGAGGACGCCGAGGAACATCGCCAGCCCGCCCATCCGGGGGATCGGCCCGGCGTGCACGTCGCGGTCGCGCGCTGGGATCACCGCGCCGGCCCGGATCGCCGCGCGGCGCACCAGCGGCGTCAGCAGGTACGTGACGGCGGCCGTGACCAGCAGCGGGAGGGCGTAGTCGCGCACCGCTGGTCACCGGGCTGGCAGGCGGTCGGGCATCACGACCACTGTAGGGCACCGCGCGGCGCGGCCGACGGATCCGGCCGCCTACTCCGGCCCCATCGCGACCGGCGCGATCTCGCGCAGCCGGCCGATCGGCACCGCCCCGGCGCGCAGCAGGCGCGGCATGTCGTCGGTGAGGTCGACGATCGTCGAGGGGACGCCGCCCGGGCACGGCCCGGCGTCGAGGTAGACCTCCACCGAGCCGCCGAGCTGCTCGCGCGCCGCCGCGGCCGTGGCGGCGGGCGGGGCTCCGGTCAGGTTCGCGCTGCTGACCGCCATCGGCCCGGTCTGCGCGAGCAGGTCGAGCGCGACCTGGTGGTCGGGCATCCGCAGCGCGACCGTCCCCCTGGTCTCGCCCAGGTCCCACCTCAGCGACCGGTTGGCCCGGCAGACCAGGGTGAGCCCGCCCGGCCAGAACTCGTCGATCAGCTTCTGCCCGTAGCCGCCGAGGTCCTCGACCAGCGCGTCGGCCGCCCGGACCGAGCCGACCAGGACCGGCGGCGGCATCTGGCGGCCGCGGCCCTTGGCGGCCAGAAGCCGCCCGACCGCCGCCGGCCGGAACGCGTCGGCCCCGATGCCGTACACGGTGTCGGTCGGCAGCACCACCAGCGCCCCCTTGAGCACGGCCTCGGCCGCGGCGCCCAGCCCAGCCGATCGCCGCTCCGGATCGAGGCAGTCGTAGATCTCGTTCACCGCTGCACCCTCCTCCTGGCTGCCGACTCTAGCCCGCCCGCCCGGCCCGCCCGATCATCTCGCCCGCCCGATCAGCCCGCCCGCTCAGCCCGCCCGCCCGCTCAGCCCGCCCGCTCAGGGCCAGGTGGCCGTGACGAACCGGTCGCGGCCGGCCAGGTCACGGTGGTTGCGCGTGCCCAGCCAGCCGTTCTCCTCGGCGAACACCCAGTAGACCGCCGCGCCCTGCGGCGCGCCATGCTCGACGGCGACCACCCCGCCGGGGCGCAGCAGCCGCCTGGCCGCCCGCTCGATCACGCGGATGGCGTCCAGCCCGTCCTGCCCCGCGAACAGCGCCGCCGCGGGCTCGTACTCGCCGACCTCCGGCGGCACGAGCGCGCCGGCCGGGATGTACGGCGGGTTGGCGATCACCAGGTCCACGGCGCCGTCCAGGCCGGCCGGCGCGACCGCGAAGTCCCCGGCGTGGAGCGTGACCCGCCCGGCCAGGTGCGGGGCGGCGGCCGCGCAGCGCCCGGCGTTCCTGCGGGCCCACTCCAGGGCGATCGGGTCCGCCTCCACGGCATGCACCCGCGCCCGCGGCACCTCCTGGGCGATCGCCAGGGCGATCGCCCCCGAGCCCGTGCCCAGGTCCGCGACGACCGGCTCGGCGACGTCCATCTCGCGCAGGCGCCCGATCGCCCAGCCGGTCATCTCCTCGGTCTCCGGCCTCGGCAGGAACACCCCCGGCCCGACCTCCAGCTCCAGGTACCGGAAGTAGGCGGCCCCGGTGATGTGCTGCACCGGCTCGCGCGCCTCCCGCCGGGCCACGTCGTCCCAGAACCGCGGGTCGAAGTCCCGGTCGGGCACCAGGTGCAGCCGCGAACGCGGCACGCCGTGCCGCCACGCGGCGATCAGCTCGGCATCCGCGCGCGGGGACTCGACCCCGGCCTCGGCGAGCCGGGCGACCGCGACGGCGATCTCGGACATCAGCAGGCTCACCCGGGCCACCGCCTCATCGCCGCGCGGCCAGCTTCTCCGCCCGGTCGGCCTCCACCAGCGCGGCGATGACCGCGTCCAGATCGCCGTCGAGCACCTGGTCCAGGTTGTACGCCTTGTAGCCGACCCGGTGATCGGAGATCCGGTTCTCCGGGTAGTTGTAGGTCCGGATCCGCTGGGACCGGTCCACGGTGGCGACCTGGCTGCGCCGGGCCGCGGAGGCCTGGGCGGCGGCCTCCTCCTCTGCCAGGGCCAGCAGCCGGGCGCGCAGGATCCGCAGCGCCGCCTCCTTGTTCTGGAGCTGGCTCTTCTCGTTCTGGCAGGAGACCACGATGCCGGTCGGCAGGTGGGTGATCCGCACCGCCGAATCGGTGGTGTTGACGCTCTGGCCGCCCGGCCCGGTGGAGCGGAACACGTCGATCCGCAGGTCGCCCGGGTCGATGCTGACCTCGACCGGGTCGGCCTCGGGGAGCACCAGGACCCCGGCGGCCGAGGTGTGGATCCGCCCTGCCGACTCGGTGACCGGCACGCGCTGCACCCGGTGCACCCCGCCCTCGTACTTCAGCAGCGACCAGGCGCCGTCCGGGGTGCCCGCCAGGCTGCCGCGCCCGGCCGCCTTGACCGCCACGGTCACGTCCTTGTAGCCGCCCAGGCCGGTCGCGGTGGCGTCGAGCACCTCGGCCCGCCAGCCCTGGCGCTCGGCGTAGCGCAGGTACATCCGCAGCAGGTCGGCAGCGAACAGGGCGGACTCCTCCCCGCCCTCCCCGGCCTTGATCTCCAGGATCACATCCTTGCCGTCCAGCGGGTCGCGCGGCACGAGCAGCTGCTCAAGGCGCTCCTCGAGCTCGGCCCGCCGGACGGCGAGCTGGCGGGCCTCCTGCGCGAACGAGGGGTCCTCGGCGGCGAGCTCGGCGGCGGCGGCCTCGTCGTCGCACACCCGGCGCCACTGCCGGTAGGCCTGCACGATCGGGGTGAGCTCCCGGTACCGCCGGCCCAGCGCCCTGGCCCGTTCCTGGTCGGCGTGGACCGCCGGGTCGGCCAGGTCACGCTCCATCTGCTCGTGCTCGGATGCGAGGTCGGCAAGGCGCTCAAGCATCGCTGACCTCCTTTGCCTGCGCGACGGGCCGACCGTGAACGTGGTCTGCCCGGCCGCCGGCGATCCGGCGGCCGGGCAGACCGGCGAGCTACTTGCCCTTGCCCTGGCCCTGCTTGCCCTGGCCCTGCTTGCCGAACCTGGCCTCGAACCGGGCAACCCGGCCGCCGGTGTCCAGGATCTTCTGCTTGCCCGTGTAGAACGGGTGGCAGCTGGAGCAGACGTCGGCGTGGATCACGCCGTTGCGCGCGGTGCTCCGGGTCGTGAACGTGTTCCCGCAGGTACAGGTGACCGTGGTCACCACGTACTCCGGGTGGATGTCGGGCTTCATGAGTCTCTCCTGGCTCGGGCGGTCGCCGGGTCGCCGCGCGGCGCGCCCGCGCCGCAGGCGTGAACCGGTACCACGCTGATCGGCTCACCAGTGTGCCACACCGTCAACCAGATCCTGGCCCCGGCGATTCCCGCCGACCAGGCCGGGCCCGGCCGTCAGGTCGCCGGAGAGGTCTTCTGCACGAGCAGCAGGAACTCGGCGTTGCTCTTGGTCTCCTTCATCCGCTGCATCAGCACCTCGAGCGCCTGCTGGGGCTCCAGCGCGTGCAGCACCCGGCGGAGCTGCCAGATGATCTTCAGCTCGTCGGGCTCGAGCAGCAGCTCCTCCTTCCGAGTGCTGGAGGCATCCACGTCGATCGCCGGGAAGAGCCGCTTCTCCGCCAGCTCGCGGCGCAGCCGCAGCTCCATGTTGCCGGTGCCCTTGAACTCCTCGAAGATGACCTCGTCCATCCGGGAGCCGGTCTCGATCAGCGCGGTCGCCAGGATCGTCAGCGAGCCGCCGTTCTCGATGTTGCGCGCCGCGCCGAAGAACTTCTTCGGCGGGTACAGCGCCGCCGAGTCCACGCCGCCGGACAGGATCCGGCCGCTGGCCGGGGCCGCCAGGTTGTAGGCGCGGCCGAGCCTGGTGATCCCGTCCAGCAGGACCACCACGTCGTGCCCCATCTCTACCAGCCGCTTGGCCCGCTCGATCGCCAGCTCCGCGACCGTGGTGTGGTCATCGGCCGGCCGGTCGAAGGTCGAGTGGATCACCTCGCCCTTGACCGTCCGCTGCATGTCCGTGACCTCCTCGGGCCGCTCGTCCACGAGCACGACCATGAGGTGGCACTCCGGGTTGTTCTTGGTGATCGCCTTGGCGATCGCCTGCATGATCATCGTCTTGCCGGCCTTGGGCGGGGAGACGATCAGCCCGCGCTGGCCCTTCCCGATCGGGCTGACCAGGTCGATGATCCGGGTGGTCAGGTTGGCCGGGTCGGTCTCTAGGCGCAGCCGCTCCTGCGGGTACAGCGGCACCAGCTTGGCGAACTCCGGACGGCCCTTCGACTCCTCCGGGTCGAGCCCGTTCACCTTGTCGAGCCGGACGAGCGCGTTGAACTTCTCCCGCCGCTCGCCCTCGCGCGGCTGGCGGATGGCGCCCTCGATCACGTCGCCCTTGCGCAGGCCGTACTTGCGGACCTGGGACAGCGACACGTACACGTCGTTCGGCCCCGGCAGGTACCCGCTCGTGCGCACGAAGCCGTAGTTGTCCAGCACGTCGAGGATGCCCGCGATCGGGATCAGCACGTCGTCCTCGGTGATCACGGGTTCGGCCTCGCCGCCGCGCTCGCGGCGGCGACCGCCCTGCTGGCTGCGGCTACGGAACCGGTCCCGGCTGCGGCGGCCCTGCCCGTCGCGCTCGTCGTCGCGGCCGCCCTGCTCGCGGTAGTCGCCGCGGGCGCCCTGCTCGCGCTGGTCGCGGCCGCCATGGTCGGCCCGGCCCGCTTCGCCGTCCCCGGATGGCCGGTGCTCGTCGCGGCGGCCGTTCCCCGCCCGGTCGCGCCGGTCGCGCCGGTCGCCCCGGTCCCGCCGGCCCGCAGGCTCCGCCTGGCCGGCCTCGCCGTGCCCGGCGGGAACGGCCTCCGCGGCCTGCCCGGACCCGACCGCGCCGGGCTGCGCGCCGGCCGGGCCGGGCGGGGCCGCCGGGAGCACGGCGCCGACGCCGGGCTGCGCGCCGGCCGGGCCGGGCGGGGCGTCCGCCGGAGCCGGGGCCGCCGGAGCCGGGGCCGCCGGAGCCAGGGCAGTCGCCGCGGCCGCCGGGGCGGGACCGGCCGGGCCCTGCTCAGCCTGAACGGGCCTGCTCACATCCCCCCCGTGTGCTGGCTGATCGCCGTACCCCGGCCCCGCGGCCGCTGGCGCCGCCGCGCCGAAGTCCCGGCCCGCCTGTGCGGCCGCGGCCGATGCCGTTCCTGGCGAGTTCCCGCTGGACTCACCCGAGTACTCACTGACCATGCTGAGCTGCCCTGATTCTTGAGATTCCATGGCGTCCTGCTCGAAGGTGCGGTTGGCGCCGGCTCCCGCAGACACGCTCCGCTCGACCGACATTCCGTCTACTGCGCTGTGATTGCCATGAGAAGTCCCATCCGCGCCGGCCGGGCCGACGACGATCGCCTCCGCGGCGCCGTCGCCGCCGTGCTGTCGTTCCCCGATCGCAGCGATGAGCTGGCCCTTGCGCATCCGGCCGGTCCCGGTCACGCCGAGCGACTGCGCGAGCCGCTGCAACTCGGGCAGCAGCATGGCCGATAGGCGCTCGCCGGCCGCGTCCTCGGCGTCCCGGCCACCCGGCCAGGAGCGTACCGCGCCGCCCTGCCCCGGGGAAGCCCCCGCGGCGCCATGAGCTGCTCCGGATTCCTTGACCGCCTCGGCGGCCGATGCCCCGTCCGGCGACACCGCGCGCGGGGGGTCAGGGAGCAGGTCGGTGGTGTCAGTCACAAACAGTCCTTCCACGGTACGGGATCATCGGCCGCACTCGTCACAGCGCACTCCCAGCCACCGCCGCCATCCCGTCCTGCCGCGCCGGCCATGTGCACTCCGCGTGTCCGGCCCGCCCGGGTCCAGCCGGATCGCGTGCCTCATCCGTCCGGGCCGCGGATCGCACGTGCGCTGAGCGTCTCCTGACGGATGCCTGTCACCGAGAGCAGCCCGCCACCGCCTGTCACGGCGGCACCTGGTCGCGCGCGGGCTTGGCCTGCACTGGCGTGACGGGATGCGGATACGCACCTCACCCCGGGACGGGGCACCTGGTGCCTTGGCCATCCTAACACCAACCGCGGTCACGGCATTCCTTCCGGGCCGTCGGCCGCGTTCGCGCAGACCGGCGAACACCAGCCGGGTAGGCAGCGACACCTGTCACAATGCCAGCGAGCACTCGGCTCCGGGTCGCTCTGGCCGGCCGGCCGCCACGGGCACGCCGCCGGCAAGGGGGCTCAGCCACGCCGAGATCTCGACACCTTGGGGGCTTACACCGCATCCGATACCCGGTTCCCCGGGGCTTAATCACCTCGGCGCCATCACCCCGGCGCGGCCGGTCACGCCCGGTCCGGGGCCGCGACCGCGAGCACGCCGAGTCCCGCGCACAGTGCGGCCTGCGCCGCTGCGGCCAGCGTCAGCCGGGCCGAGACCAGACCGGGCCGGCGTGCCGGGTCCGGGGCACGGCGCCCGCCGAACGGCAGCGCCGGGCACTCCTCGCGGCAGGACAGCCAGGCGGCGGCCAGGCGTTCCAGGTGCGTGGCGAGCACCGCCGGGTCGCGGCGGCGGGCGGCCGCGGCGGCGCGCTCGGGCAGCCAGGAGATCACCTCCAGAAGGTCCAGCTCGGGCGGGCTCAGCAGCCGCGCGCTGACGCGCGCCGGGCCCGCTACCGCCCCGCCGGCCAGGGCAGGCACCGCCGCCCCGCCGGCCAGGGCAGGCACCGCCGCCCCGCCGGCCCGCGCCGGGCTCGCGCTCACCCGCCCGGCCGGCGTCCCAGCGGCGGCGATTCCCAGGTCGAGTGCCCACCGGCCGGTGCTCGCGGCGTCCGCGTGCGCGTACCTGACCAGCGTGAACGGGTCGTCCAGGTCCCGGCGCCGACTCAGCCGGCCCTCGATCAGCCGGGCCAGCGGCGCCGGCGAGCCAGCCAGCGCGTAGCGGACCGCGTCGGTGCCATGCCCGGCCACCGCACCCGCCACCGGACCCGGGCCGGCCGGGGCGGGCGAGCCGTGGCCCGGGCGCCGCTCACCGCCCGGTCCCGGCAGCGCAGGCGAGGCGGCGGGCGGGCGCCGTCCGGGAGCCGGCCCCGCGCTCGGACCCCGCGGCGCGGGCGAGCCGGGGCAGGCCTCTCGTTCACCATCGCCTGCGAACACCACGGTGGCGCCGGCAGCCCACGCGAGCCGGCCGGCCACGGCGTCGCGCTGATCCCGCCACGCCTGCGCCCAGCCCCGGGCCGCGGGCAGATCGGGCAGGGGCGGCGCCGCCAGCGCCATGCCCGCCAGCGCCGGGCTGTCGGCCGCCGCCGGGCCGGCAGCGATCACCCGGACGGCCAGCCCGGCGAGGTGGTCCGGGGTGACCGTGACGGTCAGGTACCCCGGCCCGGTCACCTGCGCCGCGGCGACCCACCGGACCGCGGCGAGGCGGCCGGCCAGGCCGGCGGCCACCTGGGGCGCCGGGCGGCCCGCCAGGCGCGCCAGGGCCAGCGGGAGCGAGGTCGAGTACGTCCCCGGCCGGACGCGACGGCCCTCCGCCGCCGGGGCGGTGCCGGGAACGCGGTCCGGCGGCGGCCGCCAGGTGCCGGCGACGGCCATCGCGGCGGCACCCGGCGGGAGCTCGCCTGCGCGGGCGAGCTCCCGCAGCGCGCGGGAGACCTCGGCGGTGAGGTCAGTCGTGATCATGACGGCGCGTGGCCGGGCGGTCAGTCGTACGCGGAGTTCGGCGCGCCGGCCAGCTCCCGGACCACCCGGATCATCTCTGCGGGGTCGAACGGCTTGGTCAGGTAGGCGTCCACGCCCACCTGGCGGCCCCGGTCCCGGTCGTCCTCCTGCGCGCGGGCCGTGATCAGGACGACCCTGATCCCGGCGGTCTCCGGGTTCTGCCGCAGCTGCATGGCGGTCACCCACCCGTCCAGGCGGGGCATCATCACGTCCAGGGTGACCACGTCGGGCCTGAGCTCGGCGACCCGGTCCAGGCACTCCTGGCCATCCGCGGCCGTGAACACCTCGAACCCCTCCAGGGTGAGGTTCACGGCGATAAGCTGCCTGATGACCTCATCGTCATCGACAACGAGCACTCGCCCGAGTCCGGTCGCCACGGCGTGAGGCTACCGGGCGGCGGCCAGGCGGTGCTGGCGGTTCGGCCACGTGTCGCCGGGGCGGCCCGGTGCTGGTACCCTTGCTCAGTCGCCGCGGCCTGCGGCGGCCACCGCGCCAGCCCCCATAGCTCAGGGGATAGAGCAACGGCCTCCGGAGCCGTGTGCGCAGGTTCGAATCCTGCTGGGGGCGCCAAGCCGCGACCTGTTGAAACAGGATTTGACCTGCGTAAACACCTCTCCGGAGATCGAAGCCGTTCCACCATCGTCCGCAGGCCACCCCGGGCCGGCTTCCGCGACGATACGCGACCGGCCAGCGGCTCCGAAGGACATCGAACGCATCGGCGGATTCGGTATCACGGTTCCTCCTCGTGATCCTCGGATGGCCGCAGGGTGGCCTCCATGCGTGCGACCCATACGTCCTCAAGCCCGGCGACGCACCGCCCGGGGCTTCCGCCAGGCGTGCGACCGGATGGGCATCACCCAGTCCATGGGCCGGCCCGGACCGGCGCTGGGCAACGCCGTCATCGAGGCCTGGCACTCGACCTTGGAATGCGAGCCCCCCGCGACCGGCGCCTCGCCACCAGAGCACAGGCCAGGGCCGAAGTGGCGACCTGGATCCAGGACTCCCACACCGCCCGCCGGCACTCCGCGCTGGGCATGCGCAGCCCGCTCGCCTACGAGCAGGCCCTGGCCGCCGGGCAGGCAGCCTGACATGCTCCCGCTTCCCGCCGCCTTCACGACCGGCCGGTGCCCGGCCCGGTCAAGGCCGTCCCTCCCCGGGCCTGACGGCCCTGCGGGGGCTCCACCTCGACAGCGCCTGCGCTCCGGCCGTTACATGGCAGCTAGCAGGAAGCGGGAACAAGCAAGATCAGCTCAATTCGAAGTGTCCGCGCTTCCAGGGGAACCCCGCGATTCGCCAGGTGCTTGCGCAGGCTGTTCAGCCCGTACTGGCCGACTAGGTCCCGCCGCCCGTAGAACAGGTCCTCCAGCAGCGGCATGATGTCGTGCTCCCAGACCTGGCCGATCTCGTCGGCCCGCTGGTAGATCTCCGGCCGCATCAGGCACGAACTTGCACGCGCTGGAAGGCTGGCCCCCACGATCGACCGGGACCGGCGCCAGGTTCAGCGCCCACGAGACGCCTCGACGCTCACCGGCAGCGCCCCAGCTGGGCCTCCCCGCAGACCAGATACCCCGCGCAGTGCCCGATACGCGCCAGGTCAGCCCGCCGCAGACACTATTCGCGCTGGTCAGGGACGTTCGGGGCAAGCCCCTCCGGAGCCGTGTGCGCAGGTTCGAATCCTGGAGGGATCTCTCCCGTTGGCACCGACGGCCTCACGGTGTTGCGTGCTACACTGTCCTGCGTGGAGCACGTTGGATCGTGGGGTGAGCGCGGTGGCTAATCAGAACATCACGCTGTCTCTTCCCGAGGAGGACTTGCGGGATGCGCGGATACTGGCGGCGCGGCGCGGTACCTCGGTGTCGCAGCTCCTGGCCCGCGTGCTCCGCGAGACCGTGGAGCGGGAGACGGGATATGACGCTGCGAAGGAGCACAGCCTGGCCGTGCTGCGCGAGGGCGCGGATCTTGGCACCGGCGGGCGCGTGACCTGGTCGCGGGAAGACCTGCATGAGCGGTAACCGCCAGTTCGTCGACACGAATGTTCTCGTCTACGCGCATGACGTGACGGCGGGAGACAAGCACAGCCGGGCACGTGCCCTGGTGGAGGAACTGTGGGGCACGCGGGAGGGCTGCCTGAGCGTTCAGGTGCTGCAAGAGTTCTTCGTCATCACGACGCGGAAGATCGCCAGGCCGCTCGACGTGCCGGCGGCCGCGCGGATCGTCGAGGACCTGGCGCACTGGCACGTGCATGCTCCCTCCGCCAGCGATGTGCTCGCGGCCATCGACATCCATCAGCGAGCCGGAACGTCGTTCTGGGACGCGATGATCCTCCGCAGCGCACAGCAGCTCGGCTGCAAGACCGTGCATTCGGAGGATCTGAATCCGGGCCAAGGATACGAGGGCGTCCAGGTCCGCAGCCCGTTCTCGGTCTAGACGAACGATTCCACGGGGTCGTCAGCGAGCGCATGACGGGCTGTCCGGCACAGCCGCGGTGGGCCGCAACGGCCCGGCCTCGCGCGTTCCCGTAGCGGGCGGCTCGTGCCCTGCTGCCGCCGCAAGCCGACCGCGGGCCCCCGCTACCGCGCAGGATCAGGCCACTTCGTCGCTCACGGTCACGTCAGCCTTGACGAGCCTGGACCGTTGGCGGCCAGCGCTGCTACGCTCGGCCGGCCAGCCGGAAACGGCAAGGGAGATCATGATGGCCGGCGATGTCAGCGTCGGACGCGAGCCGCGCGCGCTCGCCGAACGGGTCCGGTCCGCCCTGGAGTCAGGTGACCTGGATGCCATCGCTGGCCTGCTCGACCCCGATGCCCACTGGGGCGCGCCTGAGGGGCCGCACGAGGCCGACTGCCGCAACCGGGACGAGGTTGTCGCCTGGTGGGCCAGCGCCAGGGCCGCCGGAGCGCGGGCAACGGTCACCGAAGTGAGCCCTGGCAACGGGACCCTCCTGGTAGGACTGGAGGTCACCGGCACGCAGGCCGCTCGCGAGGCAGGCGGACCGGTCAGGCGCTGGCAGGTTCTGACCGTGCGCGGTGATCGGATCGCGGACATCCGCGGCTTCGACGACCGGGCGGTGGCCGCAGCCCGGGCCGGCGTCCAGGCGTGAGCGCTAGCCCGGCACGCGCCGCAACCCGGGCCGCGCTCATCCGCGAGGCAGCGGGTCCCGGCCAGGCTCATCGCCGCATCGGGGCCAAGCACCCGCGGTGTCGGGCGTGGCCGACGGAACGTTGCCCGCGCGCCCGAGACGTCGTGGCACCCCCCGCCTGCGCGGCCACCGGCCGGATGGTGGCGCGGCCCTGGCCACGGTTGCTGAGCCGGGAGCGCTGTGATCGACCTCGGTGACCGCTGAGCGGTGGCCCGCGCTGGCGTGCCGGTAGGCGAGCATCGTGGCCTTGCCGGCTTCCGGCAAGCGGGCTCGGCGGTCCGCCGGGGAGCGCGCCCTCAGGCCCCTGCCTGGCTCACGGTCCCGGCGCGCCGGGCCCCTGCCCTACGCTGGGGCGCATGACACTCCCCTCCGGCATTCCCGTCGACGATCTCGATCCGGCCATCCGTCCCCAGGACGACCTGTTCAGGCACGTCAACGGTCGCTGGATGGCGCGGACCGAGATACCCGCGGACCGCGCAGGCTACGGATCGTTCCTGATCCTGGCCGAGGAAGCCGAGAAGGCGGTGCGCGAGATCGCGGAGGAGGCCGCGTCGGCGCCGGAGGGCAGCGAGGAGCGCAAGCTGGGTGACCTGTACGCCAGCTTCATGGACGCGGAGCGAGCCGAGCGCCTGGGCCCGGAGCCCATCCGCGGGATGCTCGCGGCGGCCCGGGCCGTCGGCTCCGTCCCGGAGCTGCTGGCGCTGCTCGGCCGGCTGGAGCGGCTGGGGGTGCAGGGCCTGTACCGGCTCTTCGTCGACACCGACCCCGGGGACCCGGAGCGCTACCTGGTGTTCTTCGAGCAGTCCGGCATCTCGCTGCCGGATGAGAGTTACTACCGCGAGGAGCGGTTCGCCGCCGTCCGCGACGCATTCGCCGCTCACGTGGCGCGGATGTTCGAGCTGGCCGGGCTGCCGGACGCCGAGCAGGCGGCCCGGCGGGTCGCCGAGCTGGAGGCGGCGGTGGCCGGGCATCACTGGGACAAGGTCGCGAGCCGTGACCGCGAGAAGACGTACAACCTCTTCACCTGGTCCGACGCCATGGCCTGGGGACCGGACCTGGGCGGGTGGCTGGCGGCCCTGGACCCGCCCGCGGGCGCGTTCGACGAGATCGTGCTCCGCCAGCCGAGCTTCAGCACCGGGCTGGCCTCGCTGCTCACCCACGAGCACCTGCCCGCGTGGCGGGACTGGCTGTGCTGGCAAGTGATCCACGGCGCCGCAGGGTACCTGTCCGATGCGTTCGTGCAGGAGGACTTCGACTTCTACGGCCGCGTGCTGACCGGCACCCCCACGCTGCGCGAGCGCTGGAAGCGCGGCGTCTCGCTGATCGGGTGGGCGATGGGAGAAGCCGCCGGGCGCGCCTATGTCGCCCGGCACTTCCCGCCCCAGGCCAAGGAGCGGATGGACGTCCTGGTCGCCAACCTCATCGAGGCGTACCGCCAGAGCATCACGGATCTGGACTGGATGGGGCCGCAGACCCGCCGCCGGGCGCTCGACAAGCTCTCGAAGTTCACGCCGAAGATCGGATACCCGGACTGCTGGCGCGACTACTCGGCACTCAGCATCGACCCGGCCGACCTCATGGCCAACGTGCGGGCCGCTCACGAGTTCGAGCTCCGCCGCGAGCTGCGCAAGATCGGCAAGCCCATCGACCGCGGCGAGTGGTTCATGACCCCCCAGACCGTGAACGCCTACTACAACCCCGGCATGAACGAGATCGTGTTCCCCGCGGCCATCCTGCAGGACCCGTTCTTCGACCCCGGCCGCGACGACGCGGCCAACTACGGGGCGATCGGCGCGGTCATCGGCCACGAGATCGGCCACGGCTTCGACGACCAGGGCTCCAAGTTCGACGGTGACGGCCGGCTCACCGACTGGTGGAGCGCGGGGGACCGGCAGGCGTTCGAGGCCCGGGCCAGGTCCCTGATCGAGCAGTACGACGCCCTGGCCCCGAGGCAGGCTCCCGGCCAGCACGTCAACGGAGCCCTCACGATCGGGGAGAACATCGGGGACCTCGGCGGCCTCGGAATCGCGTGGAAGGCCTACCTGATGTCGCTGCACGGCGGGCAGGCGCCGGTGATCGACGGCCTGACCGGCGCCCAGCGCTTCTTCCTGTCCTGGGCGCGCGCCTGGCGGGTGAAGCAGCGGGACGAGGAGGTCATCCGCAGGCTCGCCATCGACCCGCACGCGCCCAACGAGTTCCGCTGCAACCAGGTCGTGCGGAACCTCGACGCGTTCTACGACGCCTTCGGCGTCCGCGCGGGCGACGAGCTGTGGCTCGAGCCCGCAGCGCGCGTCCGCGTCTGGTAGCCCCGCCGGCCGGCGCCCGGCCGGGAACGATCCCCACGGCGGCGCTCGCCCTCCTATGCCGGGGCCGGGCGCGGAGAGGACTCCGTGCGCGCGAACGCCGGCGGGCACCAGCTCCCGCGCGGGGAGGACGGCGCGGGGAGGACTCCGTGCGCGCGAACGCCGGCGGGCACCAGCTCCCGCGCGAGGGGGCCGCGGCGGTGCCGCGCGCCAGCGGCGCCGGGCGCCGGCCGCACGCCCCGGCAGGTGGCCGGGTCAGGCCGGGACGTGCTCGGCGATGATCCGCGCCACGGCCTCCACGTCGTCGGGCGTGATGCACGGGCGCACCGCCTTGCCCAGGTCGAGCTCGATGCCGGTGTCCTTGCCCGGCCGGCTGCCGTCCAGGTTGTACCAGTGCACGAGGTCCCCCGACCCCCAGATGCGCCACTTCCCGCGGACCGGCGAGAGCGGGTACGTCACGGCGGAGCGGATCGCGCGGAACGGGATCCGCTTGGCGCCCCACAGGTAGTACCAGCGGATGGTGATGCCCTCGTCGTCGCAGGCGATCCGGCCGTCGTCGTAGAGGGATGGCAGGCGCTTCACCCCATCATTGTGCGCCGGCCCGGCCCGCCAGGACCCCCGCCGCCTCGCCCGCCGGAATCCCGCGCGCCGGGCCCGCCCGGTCGGGTGGACCTGCGCGGGCCGGTGCCGCGCCTGCCGGCGGCCCGCCCCGTGGCGCCTGCGGCCCGGCGATGACACACTCGGTCGCATGGGGGAACGCCGCCGCCCGGGCCGCTCCGGCAGCCCGGCGATGAGGGGCCCGCTGGCGGCCGCCGCGGTCGTGGCAGCGCTGTCCGCGACGGGCTGCGGCGGACCGCCGGCGGCGCCACGGCCCGCCCTGAGCTCCCCGCCCGCGCGGCCCGGCTCCCCGCCCGCGCGGCCCGGCTCCCAGCCCGCGCGGCCCGCGCTCACGCGGCGCCAGGCGTGCGATCGGCTGCTCGCCGACGTCCGGCGCACCGGCGGCGCGCCCGGCCAGCGGGCCCTCCGGGAGGTCGCTGACCATGCCAGGGATCCGCGGATGGCCGCTGACGCCCGGACGGCCGTCAAGGACCTGGAGCACACCGGCATCGCGCCGATCGCGTTCGCGCTGCTCCGCGACGACTGCGCCAGGGCCGGGGTGAGGCTCCCGCGGTTCTGAGGCGCGCCCGCCCGGCCGGCCGCCCGGGCCGGCGTTGGCATACTTGCCCGATGGCGACCGAGGAGACCTACACCCACGGCCACCACGAGTCGGTGCTGCGCTCGCACGCCTGGCGGACCGCCGAGAACTCCGCGGCCTACCTGCTCGCCCACCTCGGGCCCGGCCTGCGCGTGCTGGACGTGGGATGCGGGCCCGGCACGATCACCGCCGGCCTGGCCCGGCTCGTCAGCCCGGGCCCGGTCGTGGGCGTGGACGCGGCCGCGGAGGCCGTCGCCAGGGCGCGGGAGGGGACCGGACCCGCGGCGAACCTCCGGTACACCGTGGGCGACGCCTACCGCCTCGGCCATCCCGACGACGCCTTCGACGTCGTCCACGCCCACCAGGTCCTGCAGCACCTGGCGGACCCGGTTGCGGCCCTGCGGGAGATGCGCCGCGTCTGCAAGCCGGGCGGGCTGGTCGCCGCCCGCGACGCGGACTACGCCTCCTTCGCCTGGGCGCCGCCCGATCCCCGCCTCGACGAGTGGCTGGCCCTGTACCGGGCGGTCGCCCGCGCCAACGGCGGCGAGCCCGACGCAGGCCGGCGCCTCCTGGGCTGGGCGCACGCCGCGGGCCTGCGGCGGGTGCGGGCCTTTGCCTCGGTGTGGTGCTTCGCGACGCCACGGGACCGCGCCTGGTGGGGCGGGATGTGGGCGGACCGCATCCGCGACTCCGCGATCGCCGGCCGGGCCAGGGAACTGGGCCTGGCCGACTCCGCCGCGCTCAACCGGATCGCCGGGGCCTTCCGCGACTGGAGCGCCCACCCCGACGGCTGGTTCGCCGTCCCGCACGGCGAAATCCTCGCCACCAAGTGACCACAGGCGGCGCGCCGCGCACCGGGCACCCTGCCGGGCCGCTCCCCCGCCGCGCTCCCGCCGGCGCGGCGCGTGGGGCGGGCGTGCCGTCCGTCACCGCGGCGTCGGCCGCCAGCGCACCAGATCAGGCCCGATCTCCGGGACAGAGCAGACCCCGGCTAGCGCCATCGTCCGGCGCATGCCCGCATCGAGCAGGGCTATCACGGCGTCCACGCCCTTCTCGCCCGCGGCGCCCAGGCCATAGAGGTAGGCGCGGCCGATCATGACCGCCCGGGCACCGAGGGCAACCGCCTTCACGATGTCGCTGCCCCGCCGCACCCCGCCGTCGCAGAGGATCTCGATCCGGTCGCCCACGGCGTCCGCGACCCCGGGAAGGACCTCCAGGGGGGGCGGCGCGCCGTCGAGCTGCCGGCCGCCGTGGTTGGACAGCACGATCGCCTCGACCCCGGCGTCGGCCGCCAGCCGCGCGTCCGCCACCGTCTGGATCCCCTTCAGCACCACCGGGCCAGGCCAGTTCTCCCGGAACCAGCCGACCTCCCGCCACGACAGCGCCGGATCGAACTGGCTGTTGATGTAGTCCGACAGCGCCACCGCCGTGCTGCCGTCGGCCGCGCCGGTGCCGGCCACGTTGGCGAAGGTGATCGGCTCCGCCCTGATGAAGTCCCATGTCCAGCCGGGATGCAGCACGCCGTCGATCAGGGTGCCGGGCCCGATCTTGGGCGGCAGCAGGAACCCGCGCCGGACGTCGCGCTCCCGGCGGCCGAGCACTGCGGTGTCCACGGTCACCACGATCGCCTCATAGCCTTGCGATGCCGCACGGGCGAGCATGTCCCGGACCAATGCCCGGTCCCGCCAGACGTAGACCTGAAACCACTTCGCCCCGGTGCTGACGGCGGCGACCTCCTCGATCGAGCGAGTCGCCATCGTGGACAGCGTGTACGGCAGCCCGGCCCGGGCGGCAGCGCGGGCGACATCGAGCTCGCCACCCGGGCTCACGATCCTGGTGAACCCGGTCGGCCCGAGGACCAGCGGCAGCGGCAGGGGGCGGCCGAGCAGGGTCGTCGTGGTATCGATGGCTGCCACGTCGCGCAGCACGCGCGGCACGAACTCCAGCCGCCTGAACGCCGCGATGTTGCGGCGCATCGTCAGCTCGTCCTCGGCGCCGCCATCGATGTAATCGAAGACGCCGCGCGGCAGCCGCGCCCGGGCGATCCGGCCCAGGTCGGCGATGCTGGCGGCGCGGGCGAGCCGGCGGCCGGAGGCCCTGAACTCGACCTCGCGGATCCGCAGGACCGACCGGAGCGTCCTCAGCATGACCACTCCCCATCTGCATGGCGGCTTGGGGGCACGCCGCGGCTCACCCATCCTGCCGCCGAGCCTGGCGGCTGAGCGAGGCGGCGAGCCGCGTGACGAGGGCGCTGGTCGCTCAGCCTGCTCGTCCGCTGATGAGATGGAACGCCCCGCATGACCCCTCTTGACACATTCAGCCATGAAGTTAGGCTATTGAACAATAGCAAACTTACTGAACATTTGTTCACAGGAGTCCGGCATGCGGTTCGGGATAGTCGGCTGCGGGTGGATCGCCGAACGGGATCACATCCCGGCCATGCTCAAGGCCGCCGGCGTCGACATCGTCGCGGCGGCCGATCCGTCGCCCGGGCGCGCCCAGCTCGCCGGCGCGATCGCCGGGCTTGACCCGTCAGCCTGCTACACCGACCACCGCGCCCTGCTCGACCGCGCCGACGTCGACATCATCAGCGTGGCGACGCCGCCCAGCACCAGGACCGGGATCGTCATGGATGCCGCCGCCGCGGGCAAGCACGTGATCTGCGAGAAGCCCCTTGCCCTCACCCTGGCCGAGGCGGACCAGATGATCGCAGCGTGCGAGCAGGCCGGCGTGACGCTGGCCGTCTACCACAACTACCTCTACTACTACGAGCACCGCCTGACCAGCCGGCTCATCGCCGATGGCACGATCGGCGAGGTCGTCGCGACGGAGATCTGCGGGCTCGGATCGCAGCCGTGGCTGGGCGCGGAGCAGTACCGGCCCGGCTGGCGGTACGACCCGCGGATCGCCGGCGGCGGCGTCGTCATGGACATCGGCGTGCACGCCTACTACCTGACCGAGCTCTTTCACTCCGGCCCCGCCGAATCGGTCATCGCGCGGATGCGGTTCGGCAGCAGCGGCGCCGATGACCACGCCTACTGCACGCTCGCGATGCGGGGCGGCGGAACGGGACTGGTCAACATCGCATGGGGCGAGGGCAGCGCCCGGTTCGAGATCGACGGGACCGACGGCTACATCTCCTACATCTACGACGAGGGCGCCGGGTACTTCGGCGCTCCCGTCCGCGCCGTCCGGGTCGCCGCCTCGGGCAAGCCCACCGAGATCCACCTGGTCCCGCCGGGCCGGACCCAGTTCACGCCCGAGCTGTTCGAGGACCTCGTCAGGACCGTCTCGGGAGACGCGGCCTCGTTCGCGTCCTTCGGCCGGCACGGCCGGCGGACCCTGGAGATCGCGCACGCCGCATACCAGTCCACCGCCGACCAGCGGCCGGTCGCGCTGCCGATCACCGACGGCCAGCCGATCTACCACGACGGGACGGCTGGGATGCTGCTCGCCCGGGCGGTGACGGCCCGTGCCAGCTAGCCAGCCGGCGCCCAGCCGGCAGCCCGGCCAGATCGCGGAAGCGAGCCGCCAGCTGGCCGCGATGGGACGCCACCTGCTCGCCCGCGGCCTGCTCAGCCAGACCTCCGGCAACATGAGCATCCGGATCAGTGACGACGTCATCTGCATCACCCCATCCTCGATGCCGTACGACGAGATCGGGCCGGCTGACATCGTGGTGGTGGACCGATCCGGCCACCCCGTGCGCGGAACGCGGAAGCCCTCGTCAGAGACGCCACTGCACTGCCTGGCGTACCGCAGCAGGCCCGACGTGTCAGCGATCGTGCACACCCATTCGCCGATGGCCACCACGCTGGCGATCCTCGGCACGCCCATCCCGGCCGTGCATTACATGATCGCCGTCACCGGGGTGACCACGGTTCCCGTCGCCGAGTACGCCACCTACGGGACCGAGCAGCTGGCCCGGAACGTGCGGGCCGCGTTCGGCGCGCCAGCCAGAGCCGTCCTGCTCGCCAATCACGGGCTCGTGACCGCGGGCCCCACGCTGGCCGACGCCGCCTTCGTCGCCGAGGCCGTGGAGACCCTGGCGGGCTTCTACTACCGCGCCATCGTCGCGGGTGCGCCGAACATCCTCTCGCCAGAGCAGATGGCCGAGGTCATGGCCAAGTACCAGGACAAGGAACCGGCTGCGGCAGCCATCGGCGCCCCAGCCCGGCCCCGAGGGCGGACGACGCCATGACCTCCCCCGCCCTCGCCATCACGCTGGACATCGGCGGCAGCGCCGCCAAGGCCTACGCCTACGACGTCCAGCGCGGACGCACGGCCGCCATGGCCGCAGCGCCCTACGCCGCGCCGCATCTGCCGTCCGACCCGGGGATGTTCGAGCCGGACAGCTGGTGGCTGTCGGCAGTGGCGGCACTTCGCGTCCTGCGCGACCAGCTCGACGTGCCTGGCGGCAGCTACGCCGGGGTCACCGTGAGCGCGATCCGGATCCCGTTCGTGCTGCTCGGCAGGGACGGCGACGTGGTCATGCCGGGCCTGCTCAACAAGGACCGGCGCGCCGAAGGCCAGGTCGCCGAGCTCGCCGCGGCAGTCGGCCAGGCCGAGATCTACCGCCAGACCGGTCACTGGCTCGCTCCAGAGTTCGGCCTGGCGAAGATGCTGTGGAACCGGGAGCGCTTCCCAGGCGCCTGGGCACGCGCCCGTCATCTGCTGCAGCTGCACGACTGGTTCATCTACAAGCTCAGCGGCACGATCGTCAGCGAACCCTCGTCGGCGGCCATGAGCCAGAGCCTGGATGTCACGGGCAGGTCCTGGGCCGGCGAGGTGCTCAGCGCCGTCGGCATCAAGGCCAGCCTCTTCCCCGAGCTCGTGCCGGCCGGCTCGGTCGCCGGCGGCCTGCGGCCGGGCGTGGCCGCCGCCACCGGGCTGCCTGCCGGACTCCCGGTCCACGTCGGCGGCGGCGACACGCACCTGTCCGCCGCGTCCGCTCAGGGCGCCGGCCGGGCCTCTAAGGTCGTCGTCGCGGGGACCACCGCGCCGGCCATCGTGACGGTGCCACGCGACCGGCTGCCCCGCCCCACGGCCAGCGCCTATCCGCTCCTGGTCAGCGAGCACGTCGTCGCGGGCCAGTGGGCGCTTGAGGCAAACGCGGGATTCGCCGGCGGTGTCCTCGCGATGCTCGACGGCCTCGCCGGCCTCAGCGGCGCCGAACTGCGCGAGCAGCTCACCCGCCGGGGCATGGCCCTGCGGGATGGCGACAACGTCATGGTCCTGGCGGGCAATCCGCACTTCGGCCCGGACGGCTGGCAGGCGCTTCCGCCGCCCACGGTGATCGGCCTGCAGCCCGGGCATACCGGAGCGGACGTCCGGCGGGCAGCGCTGCGCTGCACCTGCTTCGCGATCCGCTCGATACTTGGCACGCTCGCCAGCGCCCCCGGCCACGCGGCCGCCGGCATCACCGCGACCGGGGGCATGAGCCGGGACGCCGCCTGGGCCCAGCTGCTCGCCGATGTCACCGGCACGGCCGTCCGGGTGTTCCCGCTCGACCAGATCGCCGGCCGGGCCGGCGCTGCGCTCATCGCCCAGCAGCCCGCCGCCCCCGCGGACGGCGAACTGATCTTCTCCCCGCGGCCTGACCGGTCAGCGGAGCTGGAGCAGGAGTGCGCCAGGTACCAGGCGGTCTACCGGGAGGTGCAGCGCGAGGTCGCGCGGCCGGGATCGGGGGGCCCATGCTGGCACTCGTGAGCGCCGCGCTGACGCCGCAGGCGCAGGAAGCGCTGGCCCGGGAACGCTCGTGGCGACTGCGCCATGTCCCGCTTGTCGCCGACGCGGTTCGCGGCATGAGCCAGGCCGCGCGCGGCGCGGTCCGCGCGCTGGTGATCGAGGCTGAGCCGGTCGGCGCCGCGCTGCTCAGCGAGCTGGACGGGCTCGAGCTCATCGCCTGCCTGCGCAGCGATCCGGTCAACGTCGACGTGGCGGCGGCAACCGCCCGCGGCGTGGCCGTCGTGCACACTCCGGGCCGCAACGCCGAGGCCGTCGCCGACTTCACCCTGGGGCTGTGCCTGGCCGTCGTCCGCAACATCGCGGTCGGCCACCACGGCATCGTCTCCGGCGAGCTCACCGCGGACGCCCCGGCGCGGGGCCTGCTCGTCGCGGCCGGCGACAAGATCTGGCGGCCCGAAAACCCGGACGCCCCCATTCCCTACGTCCGGTACAAGGGCCGCGAGCTGGCCTCGCTCAGCCTGGGCGTCATCGGCTTCGGGGCCACCGGGCGGGCGGTGGCCAGGCGGTTCGCCGGCCTCGTGCGCGAGATCCTGGTCACCGACCCGGCCGTCCCGGCCGGCGAGATCTCCGGCTCCGGATGCGTCCCGGCCAGCCTCGCCGAGCTGCTCGCCACCGCCGACGTCGTGACCATCCACGCCCGGAGCAGCGCCCAGATCATCGGGCGCGCCGAGCTGGCGCGGATGAAGCAGGGGAGCTACCTGATCAACACCGCCCGGGCGACGGTGCTCGACTACCGGGCGCTCACGGACGCGCTCGCCGCCGGCCACCTGCGGGCCGCGGCGCTGGATGTCTTCCCGCAGGAGCCGCTGCCCACCGCGAGCTGGCTGCGGACGCATCCCGGGCTCACCCTGACCCCGCACCTGGCGGGCGCGTCGCAGGAGGTGGCCCACCGCCAGTCCGAGATCATCCTCGACGCGATCCGCGGCGTCTACGCGGACGACTCGGACTGGTCCCGGCTCCCCGTCCGCAACCCCGAGCTGGCGGGCGCCTGGCGGCACGGGCGCCCAGGCAGGCAGTCGCCCGGATCTGCGGCGCGCACGCCGGCCGGCGACCCCGCCCCCCGGGCGACGACCGGAGACCGGCCATGAGCGCGCGCATCGCGGTCGTGGGCGGCGGCAGCAGCATGTTCGTGCCGGGCCTGATCCGGCGGCTGATCGAGATCCCCTGCTTCGCCGGCGCCGAGCTGCGGCTGATGGACGTCGACGAGCGCCGCGTGAACGTGATGCGCGAGCTCGGCACGCGGGTCGCCCGGGCCGAGCGGCACGACCTCACCGTCACGGCGACGACGGACCGAGCACGGGCGCTGCGCGACGTGGATTTCGCGATCGTCGCGATCTCGGTCGGCGGCATGGCGGCGTGGGAGGCCGACATCGAGATCCCCGCCAGGCACGGCGTCTTCATGCACATCGCCGACTCGGTCGGGCCCGGCGGGATCTTCCGCGCGCTGCGCACCACCCCGGTGGTCGCCGATGTCGCCCGCGACCTGGCCGAGCTCGCGCCGTCGGCGATCCTGTTCAACTACACCAACCCGGCCAGCGCGAACGCGATCGCCATGGCGCGCGCCGCTCCGGTCCGGTCGGTGTCGCTGTGCTCGTGCTCGCCGTTGCCGTTCAACCGGTCCTGGATCGCCGGGCTGGCCGGCGTGGCCGAGGACGAGATCGTGCGGCCGCTGCGGGTCGGTGGCATCAACCACTGCACCGGCATCTTCTCGCTGCGGCTGCAAGACGGACGGGATGCCATGCCGCTGGTCCGGGAACGGGCCGAGGAGGAGATCGTCCGCTGGGGCATCGACACCTTCGGCGCGATCCCCTACTGCTGGGGGCACTGGCTGGAGTTCTTCCCCCAGCTGCAGCGGCTGGAGGCGCCGTATCGCGGCCGCGCCCAGGGCCTGCCCATGCGATACGGCCGGCACATCTATGACATGACCGCGCAGCGCCAGCGGGTCGCCGGCTGGGAGCGCCTCGCAGCCCGGTGGGCGGCCGACCCCGGCGAGCACCGGCTCGCCGACCTGCCGCCCGGGCCGGAGGACGAGGGCATCGTCGTGGCCGACGTCATGGCCGCCGTGATCGAGGACACGAGCGAGCTGTTCATCGTCAACACGATCAACAACGGCCTCATCCCGAACCTGCCCGCAACCGCTGCCGTGGAGGTCCCCGCCGTCGTGAACGCGGAGGGAATCCACCCGGTCGGCATCGGCGAGCTGCCGCCCGGCCTCGCCGCCGTGCTCACCCGGCACGCCATGGTGGAGGAGCTCACCGCGAGAGCCGCCCTGGCCGGCAGCACCGGCTTGCTCCGCCAGGCCATGACGGCGGACCCGCTGCTGGACGCCACCCTCGAGCCACCCCAGATCACCGCCCTCATGACCGAGATGCTCCAGGCCAACGCGCCTCACCTGCCGCAGTTCAGAGACGTTCCGCCAGACGGGAGCCGCCCGTGACATCCCAGCCAGCCGACAGCCCGACGCCGCCGCCCGGGCCGGGGACCGGCCACCAGCCATGACAGCGGCGCAGGAGATCGGCGCCGGCGGGCGCGCCCGGTGGCGCCGGGCCGACGCCGACAAGGTCAAGATCTCCACCATCGGCTGGCTGCTGCCCGCCGCCGCCCTGCTGATCGGCCTCTTCCTGGTGCCGGTGGGCTACGCCGTCTACCTCGGCTTCACCAACATCGAGCTGCTCGGGCCGCTCGCGCAGGACTACAGCTTCACCGGCCTGGCCAACGTCAGCCGGATGGCGCACGACCCGGTCTTCTGGTCCAGCGTCAAGCTGACCCTCATCTTCGTCGTCGGCTCCGGGATCGTCGCCCAGACCGTGCTCGGCCTGGCCCTCGCGCTGCTCGGCCAGCGCGCGCACGTGATGGTCCGGGCCAGCGTCGGCTCGATCGTGGTGCTGGCCTGGGTGCTCCCCGAGATCTGCGTCGCCTTCATCTGGTACTCGTTCAGCCAAGCCGGCGGCATGCTCGGCGAGCTGATCGGGCGCACCTCGAGCGACTTCCTGTCGACCGCGCCGCTCCTGATCGTGTGCCTCGCCAACGCCTGGCGCGGGACCGCGTTCTCGATGCTGGTGCTGAGCGCTGGCCTCCGGAACGTCCCGCAGGAGGCCGACGAGGCCGCCCAGCTCGAAGGCGCGTCGTACTGGACCCGGCTGTTCCGGGTGACCCTGCCGATCATCCGGCCCACCCTGATGATCAACATGCTCCTGATCACCCTCGGCACGATCTCCGACTTCACGCTCGTCTTCGCGATGACCCAGGGCGGCCCGGGCAACGAGACGGCGATCCTGCCCGTGTACATGTACATCGAGGCATTCCAGTTCAACGCGCTCGGCTACGGCACCACCATCGCCCTCGCGCTGATGATCATCGGCGCGATCCTCTCGATCGTCTACATCCGCCAGCTCAGGCCCGAGCTCCGCCGCGGCCGCTGACCGGCGGGAGGAGGAGGACGCAGATGACAGTCGCACCGCACCGTGACGAACCGCCGGGCGAGGCCGCCGCCCGGCCCGGCGCCGGCGGCGGCGCCGCCCCGCGCGGCACCGCCTTCCCCGCAGCGGCCCGGCGCCTGCGCACGAAGGTCCTGCCCGCGATCATCGGGAACCTGGCGATGACGATCATCGGGGTAATCTTCCTGCTCCCGCTGGCCTGGCTGATCCTGGCGGCGTTCAACCCGCACGCCTCGCCGGGCGTCGTGACCCCGAGGTTCTCGCTGGCCAACTTCACCCAGGCGCTCCAGTCCGGGGCGAGCGGCGCGATCATGAACAGCCTGTACCTCGCCGGCGTCTCCACGGTGATAGCGACCGTGGTATCGACGCTGGCGGGGTACGTGCTCTCCCGGCACTACGTGCCGCTGAAGGGCGCGGCCCTCGTCGTCATCATCTTCCTGACCGGACTGCCGGTCACGCTGCTGCTCATCCCGATCTACCAGATCTTCGTGAGCATTGGCTGGCTCGACTCGCCCTTCTACACCTCGCTGGTCCTCGCCGCGACCAGCGTCCCGTTCGCCATCTGGCTGCTGAAGAACTTCATCGACCAGGTCCCCCGCGAGTTCGAGGAGGCGGCCGCGATCGAGGGATCCGGTCAGTTCAGGGTGCTGCTGACGGTCGTCGTTCCGCTCATCATGCCGGGAGTCCTGGTCTCGGCCATTCTCACCTTCATCAACTCGTGGGGAGCGTTCCTCATCCCGCTCGTCCTCGATGCCAACCCATCGGATACCCCCGGCGCCGTGGGCATCTACCAGTTCATGAGCGCCAACGGCCAGGTCCAGTTCGGGCCGCTCGCCGCCTATGGCATCTTGTTCTCCCTGCCCGTCATCATCTTGTACCTCATCAGCTCCCGCTGGCTCAGCGGAGGCTTCTCATTCGCCGGCGGAATCAAAGGCTGACCGGGCCACGGCCGGCGGCCGCCGGCGGCCAGCACGAGGAGAAGGCAATGGCAACGATCACCCTCGAAGGCGTCTCGAAGGCATTCAAGGGCAAGCCGGCGGTGGACGGCGTCGACCTCAGCATCGACGACGGCCAGTTCCTGATCATCGTCGGTCCCTCGGGCTGCGGCAAGACCACGACCTTGCGGATGCTGGCCGGCTTCGAGCGGCCCACCAGCGGGGTCGTGAGGATCGGCGGGCGGGTGATGAACGACGTGCCGCCCAAGGACCGGGACCTGGCGATGGTGTTCCAGAACTACGCGCTGTTCCCGCACATGACGGTCGCGAAGAACCTGGCGTTCGGCATGCGCGTCCGCCGCGTGGACCGCAAGGTCATCGACCGGGAGGTCGCGTCGATCGCCTCGATGCTCGGCATCGAGGCCCTGCTGGGGCGCAAGCCCGCCGAGCTGTCCGGCGGGGAGCGGCAGCGGGTCGCCCTCGGCCGGGCGCTGCTGCGCAAGCCGAAGGCGTTCCTGCTGGACGAGCCGCTGTCCAACCTCGACGCCGCGCTGCGCGCGCAGATGCGCTTCGAGCTCAAGCGGATTCACGCCCAGTTCCCGGTCACCACCGTCTACGTGACCCACGACCAGGTCGAGGCCATGACGATGGCCGACCGGATAGCGCTGATGGAGGGCGGGCGGCTGCAGCAGGTGGCCGCTCCCGAGGTCCTCTACAGCGAGCCGGCGAACACCTTCGTGGCCGGGTTCGTGGGCAGCCCGAAGATCAACCTGATCCCCGGCCAGGTCGTCCGCGACGCTCGGCGCCCCACGATCCGGAGCATGTCGTGTGACATCCCGGTCGACGGCACGGCCGGCGCGGTGCTCGCCTCGCTCCCCCATGACAACGTGGTGATCGGGCTGCGGCCCGAGGAGCTCCGCCCGCGGCGCCCGGCCACCGGCGGCCTGCCCGCGGTGCGCGGCGTGATCGAGCTGATCGAGCCGCTCGGCTCGGAGACGCACGTGGCCCTGCGCGTCGGCGGGCACGTGCTCACGTGCAAGTGCCCGCCGCGGGCCGGCCTGGAGGTCGGGAGCGAGATCAGCGTCGAGTTCGATCCGGAGCACATGAAGGTGTTCGACGGCGACACCGGAATGCGCCTCGGCTGACCCATGTCCCAGCCGCACGCGGCGCCGGCCGCGATCCGGCCCCCAGCGAGTCGGCCCAGGCACAGGGGCCTGGGCCGGCTCCTCCCCCCCACCGAGTTCCCCGCTCGACAGAAGGGACCCCTGCAGTGACCGCACGCATGCCGAAGATCGCACGACCCCGCAGGAGGCTCACGCTAGCAGTCGCTCTCCTGCTGCCCACTCTACTGGCCGCCTGCAGCGGCTCATCGGGAAGCTCGCCGGGAGCCACCGGCACCCGCACGCTCACCGTGCTCTTCTCCAACAACTACGTGTTCAACTCCGACCAGCTCGCGAACCAGTGGTGGAACGGCATCGCCAGGCAGTGGGCCAGGCTCTACCCGCACGTGAAGCTGGACCTGCTCGGCACCGGCGGGACGGACATCGACCTGATGAACAAGGCCGCCATTCTGTTCCGGAGCCCGTCCACCACGCCCGACGTCATCCAGCTCCCGACCACCTACGTCGGCGAGTTCAGCTCCTCCAACTACCTGCTGCCGCTCAACAAGTTCGTCAGCGGGCCGAACCCGCCATCGTTCTGGACGGGGATGCCGAAGGGCGTCCAGGCGATGAGCACGATCGGCGGTCAGGTCTACGCGGTGAACGCCGGCAACAACGACTCCGGGATCCTCTACAACAAGATCATGCTGCGCAAGGCGGGCATCCCGCTGCCGTGGCACCCGACGAACTGGCAGGACATCCTCAAGGTGGCGGCGGCGGTCAAGAAGGCCAACCCCGGCGTCTACCCCCTGTGGCTGGCCGCGGGCGTCGCGGCCGGGCCCACGAACGTGCTGCAGGGAATCGGCAACCTGATCGACGGGTCCGTGACGCCGGTCATGTTCGACACCAAGACGAACAAGTGGGTGGTCGACAGCCCGGGCCTGCGCGCCGCGCTGCAGTTCTACCGGTCCATGTTCAAGGAGGGCCTCGGCTCCCCGACGTCGCAGCTCTTCAGGACCGACGCGGTCGGGCAGCCCCCGCTGCTGATGAAGCAGGGCAAGCTGGCGATCGCGATCGGGTCGAACTGGTACCCGACGGTCTGGGTCGATCCGAAGTCCGCGGCGCCGTGGGCCGCGGCGAAGGATGACGTCGGCGTCGCCCCGGTGCCGACGCAGAACGGCCAGGCGCCCGGCGGGGCCTCCACCATCGGCGGCTGGGCGTTCGCCATCGCCAGGTCCTCCCCGAACGCCGCCATGGCCTGGAACTTCATCAAGCTCGCCGAGCAGCCGCAGAACCAGCTCAACACCGCGCTGTGGTCCGGATTCGTCCCGCCGGACCTGAGCGTCGGCCAGGAGGCGCCGTTCGTCAACTACGCGCCGCCGTTCCAGGCCGCCTTCAACGACTACTCCAAGTACGGCGTCCCGCTGCCGAACAACGGCAACTTCACCGTCTACGCCCGGGCGCTCAACACGGTGACGGGCGACTTCGCCCAGAACCCGAACATGAGCGTCAGCCAGGCGCTGACCATCATGGCCAACCTCATCACCCAG
This sequence comes from Actinomycetota bacterium, assembly GCA_021324595.1. Classification (GTDB taxonomy): domain Bacteria; phylum Actinomycetota; class Actinomycetes; order Streptosporangiales; family Streptosporangiaceae; genus Chersky-822. The sequence continues at coordinate 14,489 of JAJPIV010000100.1, read as the reverse complement.
CAGCTGGGGGCCGGCAGCGTCGAGACGCTGAAGTAACCCGCCATGCCAGGCTGCCCCCGCTGTAAGACGCGCACCCGAGATGGATAGACAATGATCGAGGAGAAATCCCTCCCAGCTCACCGATCGGCGCCGCCGCCCCCGGCGCTCGCAGGGGCGGACCTGACAGCGAGGGCAGCCCGGCTGCACTTCGAATTCGGGCTCACGCACCAGGAGACAGCCGAGGCCCTCGGCCTGTCCCGGGTCAAGGTGACCCGCCTGATCAAGCTGGCCCGCCAGAGCGGGCTGGTCAAGGTCATCGTCGACAGCCGGGTCAGCCCGTTCGCCGAGCTCGAAGGACGGCTGCTGACCGCGTTCGACCTGCGTGAGGCCATCATCGTGCCGACCCCGGGCAACGGCGCGGACGGCAGCGGCCTGCGGGCGGCCCTCGCCCGCGGGGCCGCGTCGTACCTGGAGCGCGTCGCCCGCGACGGCCTCGTGGTCGCCGTCGGGCTCAGCCGCACCATCGGCCAGATGCCCCGGATGCTGGTGAACCCCCGGCCAGCGGCGATGACCTTCGTGTCGCTCGTCGGCGCGATCCGGTCAGGCGGGCAGGGCAGCGGCAACCCGTATCAGGCCACCGACGCCCTGGCCGCCGCGTTCGGCGGCCAGGCGGAGAACATCCACGCGCCGGTCCTCGTGCAGGATCCCGCGGTCGCGCTGCACCTGCGCGCCGACCCGGCGATCGCCGGCACGCTGGAGCGAGCGGCGGCCGCCACGATCGCCTTCGTCGGGATCGGCGGCGTCGATGACCGCATCAACTTCAGCCACGGCGCCAACATCACGGACGCGGAGTGGGCCGGGCTGCTGGACCGGGGGATGGTCGGCGACATCGGGGGCCGGTTCTTCGACGCGCGCGGGCAGGAGATCGACAGCGACATCAACGGCCGGATCATCGGGCTCTCGCTGGACGCCTTCCGGAAGATTCCCAGCCGCGTGGCCGCCGCCGGCGGCCCGAGCAAGGTCGGGCCGCTGGCGGCGGCCATGCACGGGGGCCTGATCAACATCCTGGTCACCGATGTCGCCACCGCCCGGGTCCTGCTGGAGGGTGCCTAATGATCAGCACGCCCGGTGAGCACCTGAACGCTCGCCCCCACCCGGTCGAGCCGCACGCAGTCGTTGTCCTCGGCGTACCGCAGGCCCTGGACGTTGTACATCTCGACGCGCGGCGCCCCGACGGGGAACGGTCCCCAGTGCCAGGTGCCCCGGTGCAGCACGAAGGCGTCCAGCGGCCTGAGCAGGAACGCGCGAAGCTTGGACGCGTCCTGCGGGCCCCGGAACTTCGTGCCGGGAGCCGCGACCACCATGGCCGCCGGGCAGTTCAGGACCATGAGCGCCTGGGTGTGCGTGTGATGTCGGAACAGCATCTCGCACACGATGCCCTCCGGGGTGTAGGTCACCTCGCTGGCATCGTGCCCGATGAAGTTCACGTGGGCGTCGGCCCATTCGAAATGCAGCCGGTGCTCCCCGTCACGCGAATCGGTGTCGGGGACCGGCACCCAGCCGTATTCGGACCAGGCCCCGGCGTCGAAGTCCTCGGCCTTGATGCTGCCTGCGAATTGTGCCATGCGCCCTCCCTGTCACTTCCGGTGATCACGTGAATTATATGCCCGCTACCACCGGCCCGGCTAGAGTAAGGATCAAATGATGGACATCCGGAACATCAACTCCGTGCGGCCCGTCGCCGAGCACAACGGCACGACCCCGGTGTGGTACCTCATGCCCCCCGGAACGATGCGAGAGATCACGGCGGGAAGCTCACTGGAACTCGTGAACGAATTCGAGATCACCGGCGGCGGCGCGGTTGATCCGCATACCCATCCAACCCACGAGTTCTACTACGTCCTGTACGGGAAGGGGACGATGATCATCGGCGAGGAGAGCCGCGAGATCAGCCAGGGAGACCTTGTCTACATCCCGCCGAATGAGGTGCACAGCCTCAGGGCGATCAGCGACAACGCGCCCATCCGCTGCTTCTGCTTCGCCGTCGCCTGCCCGGGGGCTGGCCAGATCAACTACACCACGCACTGACGACCATGCGTGGCTGGCCAGGCGACGGGTCGCGGCGCGCCGCTCCACGCCAACCGGGGCCGCCTCGCGGGGACCGGGCCTCCTCAGGTCCCGGCGATGGACCCCAGGTCGAGGGCGAGCAGCTGCGCCGTCGTCTCGCCTGCCCGGATCCGCTGGAGATAGCCCCGCTCCGCCTCGGCCCGGCGAGCCGCCGCGGCCTGGCATTCACCGAGCCGGGCGGCCGGGACGCACACGACGCCATCGGCATCGCCGACCAGCCAGTCCCCTGTCCGCACGAGAACGCCGCCCACGACCGCTGCCGCGCCGATCTCCCCTGGGCCGCGCTTGCTCGCCCCCCGCAGGGCGGTGCCGCGGGCGAACACCGGGAACCGGTGCGATTCGATGGCGGCGATGTCGCGCACGTGGCCATCGATCAGGAAGGCGGCGATCCCCGCGGTCATCGCCGCGATGGTCAGCACCTCTCCCCAGTAGCCCCGGACGGTCTGATCGGTGACGGACACCGCCAGGACGCAACCCCGGGGCGCGCGCGCCACGGCCGCGTGGATGGCCAGGTTGTCACCCGGCGCGCAGCGAACGGTGAAGGCGGGCCCGGAAAATGCCGCGCCCCGCCACATGTGCCTGATCGCGGGATCGAGGATCAGCGCGCCGCACTCGCCGAGCGTCGCCGAGCCAAAATTCAGCAGGCGATCTCGGGCGCTTCCCGCGGACTCGATCCCGCCGCCATCCGTGTCGTGCTCGCTCATACCGGAAGAATAGCTCCTGACGCGCCGGCGCGCACGGCGGGGTGGTTGTTTTACGGCGCGGGCCCGGGGGCTTGGCCCCGCCTGCCCGGCTGATTTCCGGAATTCCATAGCACCTAGTTCACCATTGCCAGGAAAGGCGGTCCGCGCAATGTCCCGGAAGAATGCGCTAGTCGTGTGGGGTGGTTACCCTGGGCACCAGCCGAGGGAGGCGGTGGAGCGGTTCATCCCGTTCCTGCGGTCCGCGGGCTTCGCCGTCGTCGAGCGGGACGACCTGGCCGCCTACGAGGACGCCGCGCTGATGTCCTCCGTCCGGCTGATCCTGCAGAACTGGACCACCGGTGACCTGACGATGCCCCAGTTCCAGGGCCTGCGGGACGCGGTGCTGGCAGGCGCCGGGCTGGCCGGATGGCATGGCGGGCTCTGCGACGCCTTCCGCCACCTCCCGCCCTATCAGTTCATGACCGGGGGCCAGTGGCTGGCCCATCCCGGCGGGAGCCATGCGGAGTACACCGTCGACATCGCGCCCGGCGCGCTCGCCGATCCGATCATGGCCGGCATCGGGCCGTCGTTCTCACTGGTGTCCGAGCAGTACTACCTGGCCGTGGACCCGGCCGTGGAGGTGCTCGCCACGACGACGTTCCGGCGGCCCGAGGAGGCGCCCTGGATCGAGCAGGCGATCATCCCGGCGGCGTGGCGCCGGCGCTGGGGCGATGGCCGGATCTTCTACGTCTCCTGGGGCCACTCGGCGGCCGACTTCGACGTGCCGGAGGCCCGGCTCATCGTTGAGCGCGGCATGCTCTGGGCCTCCGCGAGCCGGTAGCCACCCGGACCATCCCGCCGGCCACGCGGCCAGGCCGCCTGCGGTGCCTCCGGGCGCCGCGGGCGCCCCCCCGTTCCCATTCCCGGAGGAGTCCCGATGCCAGACCTGCTGTTCCTCACCGATGTCTCGCCCTACCGGCACCAGGCGCAGCGCGACCTGATGGCCGGGGTCCACCAGTCGCTCGGATCCGCCGCCGTGGCCGTCGCCGAGATCGCCGGCATGAACGGCCTGGGGTTCCGGCACGCGGCCAGGGCCGGGGACCTCACGACGGCCGACCTGCGCGCCGCCCGCCTGCTCGTCCTGTACACGATCGGCGAGACGCCGTGGACGAGCGAGCAGCGGGCGGTGATCGAGGAACGGGCCCGGGCCGGCGCTCTCGGCGTCGTCGGGCTCCACTCCGCCTCGGACGCCGCCTATGGCTGGCCCGCCATGGGCGAGCTCCTGGGCGCCCGGTTCAGCGGGCACCCGATCACCGGCGAGCTGCCGGTCACCGTCGTCGACCGGGATCACCCGGCGACCGCGCACCTGGCCTCGCCGTGGCGGTTCCACGACGAGCTCTACCTGTTCCGGGACCTGATGCCGGACGCGCGGATCCTCCTCGCGGTGGAGCTGGGAGACCCGCCCGGCGCCGTCCGGCTCCCGCTGGCCTGGTGCCGGGACCAGCCGCCGATGCGCACCTTCTACACCTCGCTCGGCCACTTCGTCGCGGCCTACGAGGACGCCAGGTACCTTCAGCACATCCGGGGCGGGATCGAGTGGGTGCTCGCGGCGGAGCGGCCTCCCGGCCAGGGCACCGCCTTCACCCGGGCGGTCTGACGAGGAGCATCACCATGTCACTCCTGCTCCCGGACTCCGACGGCATCGCCGACTTCGTCGAGCGAGCCGTGCCCGGAGTGCCCGTGCTCCGGTACGGCCAGGCGTCCCCGGACGCGCTGCGCGACGTCACGTTCTACTGCCTGCCCTACATGGGCGACGCCGCCAGCGTCGCGCTCATCGGCGAGCTGCCCAGGCTCGCGGTCGTGCAGAGCCTGAGCAGCGGCGTCGATGACGTGCTCGGCCACCTGCCCCCGGCGGTGACGCTATGCAACGGACAGGGCTTGCGCCACGAAGAAGGAACGGCCGACCTCGCCGTCACCCTGATCCTGGCGAGCCTGCGCCAGCTGCCGTCGTTCCTGCGGCACCAGGACCGGCGCGAGTGGAAGCACGCCCGGACCGACACCCTGGAGGGCAAGCGGGTCCTGATCGTCGGCTACGGCCCGATGGGCATGGCCATCGAGCAGCGGCTCATCCCCTTCGGCCCCTTGGTGACCAAGGTCTCCCGGACGGCGCGGGAGCACGTGCATCCGCTCGAAGCCCTGCCCGAGCTCGCCGTAACCGCCGACGTGATGGTGACGTGCATTGCGCTGTCGCCGGCCACCCGGGGCTTGATCAGCGAATCGGTGCTGAGCGCGATGCCTGACGGGGCGTTGCTCGTCAATGTCGCTCGCGGCGCCATCGTCGACAGCGACGCCCTGCGCCGCGAGCTGCTCTCCGGGCGGCTGCGCGCCGCCCTCGACGTGCTCGACATCGAGCCGCTCCCCGCCGAGCGGCCCGAATGGCAGTTGCCGAACGTGATCATCACGCCGCACATCGGCGGTGACACCTTCCTGTTCGCCGCCCGCGCGCCCGCGTTCACCGCCGAGCAGGCCGCCCGGCATCTCTCGGGCCGGCCGCTGCGCAACGTCGTGCGCCCCGCTTTGTCCTGACGGCCGGCGATCCGTGCCAGCTGGCTCGGATCGCCGGCCGCCTTCCGCCGTCACGTCCAGCCGGGCCGCAGCGCGACCTCGAGCTCGATCTCAACCGGGCCACCGTGCGGCAACGCGGCCACGCCGACGGCGGACCTGGTGTGCGCTCCGGCAGCGCCGAAGATCTCGGCGAGCACGTCGCTCGCGCCGTTCAGCACCTGCGGCTGCCGTCGGAAGCCGGGCGCGCTCGCGATGAAGCCGAGCACGCAGAGCACCCGCTCGATGGCGTCCAGGCTGCCGAGCTCATGCCGGAGCACCGAGAGCGCGTTGAGCGCGCAGAGCCGGGCGGCCTCGCGGCCGTCGGCCTCGCTCACATCCTCGCCCAGCCGGCCGGTGCAGACCAGCTCGCCGCCCGCCCTGGGCAACTGGCCGCTGGTCCTGGCCCGGCCGGCCCACACGAGGGCTCCGACGAGCGGCGGATGCGGCAGGTGCGGCCCCGGTAGCTCCAGGCCGAGCTCGCGGATCCTCGCCTCATAGCTCATTGCACCGTCACCGGTCATTCGTCTCTCCCTTGCTGCAATGGCCTGCGGGCGCCTCTGCCTGCCTGCGCAGGCGACCATGGACACCGTAGAACGCCCCGCGGGCCGGCCCCAGGGCCGGACGGGCCGCCGGCAGCCTCCCGGCGCCATCCCCGCCAGGCGGGCTGATCCGAGCCGGCCTCGCCGCCCCGCCGGCCCACCCGCGCGCCAGGCAGGCCGCCGCGGCGGCCAGGCAGCCTGGCGAGTGCGCACCCGGCCTGCGAATCCCCGCCCCCAGTTCCCCGGAGCAGCGACGGGCTCGGGCGAAGTGCGCGGCCGGGCTGCGCGCAGTCGTGGCGGGAGGGCGGCAGCTCCGGCGTCGTCGGGCACCGCGGCGCGGACCCGCACCCGGCGTCAGCCGGGCGCGCCTTCCGATTCCAGGCGCAGGCGCTTGCGCTCCGCCTCGACGATCCGGCGCTCGGCCTCCGCCTGGCTGACCGCTTCCTGGGTCTTCCTGAGGTCGGAGACGTCGACGGCGTCCGGAGCGAGGTCCTTCAGCTCGCTCCGGCGAACGTACTCGTCGATGAGGACCGACTTCGCGGCGAGGATCTCCAGCATCCTGCGGTCGACGCTGTCCTCCGCCAGGAGCCGGTGCACATCGACCGAGTGGACCTGGCCCATGCGGTGGCACCGCGCGATCGCCTGCTCCTCGATCGTCGGCTTCCACTGCGGCTCGGCGAGTATGACGACCGAAGCGGCCTGGATGTTCAGCCCCACCCCGCCTGCCTGGATCTGGCTGACCAGCACGGCTGGCCCCTTGCGGGCGGCAAATTCGTCGATCAGCCCTTGCCGCTTCTGAGCGGGGATGCTGCCGGTCAGCGGGCCGACCGCGAGATTGCCGAGCACCGCCCCTGCGGCCTGGAGGACGTCGAGGAAGTAGGAGAAGACGACCACCTTCCGGTTGTTGTCCGATGCTTCCTCGGCGATCTCCGCCAGCCGGGCGAGCTTGGCCGATCCTTCCCTGGTCGCCGGCGCGTACGCGGCCCGGCGCATGGCCATGAAGTTGCCCGAGGCGACGGCATCCCGGTACGCGGCCAGCGCCGGGCCCTCCAACTCGACCCACTCCTCCGACTCGATCAGCGGCGGCAGCTCGTCCAACACGTCTTCTTGATTCCGCCGCAGGTAGACCTGCGCGAGTGCCTGGCGGAACCGGGGCGCGCCCAGGAGGCTGTCCACCGAATTGACGCGGGCGGCCACGTCGGGCCGCAGGTGGCCGACCAGCGACCGGAACTCGTCGACGCGGTTCTCCAGCGGCGTCCCGGTGAGGAACAGGACCCGGTCGGTGGCTCCTGCCCAGGAGCGCACGGCCTTGGTCCGCGCGGCGGCCGGGTTCTTCACGTAGTGGGCCTCGTCGGCCACCAGCATGCCGAGCTGGACTCCGGCGGGCCTGCGGAGCGAGCGGAGCGACTCGTAGGTGGTGACGGCCACCCCGCCCCGGTGAGCCCAGGCCCGGAGGTTCAGGTCCCGGTCGGCGCCGTGCAGCCGGTAAGACTGCAACTCGCTGTGCCCGCGGATCTCGTACGCCCAGTTGATGAGGACGCTGGCCGGGCAGACGACCAGGAAGTGGGTGGCGCCGCGGGAACGGAGGTGGCACATCGCGGCCAGCGCCTCGATGGTCTTGCCGAGCCCCATCTCGTCGCCGAGGATCGTCTTGCCCTGGGCCAGGGCGAACTTCGCGCCGAACGCCTGGTAGCCGCGCAGCGGGACCTTCAGCAGGCTCAGGTCGAGCGGGTGCTCACGGACTCGCGACGCGACATCGGAAGGCAGGAAGCCCTGGCCGGCCTCGGCGCCGGCCGCCAGCTCGCCGATCTCGATGAGCCGGCCGTTGTAGGCAATGGGCCGCCTCTCGTAGTCCTCCCACAGCTCCGCGGCTCCGGGCCTTGGCTGCCGGAGAATGGCCTGCGCCTTCTCCACCTGCCCGAGGACCATCGCGTACTCCGGCGACGAGACGAGCAAGTCCAGCTGCCTGAGCGCCTCGCGCGCCTCCTCGCGGCGGCGCGGGCTGGAGAAGAACATCCGCAGCCGGCTGGCAGCGCGGCGGGCATCGGGGATGATCAGGTCCAGCCGGCCATTGAGCCCGGTCATGCCGTCGCGCAGCGGCGCGACCGATGACTCGGCCAGGTCGAAGGCGCGGAGTTCGCCGAGGAGCTTCGCGTGAAGCTCCGGCCTGCGGTCCGCGTCGATCCGTACCCGGACGGTCTGCCGCAGCGCCTGCTGGACTTGGAGCGCCGCGCCGATCACCTTCGACGCGGTCTGCGGGCCCACCCCGTTCAGCTGCTCCAGCCGGTGCCGCCCGGCGGCCGCGGCTGCGCCCACCGTCCGGTAGCCGGCCCGTTCGATCATCCCCAGCCTGAGCCGGCCCTCGGTGGTCTCCTTCAGGCGCTCCAGCGGCATCGCGTGCAGCTGCTGGCGGACGGTGGCGTCGCGCACCGCGTCGAAGGCCCTCCGCGCGGCCGCGCGCCGCGCGGAGGGCTCGGCGAGCAGGCCGGAGATCTGGCCCTGCAGCCTGCGGGCGTCAGAGACCAGCGCGCGGCTCGCCCCGCCCGGCCTCAGCGGGAGCCGCCCCGGCTCGATGGCATGCGCGGGTGATCCGCCTTCCGAGGATCTCGGCGAGGGCACCGTGGCATCGGCGGGGCTGCCGGTCCGAGCGAACTCCCGGGCGGGGCCATGGGGGTTGTCCATGCTGCTGCTTGTCACCATTCGCGTTCAGGTCTGGCCGGGGTGATGCAGGCGCGGGGCGGCTGCTGACCGGCCGTCAGGACGGTGCCTCGGCCCGGTCGAAGTAGGGGCGCCAGGGGAGGCTGACGGCCGCAGTGTCGAAGGAGACGCCCGCGACGTCGTGGAAGGCCCGCCTCAGGTACCGGACCGCTGGCTGCCGGCCCGGCGGCGCCTCCACCAGCGCCAGGATGTGCTGATCGGGCTTGTTCCGCGCGGCGCCGATCTCGCTCCTGGAGACGGTGAACGTCTCCGAGCCGGCTGCCCTCGCCTTGACCTTGATGAACAGCTGGCGGCCGTCGGCGCTCCTGCTCTCGACGTCGCACTCCGGGCGATCGGAAGGCGCCTTGGCGGGGCTGCGGCCCAGGGCCCGCTCAGTCTCCAGGACGGCCTCGACCGCGGCCCGGTCCGTGGCGCGGCGGTCTTGCGCTCGCCGCGCGATGCCGTCGGCGTCGGCACCGCCAAGCGATGCGAGCAAGCCCGCCGGGACAACCAGCGCGCCGCCGGCCACGACGGGCGGGAGAGAGGACAGCTGCCGCTCGGCATCCAGCTGCTCAAGCCTGCGCCTCAGCCGCACCTGCAGCTCCTCTGCCCGCTGGCGCGCCCTCGCGGAGTTCATCCCGCTCCTGGGCAGCTTGCCGGCCTCCTCGCGTTCTCTGAGCTGGCGGGCCCGGTGGTCCCAGTACTGGATCTCCGACTCAAGCCTGGCCCTCACGGCCCGCGCGGTCCGGTCGATGCGGTCCAGGCACCTCCGCCGGACCTCCTCCAGGTGCAGCCGGCCGCGTTCCACGCCATAGCCGATCGCGGCTTCCTCCAAGCCGGCGCGCAGCCAGGCACCGCGCTTGACGTCGGCCAGCAGGCTGAATTCACCCGGCGTCGCCGGGCGGAGGTCGAGGTAGGGAGCCCAACCTGCGCCGCGCACCGTCCCGTCCGGGCCGACGGTGACGAACTCGAAGCGCTCGGAGACGACCCGGCGGTCGCCCGCCGCGCCGGCCCGGCCATCGACCACCGAGTGCTTCAGGTAGACCAGCACGGACGGCACGCAGCCGTGGTCGCTCTCATCGACCAGCACGGCCCCCCGCTGCAGGGCATTGCGATGGCGCTCGATGATCAGGTCGATCGCTACCTCGAGCAGCGGGTGGCCGGGAGCCAGGTATTCAGCCTGCGGCCGGCCCTTCATGGTGATGAGGCCCTTCTCGAACGTCACCCGCTCGTATCGCTGCATCACCGGCGCCCTCGTGCCGACCTGCCGGTCGCGCCGGCACATCTCGGCGGGAACCCTCGTGATCTCAAAGCGCCCGGGCTCGCGCTCGCGAAGGACCCCGCCGAGGTGCTCGAACGCCGCCAGGAAGAACGACTGCACGAACTGCGGTTGCAGCCGGCGCAGCTCAGCGCGGTCCATCTCGTCCCGGATGCGCTCGACGTCCGCGGCCGTCATCACGTCGCTGACCAGTGCCCGCTCATGCACGACGTCGCGCAGCCTCTCCCCGATGGTCTCGTCCACGACCGTGGCCAGGTAGCGCCGCCGCTCGGGCTGCTCTTCATAGCGCACCGCCTCGATCAGCATGTCGCGCAGGCTCCGGTCGCGGAACGCCTCGCCGAGGACGTCGAAGACCTGGTCGCCGAGGGCTCTGCGCTGCTCTTCGAGCTTCTGGAACACCCGCGCGAACACCTGACCCTCGCGGGTGTCCTCGGCGACCAGGTTCCACAGATGGCACACCTCGGTCTGCCCGATTCGGTGGATCCGCCCGAATCGCTGCTCGATCCGGTTCGGGTTCCAGGGCAGGTCATAGTTGATCATCAGATGGGCGCGCTGGAGGTTAATGCCCTCGCCGGCCGCGTCAGTCGCCACGAGCACCAGCACTCGCCTGTCCTGGACGAAGGCTTCCTGAACCTTGCGGCGCTGCTCCCGCGGCATCCCGCCGTGAATGCAGACGACCGCCTCGGCGCTGCCGAGCAGGCCACGCAGCTTGCCGGCCAGGTAGTTGAGCGTGTCGCGGTGCTCGCTGAAGATGACCAGCTTCCTCCGTCCACCGCCCGGGATGAACATCTCGGGGGTCCGCTGCAGGAGGCCCGCCAGCTCCTCCCACTTGCGGTCCTCGCCGGAGGCGCGCAGCTGGCGGGCAAGGTCCTCCAGGTCGGCCAGCGTCGCGATCTCGCGCTCAAGCTCTGCGATCGTGCTGGCCGCCGACGCCTCGTCAACCAGCTCCTCCTCCAGGTCCTCCAGCTCGCCGTCGGGAAGGTCATCGGCATCGAAGTCGTCGTCCGGGCCGCTGAAGCCGACCGGGATCCTCGGCGTGCCAAGCGCGGCCGCGATCTCGCCGCCCCGCCTGCGGATCCTCTCCTCGGCGAGGCGGCTCTCCAGCCGCCGGCGCCGCCGGACGAGCGACTGGTAGATGGCCTCCGGCGAGGACACCAGCCGGCGCTGGAGAGTCGTCAGGGCGAAGCCCACGATGGCGCCCCGCCTGCCCTCCCCCGCCGCCCGCAGCCGGTCGGCGCGGTTCATCTCATCCTGGACGTACTCGGTGACCCGCTTATAGAGCAGCACCTCGCTGTCCGACAGCGGGTAGATGGCCGTGTAGGCGCGCCGTTCAGGGAACAATGGCGTGCCGTCGAACGTGAGCAGCGACTCCTTCACCAGCCGCCTCATCAGGTCGGAGGTGTCCACCGACCTGGCGGCATGCCGCGGCCTGCCCTCGAAGCGGTCACTGTCGAGCAGCGCGAGGAACAGCTGGAACTCCTCGTCGATCCCCGCGTGCGGCGTCGCTGTCATGAGCAGCAGATGCCGGGCCACCGAGCCGGCGAGGCGGCCGAGCCGGTACCGCTTGGTCTCCTTGACATCGCCGTTCACGAGATGCGCGGACATCTTGTGAGCCTCGTCCACGATCACCAGGTCCCAGTCGGTGATCTCCAGCTTCGCCCGAAGCTCCTCGTTCCGCGCCAGGTGGTCCAGCCTCGCGATCATCAGCGGCCGCTCGGCAAACGGGTTCCCGCTCCGGGTGGCCTCGATCATGTCGCGGGTCAGGATGTCGAACGACAGGCCGAATTTCTCCCACAGCTCGTCCTGCCACTGCCCCACGAGGCTCCCCGGCGCGATCACCAGGCACCGCTCGACGTCGCCTCGCGCCATCAGCTCCTTGCAGTACAGCCCCGCCATGATCGTCTTCCCGGCACCTGGGTCGTCGGCGAGCAGGTACCGCAGCGGCTGACGCGGCAGCATCTTCTCGTACACCGCCTCGATCTGATGCGGCAGCGGGTCGAGATTGGAGGTTTGAACCGCCAGGAACGGATCGAACAGATAAGCCAGCGAGATCCGCTCGGCCTCGGACACGAGCCGGAACATCCGGCCGTCGCCGCTCATGTCCCAGGACGGCCCGGGCTGATCCACGCTCAGCCTGGGCTCGTCGTCGCGGTACAGCAGTTCCCGGTCCACCCTGCCCGTCGCCACGTCGGCGTAGATCAGCGTGATTGCGCTGGAGCCGTGCCAGGCCGCGTCAACCACCTTGACGACCCGTTCACCCAGGATGCCCCGGACCAGGGCGCCCTTCGTAAGCTCTTCGAGCCGTGCCATTGCAACTCCACCAGGACCGCAGGGCGACGGCCATGACCATAGCGGAACGGACCGACAAACGCGGACCGGACATCTGTAACCAGTCAGGCTTCTCTTTGATCTGCGGCGTGTCGGCGCTGGCGTCCACTTTGTGATCATGGTTTGGTTCCGGGATGCCCCCTTTGGGGCAGCCGTCGTATGAGGAGCTGGCTGACTCGAACGCGGAGCTGGCCGCGCGGGTCGCTGAGCTGCTGGCGGTGGTGGCGGAGCAGGCCGCGCTGGTCGGGTCGCTGCGGGCCGAGGCGGCGGCGCTGCGCCGGGGGGCGCGAGCCTGGCCTGGCCGGCGCGGCCGGATCAGATCGTGGCCGTCGAGCCGGGTGCCTGCGGCGGATGCGGGGCGGAACTGTCGGGGGCTCCGGGGCGGGTCGCGTCCGCGGTGCAGGTGCATGACATGCCGCCGCCCGCGCTGACGGTGACCGAGTACCGCATGATGAGCCGCGCCTGCGGGTGCGGGCGGGTCACGGCCGCGGTCCCGCCGCCGGGGGTGACCGGCGGCCGGCGGCTGCTGGCGCACCCTCGCCACCCTCCAGCGCCACTGCCGCATCCGCTCCTGCCTCACCACCGCCCGCAGCCACGGCCACCACCCCCTCGCCGCTATCCGCGACGCCCTCAACGGCAACCCCTGGATGCCACCCCAGCCAGCATGATCAACCAACCCCGACCCCTGACTGGTGACGGACATCTGGCCGAGGGAACAGCCATTGATGGCGCCGATGGCCTGGCAGATCCGCGGCCGATCCTCTGGGGCAGGGGCCGTCCCGCGGGCCGCGGGGCTACGGGGCCTTGCCCGGCGGCGGCAGCAGAAGCAGGGTCAGCGTGTCGGCCAGCCAGGCCTCGTACCGCTCGGGGCTCCAGCCATGAGCGGTCGTCACCAGGGTGAACAGCTCGGGGCTGGCCAGCGCCGAATAGGTGCCGGCCGCCTCGTCCCGGGTCAGGCCCTCGCGCAGCGGGCCGCGGCTGGCCAGCATGTCGATGAGCCCGCGCTGGGCGCGCAGCCGCGCCTGGTGGTCGGCATGCAGCACGCCAGCGAGCTCGGGGTCGGCCGCGGCGGCGGCCCGGAGCACCGCGTGCAGGGGGGCCGCGCGCTGGAGCACCGAGCGGGAGAACGCGGCGAGCGCGCGCACCTGGTCGCGCTGGCTGGCCATCGCCCGCACCCGGCTGAGCCCAGGCGCGGCGAGGAAGCCGGTGGCGGACTCCTGCGGCGGCCCGGCCGGCACCACCTGGCCCTCCAGGACGGCGAGCAGCAGATTGCGCTTGTTCCGGAACCGCTTGTAGATCGTCTCCGCCGAGACCCCGGCCGCCGCCGCGACCGCCTCGATGCTAGTCGCCGCGTAGCCGCGGGCGGCGAACAGCCGGCGGGCGGCTTCCAGCACCCGCGCGCGGGTCCGGTCGGCGCGGGCCGAGCGCCCGTCTGGCCGCGCGTCGGGCGCTGGCCGCCGGTTGACGCTGCCCCGCACGACGCTTACAGTACCACTGTATTAATACAGCAATGCTGCGCCAAGTGCCTGGAGGCGGCCGTGTGCCAGGACCCCAGCCTGCCCGCGCACGCGCCCGCCGTGCTGCACGACGTCGAGGTGCGGCAGCAGATCCCGCTGCAGCCGGTGGACTCGGTCGAGATCGTGTCCCTGATGGACAACGTCACCGACGTGTTCATGCCCGACCAGGGCCCGGCCAGGCGCCCCGGGCCGCCGCGGCGGCCGGTCGCGAGCCCGGTCATGGCCGACGGGCAGGCGCTGGACTCGCTGGTCGCCGAGCACGGCTTCTCGGCGCTGGTCACGGTGCGCGCCGGGGATGCCGAGCACCGCGTCCTCTTCGACGCCGGAGTCAGCCCGGACGGCGTGGTGCAGAACATGCGCCGCCTGGACATCGACCCCGGCTCGATCGAGGCGATCGTCTGCAGCCACGGGCATTTCGACCACACGACCGGGATCGACGGGCTGACCCGGGCGCTCGGCCGGGCGAGCATGCCGGTGCTCATCCACCCGCACTTCTGGCGGCGGCGGCGGGTCCGCCTGCCCGGGCTGGAGCCGCAGGAGATCCCGAGCGTGAGCAAGCGGGCGCTGGAGGACGCCGGGTTCGAGGGGATCGAGGACGCGCAGCCGAGCTTCCTGCTGGACGGCTCGGTGCTGGTGACCGGCGAGGTCGCGCGGACCACGGGGTACGAGCCGGGGTTCCCGCCGCAGGACGCCTGGCTGGACGGCGCCTGGGTGCCGGACCCGCTCGTGCTGGACG